>DATNBX010000285.1:0-21693 GCA_035571795.1 Ramlibacter sp.
CCCTCGGCCAGGTTGCCGAAGCCGTGCCACTTGGCGGTACGTGCCTCGCCCTTGATGATCCAGTCGTCGGCGCGGCCGATGCCCTCGTCGGCCAGCTTGTCCGGGCCCCAGACCTTGAACCACCAGTCCTTGCCGTACTCATCGTCCACCTTGCGCATCGCGCGGCGGAAGTCCAGGGCTTCCAGGATCGACTCCTCCACCAGCGCCGTGCCGCCCGGCGGCTCCATCATCGCGGCGGCCACGTCGCAGCTCGCGATGATCGCGTACTGCGGGCTGGTCGAGGTGTGCATCAGGTAGGCCTCGTTGAACAGGTGCCGGTCCAGTTTTCGATTCTGCGATTCCTGCACCAGCACGTGGCTGGCCTGGCTGATGCCGGCCAGCAGCTTGTGGGTCGACTGGGTCGCGAAGGTCAGCGACTCCCTGGGACGCACGCGGTTCTTGCCCATCGCATGATAGGGACCGTAGAACGGATGGAATGCCGCGTGCGGCAGCCAGGCCTCGTCGAAATGCAGCGTGTCCACGTAGCCATCGAGCATGTTCTTGATAGTCTCGGTGTTGTAGAGCACGCCATCGTAGGTCGACTGGGTCAGCGTCATCACCCGCGGCTTGACGCTGTCCGGGTCGACGCCGCGCAGCAGCGGATTGGCCCTGATCTTGGCCCTGATTGCAGCCGGTTCGAACTCGCTTTGCGGGATCGGGCCGATGATGCCGAAGTGATTGCGCGTGGGCTTCAGGAACACGGGGATCGCCCCGGTCATGATGATCGAGTGCAGGATCGACTTGTGGCAGTTGCGGTCCACCACCACCACGTCGCCGGGCGCCACGGTGTGGTGCCAGACGATCTTGTTGGAGGTGCTGGTGCCGTTGGTGACGAAGAAACAATGGTCGGCGTTGAAGATGCGCGCCGCGTTGCGCTCGCTGGCTGCCACCGGCCCGGTGTGGTCCAGCAACTGGCCGAGCTCGTCGACGGCATTGCACACGTCGGCGCGCAGCATGTTCTCGCCGAAGAACTGGTGGAACATCTGGCCCACGGGGCTCTTGAGAAACGCGACACCGCCCGAATGCCCCGGGCAGTGCCAGGAATAGGACCCGTCCTCGGCGTAATCGAGCAGCGCCTTGAAAAACGGCGGCTGCACCCCTTCCAGGTAGCTCTTGGCCTCGCGGATGATGTGGCGCGCCACGAATTCGGGCGTGTCCTCGAACATGTGGATGAAGCCGTGCAGCTCGCGCAGGATGTCGTTGGGAATGTGGCGCGAGGTCTTGGTTTCGCCATAGACATAGATCGGCACATCGCTGTTCTTGCGGCGCACCTCTTCGATGAAGCTGCGCAGGTTCACCACCGCCGGGTCCAGGTCGGGGCCGGGGGTGAACTCCTCGTCGTCGATCGACAGGATGAAGGCGCTGGCGCGGCTTTGCTGCTGCGCGAACTGCGACAGGTCGCCGTAGCGGGTTACGCCCAGTACCTCGAAGCCTTCGGATTCGATCGCCTGGGCCAGGGCGCGGATGCCCAGGCCGGAAGTGTTCTCCGAACGGTAGTCTTCATCGATGATGACGATGGGAAAGCGGAATTTCATGGGGCCTCCAGACCGCGGGCCGAAAAAAGGCGAAAACAGGCGCGAAGTGTATGCAAGACAGCCGCGAAGTGTATGCAAATAAGGCGGCACCCTCCTTGCGCCAGATCGGCGAGGGGCCGTTCGAAGCCCATGCCGGTGAGGCCGCTAGCAAAAAATCATCGCCAGCCAGGCCGGGTCGTCCAGGATGTTCAGGACCACGAAACCGCCGGCCCGATAGGACCAGAACTGCACGGTAAGGAACCAGCCCGGCGGATTCATTGCCCGGCATTATCCGTCCTTCCCGTTTGGCGCAACAATGGCGGTATTCATCCCGGCAAGAAAAAACAGGAGCTTTCAGCATGCGAAGTGAAGTGACGGTGACTTTCGAAGGCACGGCGCCCGTACGAATGGACCTCAACCACGTGCAGCCCATGTCCCAGGATGCGGCCCGCGCCTGGCTCGACCAGCAGTTCATCGAGCTGGACTGCGATCCGTTGCGTCCCACCGGCAAGGTCCTGGCGGTCGACAAGGTGGTGGTCGTGGCCGAGGCTGCCGGTCCCGCCAGGTTCGCCGAGGAAAAGTGGGCTCAGGAGTTCGCCCGGGCCACCTGCGCGTCGCTGGGCAGGCCGGTCGTGAACATCGACGTGCCGTCGCTCAGCATCAGCTACTGAACGCCCTTTCGCGAGCCTTCAGGCGGGCTGCGCGGGCTCGAGCAGCGCCTGCTCGCCGAGGCGAAATCCCGCGGCCAGCGCGTCCAGGTTCAGGTCGAGGAAGCTGCGCGGCGTGTCATTGCGCACCGCTTGCTCGAGTGACTTGCGGTCGGACAATCGGGCGATCACGGCCAACGCGCCCAGGGCAACGATGTTCGCCACGCGCTCGCTGCCCAGCTCGATGGCGCTGCGCGTGAGCGGCAGGCGATAGCTGCGGTGAGCGCTTTCGGGCAGCTCGGGACACAGCCGCGTGTCGGCGATCACGATCGCGTCGGTCTTGAGCAGCGGCCAGGAAGGCTTGACGGCGATGCCATCCAGCAGCACCAGGCAATCGAGCGTCGTGGCCAGCGGGAAATCGACCTCGCCCTGGGCGATCACCAGATCGGCGTTGCAAAAGCCGCCGCGCGAAGTCGGCTCATAGGTCTGCGACTGGGCGACGCGCCGGCCAGCGCGGGCCAACGCGTCGGCCAGCATCTTGGCGGACAGGATGAGACCCTGGCCGCCGCTGCCGGCGATGCGAATTTCCAGGCGGTTGGCGGCGGTCATTTCCTGCCCTTTCCGGCTGCGGCGAGCTTGCTGGCGGCAGCGGCCTGGCGATAGGCGGCTCCGTACTCCGGACGGTCGCTCCTCGAAAGAATGCCCGTGGGCAGGTCATTGGGCCGAAACGGCGTGTCCACCGTGTCCCGATAGGCGCTGGGGCGCAGCTCGCTGGTTTGGCGCAGCATCATCTCGGGCGACGATCCCATTTCGTTCTTGCGGCCGAAGATTTCGGTGCAGTCGGAAAGCACCTCGATGAAGGCGAAGCCGGGGTGCTCGAGACCCGAGCGGATCAGCTCCTTCAGCTTGGGGACATGCAGCGTGACTTCGCGGCCGACGAAACTGGCGCCCGCCGCGGCCGCCAGGGCGCACGCATCGAAATGCGGCTCGGTATTGCCCAGCGGCGTCGTGCTGGTCACGCGCGTCTCGGAGGTTGTCGGCGACACCTGGCCGCCGGTCATGCCATAGACCTCGTTATTCAGCATGAGGCAGGTGAGCTTGAGATTGCGGCGGCAGGCGTGGATCAGGTGGTTGCCCCCGATCGCCAGGCAGTCGCCATCTCCGGTGATGACTACCACGTGCAGATCCGGCCGCGCCAGCGCCAGGCCGGTCGCATAGGCCAGCGGCCGCCCGTGGGTCACGTGGAAAGTGCTGGCATCGATGTAGGCCGACAGGCGCCCGGCGCAGCCGATACCCGAGACCACCGCCAGCTTGTCCTTGTCGATCTGCAGCTCGTGCAGCGCCCACAGCAGCGCGCGCAGTGCAATGCCGTGGCCGCAACCCGGACACAGGAAGTGCGGCATCCGGTCTTCGCGCAGGTACTCGCGCACGTCGAAGGCGCTCGCCGATTCGATGATCATGGCTCGGCTCTCTGTTGGTTGGGGGCGCCGTGGATGAGCGCTTCGGCTTGCGCCGCGATTTCGGCCGGCGTGATCGGTTCGCCGTTCACCCGGTGAAGCCCTACGACCCTCTCCCGGCCCAGGATGCGTTCGACTTCTAGGCTCAACTGTCCGGCGTTCAGCTCCGGCACGAGCACCGCCCGCGCGCCGGCCGCGGCTTCGCGCAAACCGTCCTGGGGAAAGGGCCACAACGTGATCGGGCGGAACAGCCCCACGCGCAGTCCGCGTGCGCGGCACTGGTCGACGGCGCGGGTCGCGGCGCGGGCGCTGATGCCGATCGCCACCACCAGGACCTCCGCATCCTCGCAGCCGATCTCCTGCCACGAGTCGATCGCGTCGCGGTGCGGTTCGAGCTTGGCGAGCAGCCGGCCGAGGTTGCGGCTGACGGTGTCCGGGTTCTGGCTCGGGAAGCCGTCTTCGCCGTGACTCAGGCCCGTGGTGTGGACGCGATAGCCGTCGCCCGGGCGCGCCATCGCCGGAATTCCATCGGCGCCGGTCGCGTACGGGCGGTACTCACCGCGCGGGCCGCTCGCCCACTTGCGCCGCGCACGGACGGCGTCCACTTCGTCGGGAAGTTCGACGGTTTCGGTGAGCTGCGCGATGACCTGGTCGTAGAGCACCACGACCGGCGTGCGGAACCGCTCGGCCAGGTCGAAGGCGCGGATCGTCTCGTAGTAGATCTCGCGCACCGACGCGGGCGCCACGACGATCATCGGATAGTCGCCGTGGCTGCCCCAGCGCGCCTGCATGATGTCGGCCTGCGCCGGGCGGGTGGGCATCCCGGTGGACGGGCCGCCGCGCATCACGTTGACGACGACGCACGGAATCTCGGCACCGGCCGCGTAGCCGATGTTCTCCTGTTTGAGCGAGAAACCCGGGCCGCTGGTGGCCGTCATCGACTTGACCCCGCCCATCGAGGCACCGATCACCGCGGCAATGGAGGCGATCTCGTCTTCCATCTGGACGAAGACGCCGTCCACCTGCGGCAAGGCGCGCGACAGCCGTTCCGCGACCTCGGAGGATGGCGTGATCGGGTAGCCGGCGAAGAAGCGGCAACCGGCGGCGACTGCGCCGAGCGCGCAGGCGTGGTTGCCCGAGATCAGTTGGACTGGAGGCTTCGCGCTCATCAGGGGATGCGGGGCATTCATGCGGTGGAGCCTTCGACGGCCGGGTTGTCCAGGTGAACGCGGATGGCGAAATCCGGGCACAGCCACTCGCAGACGCGGCAGCCGGTGCACTTGTTCGGATCGGTGAGCTCGGCGACGCGCTCGCTGTTCAGCCGCAGGCAGCGCTCCGGGCAGAACTTGACGCAGATATCGCAGCTCTTGCACCACTGCGCCGTGATTTCGAGGCGCGCCTTGCGGTGCGCGGGGGCCGGCGCAAGAGCCGCGCCTTCGGCCGTTTCCGGCGCTTGCGCCGGGACCGGTGTCGCGACCCGGGCCTCTTCAATCCAGGCACGGCCGGCGCGGAAGGCTTCGAGGTTGACGGCGATCGTCTTCTTCGGAACGAACTGGGCGATCGCTTGTTCCCATTCATCGGATTGGAAATCGAGCGCCGCCGATAGGGCGCCGAGCAGCACGACATTGGAGGCGCGCTCGTTGCCCAGGCCCTCGGCCATGCCGGTGGCGTCCATGGCGTAGCCTTCGGGCACGTGCGCCTTGACTTCCTCGGGCGTCTCGCGTGAGTAGCGCAGCGGCGCCCCGGCCTGCCGGTTCAGGCAGGCGAACGGCGGCACGATGCGCTTGGTGTCGCAAAGCAGCATGCCGGTGCCGCGTTTGAGGTGGGGCAGCCAGCGCATCGCTTCGGCCCACTCGAGCGCCACCAGGATGTCGGCTTCGCCTTCCGGGATGATCGGCGACCATACGCGGGGCCCGAAGCGCACATGGCTGAACACGCTACCGCCGCGCTTGGCCATGCCGTGAACTTCGCTTTGCTTCACGTCCAGGCCGCGGGACTGGGCCAGCCAGGCGAGAGCCTTGGAAACCATGATCACGCCCTGCCCACCGACCCCGACGATCAGCACGTTCGTCACTTTGCGGGTGGCGGCGGACGCATCCGCAGGCGTGATTGAGGCCGGGTCGATCGCGGCGCCCATCAGTGAAGGGCCGCCGCTCATAGCGCCACCGCCTCGACGGGTTCCACGCCCTTGATGCTACCCATGGTGCAGACCTGGGCACACAAGGTGCAGCCGATGCACAGCGACGCGTCGATCTTGACCTTGTGCCGGCCCTCGAACGTCTCGTCGGACCAGGTCAGCGCCGGACAGCCCAGGTTCATGCACGACTGGCAGGCGTTGCATTGCGCAGTGACCTGTAGCGCCGGGCCCTTGATCTTGACCGGGTCGAGCACGCAGGGACGGTTGGAAATCACTACGGAGACACCGCGGTAGGCGATCGCCTCGCGCAGCGTCTGGTACATCACCGCGAGGTCATAGGAGTCCACCGTGCGCACCCACTTGACGCCGCAGGCGCGCACCAGCGCTTCGTAGTCGACTTTGGAGGCATCTTCGCCCCGCAGCGTCTTGCCGGTCCCCGGGTGCTGCTGCCCGCCCGTCATGGCAGTGATGTGGTTGTCCAGCAGCATCACGGTGATGTTGGCGTCGTTGTAGACAGCGTCGATCAGCGACGGGATGCCGGCATGCAGGAAGGTCGAGTCGCCGATGGTCGCCATCACCGGCTTGGTATCGCCGGCCTTGGACAGGCCGATCGCATTGCCGATCGACGAGCCCATCGACACGCAGCTTTCCAGGCCGCGCAGGGGATCGAGGCAGGCCAGCGTGTAGCAGCCGATATCGCCTGCCACGCGCGCGCCCGAGGCGCGTACCGCCATGAAGCACGAGGTGTGCGGGCAGCCTGCGCACAGCACCGGCGGACGCGCCACCGGCGGCGGCGTCCAGCTCGAAACCTGCGTCCGCGGCGCCAGCACCCCGGCTTTCTCGAAGCCGGCACGCAGCACGTCCGGCGAAAACTCGCCCGTGCGGGGAAAGAACTTCTTGCCCTCGACCTGCAAGCCGAGCGCACGCGCCTCGCGTTCGATGACCGGTTCCAGCTCTTCCACGACGAACACCCGCTCGACCGAGTCGCAGTAGCGGCGCAACAATCCTTCGGGCAGCGGCCAGGTGGCGCCCAATTTCAGGACGCTCGCGTGCGGCAGCAATTCGCGCACGTAGGGGTAGCAGGTGCCGGAGGTGATGATCCCGAAGCTGGCATCGCCCGTTTCCCAGCGGTTCAGCGGCGCCGTGTCCAGGTAGGCCTTCAGCTTCACCTCACGCTCGAGCACCGCCACATGGCGCGGCCGGGCATAAGCCGGGATCATGACGTTCTTCCGCGGGTCCTCGAGGTAACCGAGCGACGCACTTTCCGTGCGGGAGCCCAATGTCACCGCACTGCGGGTATGCGCCAGGCGGGTGGTTCCGCGCACGATCACGGTGGTGTCGAACTGTTCCGAGAGATCGAACGCCAGGCGCGTGAAATCGAGCGCTTCCTGCGCGTCGCTGGGCTCCAGCACCGGCACGCTGGCGAACTGGGCGTACATGCGCGTGTCCTGTTCGTTCTGGGAGCTGTGGATGCCGGGGTCGTCGGAGACCGCCAGCACCAGGCCGCCCCGCACGCCGATATAGCTTTGCGACATGAAGGCGTCGGCGGCAACGTTCAGGCCGACGTGCTTCATCGCCACCAGCGCGCGGTGCCCGGCCAGCGAAGCGCCGAAGGCTACGTCGAACGCGACTTTCTCGTTGGTGGACCACTGCGCGTGCAGGTCATCGGCCGGGTATGTCGCCAGCGATTCGAGGATTTCGGTGCTGGGCGTGCCGGGATAGGCGGCCGCGAGCCGCGCGCCGGCTTCCCAGGCGCCCCGCGCGATCGCCTCATTGCCGGTGAGAGGCCGCGTCTGCGCCCTTTCCGGCTCCGGCACCGCGGTTTGCGGCGTTACCTGCATGCGTGTCTCCTCCGGCAAGGATGGGTTTCAAAGAGCTCTCCGAGCACGCGATGATGAGGGGACCGGCTGCGGGTGGGATTGATCTAGATTAAGCCGAACGGTGTCAGAACCGCCCCTGTGTACGCCTTGCCACGTCCGGTATCAGCCGGTACCGCGATCCTCAGCGCAGCGCGAGGTGCAGCGAGGTGTACTCCGACGGCGCTCCCTGGCCCACGGTGAATCCCAGGGACTTGGCCAGCCCGGCCATGGCTGCGTTTTCGGGCAGGCACTGGCCGACCACCTCGCCGGTCCCGCGCTCGCGCAAGTGCTGCAGGAGTTTGCCGAGCAGCTTTCGGCCCAGGCCCTTGCCCTGCCATGCGGCTGCCACCTGCATCGCGAACTCCGCCGTACGGTTGTCCGGATCGCAAATGCCCCGCACTTCCCCGACCATCTCCTGCCGTCCCTGGGCGTCCACCGGCGCCAGGGCGACGAACGCCATTTCCCGGTCGTAATCGATCTGGCTGTACCGGGCCAATTCGGACTGGGGCACCTCGCGGCGGGACAGGAAGAATCTCAATCGCATATCCGTGGCCGGAGCGTTTTCGTAGAACGACTTGAGGCGATTCCCGTCTTCCGGACGGATCGGCCGCAGCAGCAATTCGCCTCCCGCCAGTTGCACCGATTCGGACAGGCCGTGCGGATACGGACGAATGGCCAACGGAACCAGCGCCTGCGCGTTGCGTACGCGCACCCGCGCATCGAGTGCCAGCACACCTTGCGCGTCCACCAGCAAGGGATTGATGTCGAGTTCCGCCAGTCCGTCAAGGTCGCAGGCCATCTGCGACACCTTCAGCAGGACGTCCAGCAGCGCCGGCTCATTGGCGGCCGGCCGACCGCGCCAGCTGCGGAGCAAGGGCGAGACCCGGCTGCGCTCGACCAGGTCGCGCGCCAGCAGCGTGTTGAGCGGCGGCAGCGCCACGGCGTGCTGTTTACTCAATTCGACGTCGGTGCCGCCGCTGCCGCACAGCATCACGGGGCCGAACACGGGATCGTTGGACAGGCCCACGATCAATTCGCGCGACCCCGGCCGCTGCGCCATCGCCTGCACTGCGAAACCGCGCACCCTGGCGTCGGGCTGCAGCCGAGCAACCTGCTGGCGCATCTTCACCGCGGCGGCTCGAACCTCCTCGCCGGAGTTCAGGTTCAGGACCACGCCGCCGACGTCGGACTTGTGGATGACCTGCGGCGAAATGATCTTCAACGCGACCGGAAAGCCGATCTGCGCTGCCTGCGCCACGGCTTCCTCGGCGTCGTGGGCGCGGCGGGTAGCCACGGCAGCGATGCCGTACGCCTGGAGCAATTCCTTGGCTTGCACTTCATCGAGCCACTCGTGGCCTTCGGCAAGCGAGCTATCGATCAGCCATTGGGCGCGTTCCCGCTGCGGCGTGAAATCGACTGCCGACGCCGGCGGAATCTGCTGCAGCGCCAATTGATTGCGCGCGTGCATCACCAGTTGCATCCAGGCCGCCACGGCCCGCTCCGGCGTGCTGAAGCATGCAATACCCGCCGCGGACCAGAGGCCGCGGGCCGCCGCGACCGCGGGGCCTCCCAGCCAGCAGGACAGCACCGGTTTGTCGGTGCGCTCCACCAGTGGCAGGCACGCGGCCGCAATGTCGGCCGCCGGCACCAGGGCCGTCGGCGCGTGAATGAACAGCGCCGCATCGACTTCGGGCGCGGCCAGCAGGATTCGCATCGCGTCCTGGTAGCGCTGCACCGGCGCATCGCCGATCAAGTCCACCGGATTGCCGTGCGACCAGGTCGCGGGCAGGCACTGGTTCAGGGCGGCCGTCGTGGCCTCATCCAGTTGCGCCAGCTTGCCGCCGCCAAGCGCGATCGCGTCGGCCGCCAGCACGCCCGCGCCGCCGCCGTTGGTGACGATCGCCAGGCGTTCGCCGCGCTGCCGGTGCGGGTGCGCCAGCGTTTCCGCGGCATCGAACAAGGCCTCGAGCGTATCGACTCGCAGCATGCCCGCCCGGCGCACGGCCGCATCGAACACGACGTCGGAACCGGCCAGCGCGCCGGTGTGCGAAGCCGCGGCCCGCGCACCGTCGGGCGCGCGCCCCGCCTTGACCACGATCACCGGCTTGTTGCGGGCCGCGGCGCGGGCAGCCGACATGAACTTGCGTCCGGCCTTCACCGACTCCGCGTACATGAGGATGGCGCGGGTGCCCGGGTCGCTGCCCAGATAGTCCAGCACGTCGCCGAAATCGACGTCGGCGCTGTCCCCGAGCGAAATGAAGTGCGAGAAGCCGATGTGCCGGCCGTTGGCCCAATCCAGCATCGCCGTAGCCAGCGCACCCGACTGGGTGACGAAGGCGAGTGTTCCGGGCAGCGCGTTGCCGGGCGCAAAACTGGCGTTCAGGCCCATGCCGGGCGCCAGCAGGCCGATGCAGTTCGGGCCAAGGATGCGCAGCAGGAATGGCCGCGCGGCGGCGAGCATGGCTTGCTCCAGCGTCGCTCCCTGGCTGGCCGGCTGCTTCAGGCCCGCCGTCATCACGATCGCGGCGCGCACGCCCTGGCGACCGAGTTCGGCGACGAGATCGGGCACCGTGCGGGCAGGCGTGCAGATCACCGCCAGGTCGGGCACCTCCGACAGCGCCGCGACATCGGGCCACGCAGTGCCGGCGTCGATCGTGGCATGACGCGGATTGACCGGCCAGATCGAGCCTTTGAACCCTCCGCCCTTGAGGTTGCGCAGCACCACCGACCCGACGCTGCCCGGCCGGTCGGAGGCGCCGATCACGGCGATCGAGCGCGGCTGGAACAGGGCTTCGAGATTGCGGATGCTCATGGGCGGCCAGGGCGGGCAAAGGCATGGGCATCGGATGCGATGCTCATGCACGGGAAGTCTAGGTCAGGCTTCGCGCTTCGCCATGTCGCAAGTCAATGTTCCGGCCACTCGCCGGACCTGTTCATCACACGGAAGGCCACTTGATGGATCACCAAAGTGATAAGGCCTGCACCAGCTTCGCCTTGATGCCGGCATCGGCGAAGCTCGCGTCGATCGAATTGCGCGCCAGGCGGCGCAGGTCTTCATCCGACCAGCCGAACGCTTCGCTGCACAACGCGTACTCGCCCTCCAGGCTGGCTCCCAGCAGGGCCGGGTCGTCGGTGTTGATGGAAACGACCACGCCGGCGCGCCGCAGCCGATCGATCGGATGGTCTTCGATCGTGGGGTAGACACCCAGCTTGAGATTGGAAGTAGGACAGATGCCAAGCGGAATTCGCCGATCGGCCAGCAAGTCCACGAGATCGGCGTCTTCGATCGCCCGCACGCCGTGGTCGATACGATCCGCGCCGAGCAGTTCGATCGCGTCGCGCACGCCCTCCGGGCCGCTCGACTCGCCAGCGTGGACCGTGCGACCCAAGCCGGCCGCGCCCGCACGTTTGAAAGCCTGCGCAAATCGCGGACCGGTCCGGCCCGCGGCTGCCTCGTTGCCGTCGATGGACAGCGCTACGACCCGGGGATGCCGCAGGGCGACCAGCAAATCCACCAGTTCGGCCGCGGCATCCGATGATTGGGTCCGCAAAAGGCTGATGCACAGGCCCACCGGTGGCAAGCCATCCTGCGCCGCGGCAGCGAGGCCGGAATCGATGGCGTCGATCATGGCGGGCAGGCGGCCGTGCCACGCCCGCCAGTGGGTTGGATTGACGATCAGGTCCGCATAGCCTGCGCCACTTTCGCCCAGCCGCCGGCTGTAGCCGTAACTCAGTTCGGCCAGGCGCTCGCGCGTCGAAGCCAGAGCGCAAGCCCAATCGAGGAAATTCAGGAAGTCGGCGAGGCCTTCGAACTGCAGCAAACGATCCCGCGGTCTGGGCATCGCGGCACCCGCTTGCATCGCCCATTGCTCGAGAACTACCGGTTCGAAGCAACCCTCGAGATGCGCGTGCACCTCGGCCTTCGGCAGGGCGCGCAGTCGGTCAAGGGGAGGTGTTCGGGTGGAGGGGGACATCGAGGTACTCTACCGCCACGCCAAGGCTTCGCGGCAGGTCTGGGAAATTCACCACTTGTGCGTCGCGAGGATTTCTCTTGAAATGATCGCGCCGCAACCCATAAGCCCCGCCAACATGCAACACACCAGCCGCGCCGCATGATCGACCGCACCAGTTCCAGCGCCTGGGTGGGCAGGCTCGTCGAGATGTTTGCGTCGCAGGGGCTCGATGCCGTCCGCTTGCTGCGCAGCGCCGGGCTCGAGCCGCGGCGACTGGAGGACCCGAACGGCCGCTTTACAGTGGACGAGATCTCGCTCCTGTGGGAGCTGGCGGTGCAATGGTCGGGCAACCCGGCGCTGGGTGTCGACCGGGAACTGGCGGCGCGCTTCATCGACTTCGAGGTGATCGGCTTCGGGATGCTGGCCAGCGCCGATCTGCGCGCCGCGCTGGAGGAGTTCGTGCCCTACCTTGCGGTGATCTCCAGCGCCACGACGATGGAACTGCAGCGGCAAGGAGAGGATCTGTGGCTGGTGATGGGGCACGCTGGCTACAGCCGGCCCCTGCCGCCGCAGCGCTCCACCTATTCGCTGCTGGCGTGGCTCACGTTGTGCCGCTGGGTGACACGCCATGAAGTCCTGCCGCGGGAGGTGCACTTCGGATTCACGCCGCCGGCCGACCCTTCGGTGTGGGAGCGCGCGTTTGGCTGCGCGGTGCGATTCGGGCGGGCCGACCACCGGATGCTGATCGCCGCGGCCGACCTCGCCTTGCCGCTGCCCGCACGCAACCCGGTGCTGCTCGCACTGCACGAACAGGCCACCCGGGAGCGGCTGCTGATGCTGGGCAACGCGACCACCAGCGTGCGCGTAAGCGAGGAGATCATGCGCAGGCTGCGGCATGGCGAGCCGCGCCGGCAGGACATCGCGGCCGCGCTCGCGATGACCGGTCGTACCCTGCAGCGCAGGCTGCAGGCGGAGAACACCTCGTTCCAGCAGCTGGTGGACGAGGCGCGCCGCGAGCTGGCACGCAAGTACCTCGCCGACTCGAGGCACGCGCTCGGCGAAGTCGCACACCTGCTGGGCTTCGCGGACCAGGGCAATTTCTTCCGCGCCTGCAAGCGCTGGTTCGGCGTGCCACCCGCGCGCTACCGCCAGCAGCTGCAGCAGCAGCGCGAGCCGCCGGCCCCTGCCGCGCCGCGGCCAGCCTGATCGCACCTGCGCCGCAAGGCCATCAATTTGGCGCGCGGCGCCATTGTCCCCGCGCGCGCGGGCAGGAAAATCCGTACGCATGCCCTCGCCTTCGACGAATCTGTTCCAAGTGGCGCGCTTCCTGCGCCTCCAGCCATGGTTCGCAGCGCTCGACGCGCAGCGGCAGGACCAGGTGATCCGGCACTCGTTCACGTTGCACGCCCGCCGCGGTGAAGTGGTGCTGCGCGCCGGCGACCCGCCGCAGGGCTGGTACGCGCTGCTGTCCGGCTTCGTCAAGCTGCAAAGTCCGGCTCTCAACGAGCAGATGGCCGCGCTGCTTGCGCTGACCGGCGGAGAATGGTTCGGTGAGGACGCGGTCATGCAGCGACAGCCGCGCCGCTATGAGGTGGTGGCATTGCGCGATAGCGAGCTGCTGTGCCTGCCACGGGCGCAGTTCGACGAACTCCTTTGCACCAACCCGGCGTTCAATCGCGCCGTGTTAGGTCACTTGAATCACAGGCTCGGCCAGATGGTGTCGATCATCGAGTCGCAGCGCACCGGGACGCTCGAGCAGCGACTGGCGCTGCATCTCAGTCGCGCGTTCTGGCACGGCCTGCGCAAACTCAATCTCTGCCAGGAAGAGCTTGGCAGCCTGGCCGGCATGTCTCGACAGACCGCCAATCGCGGCCTCAAGGAGCTGGAGCGGCGCGGACTCGTCACCCTGCGCTTTGGCCGTGTGGAAGCCGTGGACCAGGGCGCGTTGGATGTCTTTGTCGGCGTTCAAGGCGACATATCCGCCGCGCGGGAGACAAGGGTTGCGTGACGCCCAAGGGCGCGAATCGAACGGTGGCTGGAAGATGGGTAGCGCATTCAACATGCGAGAAACCCGCATGAAGCTGGATTCCTGGCGGAGAGGGCGGGATTCGAACCCGCGGAGGGCTATTAACCCTCACACGCTTTCCAGGCGTGCGACTTAAACCGCTCATCCACCTCTCCGCGGAGCGCGCCATTGTAGCGCGAGGCCAGCTCAGGAAGCGACGACTTCACACCCGCATGGATGCCGGATCAGGTCCGGCATGACAGACCTACCTCCTACGCCACCTTCGGCCGGCGCGCCTGCTGCGGATCAGCCAGCATCGACAGCAACAGGTTCACGTCGGCCGGCTTGACCATGTGGAAGTCGAAACCAGCCTGGGCCGAGCGCGTGCGGCTCTCGGGCTCGCCATAGCCCGTCAGAGCGATCAGCAGGGCGTCGCGCGACTCGGGCTGGGTGCGCAGGCGGTGCGCCACCTCGAACCCGTTCATGTCCGGCAGGCCGATGTCCAGCAGCACCACGTCGGGCCGGAAGTCCACGGCGATTTTCAGCGCGGCCATGCCTTCGCTCGCCACGCGCACGTCGAAGCCTTCCATTTCCAGCAGCGTCATCAGCGTTTCCGCCGAAGCCGCGAGGTCGTCCACCACCAGGATGCGGGCCGGCAGCTTGGCCGGGCGTGCCTTGTGAGCCTGCAGCGGCAAGGGATACACCTCCTCGGGCGCGATCTGCGCCGGCAGGTGCACCAGGACCTCCGCGCCGAGCCCGACGCCCGCGCTGTGGGCGGAAACGCGCCCGCCGTGCAATTCCACCAGGTGCTTGACCAGCGTCAGGCCGATGCCCAGCCCGCCTTGCGAACGGTCCAGCGACTGGTCGGCCTGGGCGAACAGCTCGAAGATGTGCGGCAGGAACGCGGGATCGATTCCGTCGCCTTCATCCTTGACGGAAATGGTCACCTCGCCGCCGCCGTACGACGCAGCCAGAGTGATGTTGGTGTGCGGACCGGAAAACTTCGAGGCGTTGTTGATGAGGTTGGACAGCACCTGCGCCAGCCGCACCGGATCGCCGTTCAGGACGATAGTCTCCTGGGGCAATTCCACCCGCAGCGTCTGGTTGCGGCTGGATACGCGCGGCGAACTGGCTTCCACCGAATGCTCGACCAGGGCTGCCAGCTTCAGTTTCTCGGGCTTGACCACCACCTTGCCCTGGACGATGCGCGAGACGTCCAGCAGGTCGTCGATGAGCCGCGCCATGTGATCGGCCTGCCGCCCGATCACATCGCGGGCCCAGTTCATGGTGGGCTGCGTGACGTCTCCGCCCTGCATGATGTGCACCGCGTTGCGGATCGGCGCCAGCGGGTTGCGGAGTTCATGGGCCAGCATCGCCAGGAATTCGTTCTTGCGCCGGTCGGCCTCCTGCACGGCGGTGTACAGCCGCGCGTTCTCCATCGCGATCGAGGCGCGGCTCACGACTTCCTTGGCCAGCGCCACACGCGAAGAATCCATGCTCTCGAACGGCGCCAGCAAGATCAGTGCACCGCGCGCGCGCCCTCCCGCCAGCAGCGGACAGATGGCGGCCGTTTCGTCGCCATCGCGCCAGAATTCGAAGTTCTTCTGCTCGAGGGCGCGGTCGAGCGCAGCTTTCAACCCGTCCGGGATTGCCCATGGGGCGTCGCCGGCCGGCCCCGGATGACTCTCGAGACGTGTCACGACGCCGTCGGTGGTCAATGCCAGCACCGCACGGTCCGCCAGCATGGGCACGGCCACGTCGAACATCGCGCTGATGGTGTCCTCGATATTCAAGGAGCGGGACAGCAACTGGCTGGCTTCGGCGAGGTAGTCGGCCCGATGGATGGCATTTTCGGCGGCCTCGCGCGCCGCCTCGGAGCGGGCCAGCGCCTCGCGCTGCGTCGCCTGCACCTGCAACTGCTGGTTCATGCGGTACAGCTCGACGAAGACCCGCACCTTCGAACGCAGCACCTCGGGCACCACCGGGGACGGGATGTAGTCGACCGCACCGAGCGCATAGCCGCGCTTGGCCTGCCGCTCGTCCACATACGCGGTGATGAAGAGGATAGGCGTGCGGGCGGACTTCTTGTATTGCCGGATCAGGCTGGCCGTTTCCAGTCCATCGATGTCCGGCATGTTGACGTCCAGCAGGATGACCGCGAACTCCATCTCCAGGATGAAGCGCAGTGCCTCCTGGCCCGACCGCGCGCTGACGACATTCTGGCCGAGCTCGTCCAGGATGCTGCGGAAGACAACGTGCTTTTCCGGCAGGTCGTCGACCACCAGGATGTTGGCCTTTTCCTGTTCCGCCGGTGGGGGCAACTTCACGGCCACGGGGTTCCTCATGAGGGCCTGCGCCCTAGTGCAGCCAGGCACGCAGGACCGCGAGCAGGTCATGCGTGTTGACAGGCTTGGACAGGTAATCCCAGGCGCCGGCCTCGATGCACTTCTCGCGGTCGCCCTTCATTGCCTTGGCCGTCACCGCGATCATCGGCAGGTCCTTGCCGGCGGGAAGCTTGCGTATTTCCTTCATGGTCGCCATGCCGTCCATCTCGGGCATCATGATGTCCATCAATACCACCTGGATCTGGGTATCGGTCGCGACCCGCGCGATCGCGTCGCGGCCATTATCGGCCCAGACGATGTCCATGCCGTGTTCTTCCAGTACGGTGGCAAGCGCGAAGATGTTGCGCATGTCGTCATCGACGATCAGCACACGCTTGCCAGCCAGGGGTTTGGCGGATTCGTGGATGTCATTGATGAGCGAGCGCTTGGTTTCCGGCAGCCGCGCCAGGTTCTGGTGCAGCGCCAATAGCGCGTGGTCGAACAGCCGGGCCACCGAGTGGGCCTCCTGCACTGTCACGGTGTCGTCCGATTGCCAGGTGTATTTGCCCGCGCCCTTGCTGCTGCCGCGGTAGAGCAGCAGGGGCAACGGCCCGAACTGCGCCTGCGCAGCCAACAACCGGCGGCATTCGGCGGGGTCGAGGCCCGGGAAACCGTCCTCCAGCACCACGCAGTCGAAGCTGCCCTCGTCGAGAGCTTCGATCAGCTTTTCGGCGCTCTTGGCGACCACCACCTCGAGTTGTTCGTCCTCGATCTGCGCAACGAAATCGCGCCGTACCGCCACGTCCTTCAATGCCACCAGGATCTTCTTGCTCGGGCGGCTCAGGTAAGCGCGCAGCTGGTCGAGCATCGAGTCCAGCACTTCCTTGGACTGGATCGGCTTGTCGACGTAGGCCATGGCGCCCGAACGGAACGCCCGCTCGCGCGAATCGTCGGTGGATATGACGCACACCGGGAGATGGCGCGCGCCCATGTCCTGCTTGATGCGGTCGAGCACACGCCAGCCGTCCATGTCCGGCAGGTACATGTCCAGCGTGATGGCCGAAGGCTTGAACTGCGTGGCCAGCGTCAGGGCGCCGGCACCCATCGATGTCACCAGTCCCTTGAAGCCCTTGGCGCGCGCGGCGTCGAGCAGGAAGCGGGCGAACGCCAGATCGTTCTCGACGATCAGCAGCACCAGGTCGCCTTGCTGGACGGCGTCGCGGTCGTCATTCGCCTCGTTGGCCGCGGTGGTGCCTTCCTCCGCGACGACTACGGCCTCTTCCACGACCGGTTCCGGACGCAGGATCCGCTTGAGGATCGGTACGACCACCTCGGGCCGCCCCTCAGCCGTGGTTGCCGGACGGCGCGCGCCGCGCGTGCCCGAATACACCAGCGGCAGGTACAGGGTGAAAGTGCTGCCCTGCCCCGGTGCGCTGGACAGCCGGATCTCGCCACCAAGCAATTTGGACAGTTCGCGGCTGATGGCCAGGCCCAGGCCGGTGCCGCCGTACTTGCGGCTGGTCGATCCGTCGGCCTGCTGGAACGCCTCGAAGATGATCTGCTGCTTGTCTCCGGAGATGCCGATGCCGGTGTCCGACACGGCGAATGCGATCACCTGCGGGGCGCGATTCAGTTCCTCGTTGTCCGGTGTCCAGCCGGTGAAGGCCTCCTCGATCGCCAGCGACACATGGCCCTGGTGCGTGAACTTGAAGGCATTGGACAGCAGGTTCTTCAGGATCTGCTGCAGGCGCTTCACGTCGGTGACCATCGACGTCGGGAGGTTCAGGCCGGTGTGGACCAGGAAGTCCACGCTCTTGGCCTCGGCAACGTGCCGGAAGGTGCGCTCCACGTACACCCGCAGGTCCGACAGGCGCAGCTCGTTGACGTCCACCACCACGGTGCCCGACTCGATCTTGGACAGGTCCAGGATGTCGTTGATCAGCATCAGCAGGTCGTTGCCCGACGAGTGGATGGTCTTGGCGAATTCCACCTGCTTGGGCGTGAGGTTGCCGTCCGGGTTCTTGGACAGCTGGTCCGACAGGATCAGCAGCGAATTGAGCGGCGTGCGCAGTTCGTGCGACATGTTGGCCAGGAATTCCGACTTGTACTTGGAGGTCAGCGCCAGCTGCTTGGCCTTGTCTTCCAGCGCTTGGCGGGCCTGCTCCACTTCCTGGTTCTTGCGCTCGACTTCGTGGTTCTGGTGGACCAGCAGCCGGGCCTTTTCCTGCAGTTCTTCGTTGGTCTGCTGCAGTTCCTGCTGCCGGCTTTGCAATTCCTGCGCCAGCGACTGCGACTGGGTCAGCAGGTCTTCCGTCCGCATGTTCGCTTCGATCGTGTTGATCACGATACCGATCGATTCGGTCAGCTGGTCGAGGAAGGCCTGGTGCGTCGGGTTGAAGCGCTCCACCGAGGCCAGCTCCACCACGCCCCTGACCTGCCCTTCGAAAATGATCGGCAGCACCAGCACGTTCAGCGGCTGCACCTGCGTCAGGCCCGATGAAATCTTCAGGCTGTCGGGGATCGAAGAGGTCAGCAGGATCTTCTTGCGATCGTAGGCGCACTGGCCGACCAGGCCCTGCCCCATGTCGACTTCCTTGCCGTAGGCGCCGTGGCCGTCCGACGCGTAGCTGGCCATCAGGCGCAGCTTCGGCTGCTCATGGGTGTAGCGCAGAACATAGAACTCGGCTTGCTGCGCGCCCACCACCGGCGCCAGCTCGGACAGGATCAGGTGGCCCACCGCCACCAGGTCCTTCTGCCCCTGCAGCATGCGGGAGAACTTGGCCAGGTTGGTCTTGAGCCAGTCCTGCTCCGTGTTCACCTGCGTCGTGTCCTTCAGGTTGCGGATCATCTCGTTGATGGTGTCCTTCAGCGCGGCCACTTCGCCCAGCGCCTCCACCGTGATCGACCGGGTCAAGTCGCCCTGCGTCACGGCGGTCGCCACCTCGGCGATCGCTCGGACCTGCGTGGTGAGGTTGGCGGCGAGCTGGTTCACGTTTTCGGTCAGGCCCTTCCAGGTGCCCGAGGCGCCCGGCACCTTGGCCTGGCCGCCCAGTTTTCCTTCGACGCCCACTTCGCGCGCCACCGTGGTCACCTGGTCGGCGAAGGTGGCCAGCGTATCGGTCATCGAATTGATGGTGTCGGCCAGCGCGGCGATTTCGCCCTTGGCTTCCACGGTCAGCTTCTGGTCCAGGTCGCCGTTGGCCACCGCGGTCACCACCTTGGCGATTCCGCGCACCTGCGAGGTGAGGTTGCCGGCCATGAAGTTCACGTTGTCGGTCAGGTCCTTCCAGGTACCGGCCACGCCCTGCACATCGGCCTGGCCGCCCAGCTTGCCTTCGGTGCCCACTTCGCGGGCCACCCGCGTCACTTCTGAAGCGAACGACGAGAGCTGGTCCACCATGGTGTTGATGGTGTTCTTCAGCTCCAGGATTTCGCCCTTGACGTCCACCGTGATCTTCTTGGACAGGTCACCAGCGGCCACGGCCTTCGTCACGTCGGCGATGTTCCGCACCTGCGAAGTGAGGTTGCCGGCCATGAAGTTCACGTTGTCGGTCAGGTCCTTCCAGGTGCCGGCCACGCCCTGCACGTCGGCCTGGCCGCCCAGCTTGCCTTCGGTACCCACTTCGCGCGCTACCCGCGTCACTTCCGAGGCAAACGACCGCAGCTGGTCCACCATCGTGTTGATCGTGGCCTTGAGCTCGAGAATTTCGCCCTTGACGTCCACCGTGATCTTCTTGGACAGGTCGCCGGCCGCGACGGCTTTGGTCACGTCGGCGATGTTGCGCACCTGGGAAGTCAGGTTGCCGGCCATGAAGTTCACGTTGTCGGTCAGGTCCTTCCAGGTGCCGGCCACACCCTGCACGTCGGCCTGGCCGCCCAGCTTGCCTTCGGTGCCCACTTCACGGGCCACCCGCGTCACTTCCGAGGCGAACGACCGCAGCTGGTCCACCATGGTGTTGATGGTGTTCTTCAGCTCCAGGATTTCGCCCTTCACGTCCACGGTGATCTTCTTGGACAGATCGCCGGCCGCCACGGCGGTCGTCACGTCGGCGATGTTGCGCACCTGGGCCGTGAGGTTCGAGCCCATCGAGTTCACCGAATCGGTCAGGTCCTTCCAGGTACCGGCCACGCCCTGCACATCGGCCTGGCCGCCCAGCTTGCCTTCGGTGCCCACTTCGCGCGCCACCCGCGTCACCTCCGAGGCGAACGACCGCAGCTGGTCCACCATGGTGTTGATGGTGTTCTTCAGCTCCAGGATTTCGCCCTTCACGTCCACGGTGATCTTCTTGGACAGATCGCCGGCCGCCACGGCCGTCGTCACGTCGGCGATGTTGCGCACCTGCGAAGTGAGGTTGCCGGCCATGAAGTTCACCGAATCGGTCAAGTCCTTCCAGGTACCGGCCACGCCCTGCACGTCGGCCTGGCCGCCCAGCTTGCCTTCGGTGCCCACTTCGCGCGCCACCCGCGTCACTTCCGAGGCGAACGACCGCAGCTGGTCCACCATGGTGTTGATGGTGTTCTTCAGCTCCAGGATTTCGCCCTTGACGTCCACCGTGATCTTCTTCGAGAGGTCGCCGGCGGCCACGGCGGTCGTCACGTCGGCGATGTTGCGCACCTGACCCGTCAGGTTCGAGCCCATCGAATTGACCGAGTCTGTCAGGTCCTTCCAGGTACCGGCCACGCCCTGCACATCGGCCTGGCCGCCCAGCTTGCCTTCGGTGCCCACTTCGCGCGCCACCCGCGTCACTTCCGAGGCAAACGACGAGAGCTGGTCCACCATGGTGTTGATGGTGTTCTTCAGCTCCAGGATTTCGCCCTTGACGTCCACCGTGATCTTCTTGGACAGGTCACCGGCGGCCACGGCCTTCGTCACCTCGGCAATGTTGCGCACCTGGGCCGTGAGGTTCGAGCCCATCGAGTTGACCGAGTCGGTCAGGTCCTTCCAGGTACCGGCCACACCCTGCACGTCGGCCTGGCCGCCCAGCTTGCCTTCGGTACCCACTTCACGGGCCACCCGCGTCACTTCCGAGGCGAACGACCGCAGCTGGTCCACCATGGTGTTGATGGTGTTCTTCAGCTCCAGGATTTCGCCTTTCACGTCCACCGTGATCTTCTTGGAGAGGTCGCCGGTCGCCACCGCCTTGGTCACGCCCGCGATGTTGCGCACCTGGGCCGTGAGGTTCGACGCCATGAAGTTCACCGAGTCGGTCAGGTCTTTCCAGGTACCGGCCACGCCCTGCACATCTGCCTGGCCGCCGAGCTTGCCTTCGGTGCCCACCTCGCGCGCCACCCGCGTCACTTCGGCGGAGAAGGTGCCGAGCTGCTGCACCATCTTGTTGATGATCATGGCGGTGCGCAGGAACTCGCCCTCCAGCGGCCTGCCGTCGGCCTCCAGCGCCATGCTCTTGGACAGGTCGCCCTGCGCGACCGCACCGATCACGCGCGCCACTTCGGATGTCGGGTGCACCAGGTCGGCGATCAGCGAGTTGATGGACTCGGCCGAGTCGCGCCAGAAACCGCTGGCGTTGGGGACATAGGCACGTTCGGTGAGCTTGCCCTCCTTGCCGACGACTCGCGACAGCCGGGCCAGCTCGTGCGACATCCGCAGGTTCTCGGCCACCACGTCGTTGAATGCATCCGCGAGCTTGCCGAACACGCCGGTCCAGTCCTGCGGCAGCCGGGCCGAGCCGCTGCCGTTCTTCAGGTCGGTCAGCGCCGCCAGGAACGAACGCGTGTGCTCGGACAGCGTGTCCACTTC
>DATNBX010000286.1:0-3394 GCA_035571795.1 Ramlibacter sp.
GCACTCAAAGGCTCCAAGACGGAAGAGAACCTGAAAGCCGCTTTCGCCGGCGAGTCCCAGGCGAACCGCCGCTATCTATATTTCGCGAACAAGGCCGACGTGGAAGGACAGAACGACGTGTCGGCGCTGTTCCGCTCCACCGCTGAAGGCGAAACCGGCCACGCGCACGGCCATCTGGAGTGGCTCGAGCAGTGCGGCGACCCGGCCACGGGCCTGCCGATCGGCTCGACCCGCAACAACCTGAAGGCCGCCGTTGCCGGCGAAACCCACGAATACACCGACATGTACCCGGGCATGGCCAAGACGGCGCGCGAGGAAGGCTTCGACGAGGTCGCCGACTGGTTCGAGACGCTGGCCAAGGCCGAGCGCTCGCACGCCAACCGCTACACGAAGGCTTTGAACGAGCTGGTGGACTGAAGCGGTTCGTTTCACACGAGCCGTTCCCTCTCCCCGCGGGGAGAGGGCTAGGGTGAGGGGGCTCCTTGGCGTTCCTTCACCCTAGCTCTCACCAGGAAAATCCAAGTCTCATGTCCGCACCACGCGAAGGCAATCTCGAAGCGCCCACCCGGCATCCAGTCGACTGGAAGAACCCCGGCTACTACAACGAGGAGGCCGCGTTCAAGGAGCTGGAGCGCATCTTCCACATCTGCCACGGCTGCCGCCGCTGCGTGAGCCTGTGCGGGGCATTTCCCACGCTGTTCGACCTGGTCGACAACAGCGAGAGCACCGAAGTGGACAGCGTCGACAAGAAGGACTTCTGGAAGGTGGTCGACCAGTGCTACCTGTGCGACCTGTGCTACATGACCAAGTGCCCGTACGTGCCGCCGCACGAATGGAACGTGGACTTTCCCCACACCATGCTGCGCGCCAAGGCGATCAAGTTCAAGTCGGGCGGCGTGAGCTTCGGGGAGAAATTCCTCTCGTCAACCGACGTGCATGGCCAGTTCGCCGGGATCCCGATCGTCGTGCAGGTGGCCAATGCGGTGAACCAGACAAAGCCCGCGCGCGCCGCCATGGAAAGCGTGCTGCACGTGGATCGCAACGCCTGGATGCCCGCGCTCGCGACGCGCAAGTTCCGCTCGGGCGCGCCCCAGTCGAAGGACTTCACGATCAAGGACGGCATGAAGACGCCCGGCAAGGTCGCGATCTTCGCGGACTGCTATGTCAATTACAACGAGCCGGGCATCGGACATGACCTGCTCAAGGTGCTGAACCACAACGAAGTGCCGTACGTGCTGGTTCGAAAGGAAAAGTGCTGCGGCATGCCCAAGCTGGAGCTGGGCGACCTGGAGTCGGTACAGCGGCTGAAGGAAGCCAACATCCCGGTGCTGGTGGAATACGCCAGGCAGGGCTACGCCATCCTCACGGCCGTGCCCAGCTGCACGTTGATGTTCAAGCAGGAACTGCCGCTGATGTATCCCGAAGACGCCGATGTGCAGGCGGTCAAGGAAGCGATGTGGGACCCCTTCGAGTACCTGACGGCGCGCAGGCGCGACGGGCTGCTCAAGACCGATTTCAGCCGGCCGCTGGGCAAGGTCAGCTACCACGTGCCCTGCCACAACCGCGTGCAGAACATCGGCAAGAAGACCGAGGAACTGCTGCGCATGATCCCGGACACTTTTGTGCAGACCAACGAGCGCTGCTCCGGGCACGCCGGCACGTTCGGGGTCAAGAAGCCGTTCCACGAGATGGCCATGAAGATCGGCAAGCCGCTGTTCAAGCGCATGGCCGAACACCCCCAGGGCGGGCTGCCCGACTACATCAGCTCCGACTGCCCGCTGGGCGGCCACCACATCAACCAGGGGTTCGAGCGCAACTCGCTCGGCTCGCCGAAGCTGGAACATCCACTGACGCTGATCAGGATGGCCTACGGACTCAGCTGATTATCTTGCGGGACAGATCTTCAGCTCTGTCCCCAACCGACTATGCAACTCACCGGAAAAATCACCCGCGACAGCCTCTTGACGCTGGAGGCATACAGCAAGTACCGCAAGCAGCACAAGGCGGAAATCATCGCGCATCGCAAGCTGCGCAGCGTCCGCCTGGGCGAGCACGTCACGCTGCAGTTCGAGAGCGAGACCACGATCCGCTACCAGATCCAGGAGATGCTGCGCATCGAGAAGATCTTCGAAGAGGAAGGGATCGACCAGGAAATCGAGGTCTATGGCCCGCTGATGCCCGAGGGCACCAACTGGAAGGCGACGATGATGATCGAGTACCCCGACGAGAACGAGCGCAGGCGCGAACTGGCCCGCCTGATCGGCGTGGAAGACCATATGTTCGTGGAGGTGGAAGGCCACCCGCGTGTCTATGCCATCGCCGATGAAGACCTGGACCGCGAGAACGACGACAAGACCTCGGCGGTGCATTTCGTGCGCTTCGAGTTGACGGCGCCGATGATCGCCGCCGTCAAGGCCGGCGCGAGCGTCAAGCTGGGCTGCGACCACCGCAACTATCCGGCCCATGTGACGATCGCCCCCGAGACGCTGGCGTCGCTGGCCGGCGACCTGCGCTAGATTCCCAAGTACGCGCCGCCGTTGATGTGCAGCGTCTGTCCGGTGGTGAAGCGGCCGCCCTCGCCGGCCAGCCAGACCACGGCGGCTGCGACCTCGTCGGGATGACCGCGGCGGTCCAGCAGCGGCCGATGGCTGGCGTGATGGCGCGGCGCCGCATTGGCGCGGGCCGTGTCGATCATGCCCGGCGAAACGCAGTTGACGGTGACGCCGTATGGGGCGAATTCGTGCGCGAGCGCGCGCGTCAGCCCGGCAACCGCCGCCTTGGCCGCGACCACATGGGCCCGGCCCGCCGCGCCGGTGCTGGCCGTCATGCCGCCGATGTTGACGACGGAGCCCGCCGGGCTCTTGCACAGCCACTCGAACGCCGCTTGCGTGCAATGAAAAGCGCCATCGACCGTGACGTCGAAAGCCGCCCGCCAATGCGCGTAGCTGATGCCGGCAAAGTCCGCTTCGTCGCGCACCGCCGCATTGTTCACCAGGATGTCCAGCCGGCCGAAGCGCCGAATCACCGCGCCCAGCATGGCGTCCACTTGCGCGCGCTGCGTCACGTCGGCTTGCACCAGCAAGGCCGCGCCGCCGAGCGCGGCAATTTCATCGACGACGGCCCGGCCCTCGTCGCGGCTCGCACGCACGTTCACGGCGACCTGGGCGCCCGCGCGCGCCAGCGCCAGCGCGATGGCGCGCCCGATGTTGCGGCCCGCGCCGGTGACCAGGGCAACCTTGCCGTCGAGCGTTGCCGTGGTCATCACGTTCGCAGGCTCGACAGGTCGAGCAACTTGGCGGTGGGCAACAAGCGCAGCGCGGCCAGCGCGTGGTCGGCCTGCGCGCGGGTCCAGCCGCCATAAGCGCAATTGGCGTGGTACTTGGCCAGCAGGTCG
>DATNBX010000287.1:0-7297 GCA_035571795.1 Ramlibacter sp.
CACGAGATCTTCCTCGGCCTTGGCCGACTCGCGCATGTACTGGCGCAGCCGGTCGATGTCGAACTTGACGCCGGAGATGCGCTCCAGCGTCGGGATCACGGTTTCCTTCAGCTGCTTGACCACGTACTCGCGCATGTTCGGGGCGATCTTGCCTTCGCCCTGGTAGGGCACGTGCAACATCACGGTCTCGCAGCCGTACTTGTGGCGGATCAGCTCGAACCACTTCATGAAGGTGAAGCAGCCGGTGTACGACAGCAGCAGCACGTCGGGCCGCGGCAACACGTCGCCGGTCGGGCCGATCTCGCCGCCCATCATCGAGCCCAGGTCGGACTTGACATAGGTGCAGACGTCCTCGCTGTGGCCGTCGCGCTCGGCGTCCATGATGAACTTGCCGGATTTCTTGCGCAGGCCGTTCTGCAGCGCGTTGGTCTCGGGCAGGCTGCGCGCGAGGTTGAAGCACATCAGCAATTCGTTCAGGTTGCCCGGCACGAAGGTGGCGGCCACCTTGCGGCCCTCGCCGTGCGCCTTGGCCAGGTCCAGATAATTGGAATTGATCAGGTCCTTCTGGTAGTTCATCGCGTCGTCCTTCTGGGCGACGGGCTTGGCCTTCTTGCTCACGGGCATCTGGATGGCGGTGTTCATTTGACGCTCCACAACTTGATCGAATCGGCGAAAGTGCCGGACTGCTCTCGGATGGGGGCCATCTGACCCGTGTTCTCCGCGTACTTGAACGCGGTATAGGGAATCTTGTGCTGCGCCATCACGTCCTGCAGCATCGGCCGCTCCAGCAGGGCCGGGTCGCAGAACGAGGGAGCGGCGAACACCACGCCTTCGGCGCCGCGCGTCTTGACCTGCTTGAGCAGGAACATGCCTTTCTCTTCGCGGGTGGCGTCATACTTGGCCGCCGTCGTGGCCGAGCGATGCAGGAAGGCCTTGGACAGCTCGTCCAGCGGGCTGGCGTTGGCCGGCACTTCGTCGAGCAGCCAGCGCGTGACCAGCATGAAGTCGTCGTCGACGATGTAGCAGCCCGACATCTCGATCGACTTGATCAGCGCCAGCGGCGGCTGCTCGCAGAACGAGCCGTTGATGACGACGCGCGCGTTGTCGCGCTTGGGACGCTGCACCTGTTCGGTCGCGGCCAGGTATTCGCGCACCAGCTTCGTGTGCTCCTCGGGCGGCAGCACCATGCCGGCGCGCAGCAGCAGGTAAACCTCGGAAGTGGGCGCCTGCCAGGGCTTGGCGGCGCGGTACTTGTAAAGCTCGTCGATCGCGGCGCGGTTGTCGTTGTAGACGGCGATCGACGCGTTCAGTTCCGCGTCGGTGACGGGCGAGCCGCGCAGCTTGCCCAGGTCCTCGCGCAGGATCTCCATCTCCTGGATGTAGAAGTTGCCGCCGATCGAGTCGATGTAGTTCTGCGGCACGTCGATGTAGCGCACATACTTGTCCTTGAACAGGATCTGCCACATGCCCGACAGGTTGCGGATCACGTCGCAGATCGAGGGGAACAGCATGCCGTCCAGGCAATTGAGCCGGCCCGTCAGGCCCAGCTCGATGGTCGAGCGCGGGATCCGGCAGATGTAGCTCTGGTAGTAGGCGTCACCCTGGATCACCTCGAGCGAGTCGCCGCCCCCGAGGATGCCCACCGGCAGCATGCCGGCCGCGTGGATCAGCTCGCGCGGAACGTAGACCGGCATGTAGCCGATCGCCTTGCGGCCGGGCTTGGCCGCTTTCCATTCCTGGACCGCCTTGAAGTCCAGGTCCTCGAACAATTCGGTGCATCGATCGATGATCTTCTGCACCGGAGATTGGGTGGCTAGCATCTAGTTGTCTCCTGCTTGGGGGCCCGAAGGCCTATTTGTGGGTCCACGCCGGCTGGCGTTTCGCCAGGAAGGCCGTCAGGCCCTCATTGGCATCCTGTGTGCGCATCAGGCGCTCGAGATAAAGTTGTTCCACTTCGGCCAGCCGCCGGCGCACGTCGCGCAGCATCTGCCCGCGGGCGGCGGCGAGCGCGCAGGCCAGCGCAGCCGCGCTCTTGCCTTGCAGGTGCTGCTCGAAGTACTCGAGCGCCGCGGCCTCGGGATCTTCCGCCAGCACCTGGACCAGGCCCTTGGCGGCCGCTTCCGTGGCATTGATCGAACGGCCGCTGAAAAGCAGGTCCTCGGCCACCGGCTGGGTGACGCGGTAGGGCAGCAGCACCGAGGCGGCGGGCGCGAACACGCCCAGCTTCATCTCGGGCTGGCCGAACTGCGCGGCCGGCGCCGCGAAGATCGGGCCGCCGGCGAGCGCCACTTCGAGGCCGCCCCCCAGGCACTGGCCGCGCACCGCGACCAGGATCGGCGCCGGGAACTCCAGCATCCCGACGATCAGTGCGTGCAGGGAGCCCAGCATCTTGGCGCACTGGCCGGGCAGGTGCTCCTCGACGCTGGCGCCGAAGCTGAAATGCGGGCCTTCGGAATCGAGCAGCACGCCGCGCAGGGTGGTGGCCTTGCGGTACTCGATCAGCGCGCCATGCAGCGCCGCGATCATGGCGGCATCGACCAGGTTGGCCTTGGGGCGTGCCAGGCGCAGGCGCAGCAGGGCGCCGTCGCGCTCAACGCGGGCTTCAACGGGCGAAACGGTGCTCATGCGCGCTGCCTTACTTCTTCTTCGGCTGGATCTGGTCGTGCAGCGAATCCAGCCAGCTCTGGCCGGCCGCAAGCTTCTGGCGCAACAGCACGAAGTCCACCTCGCGGTCGTCCTTCGGCCCGTCGTTGAAGGCGGTGAAGCCGGCGCGGGCCTCGGTCATCATGTTCAGGGCCAGCCAGGCGCGCGAACCTTCCTTGTTCTTGTCCCAGGCCGCCAGCTTGGGCTTGCGCAGTTCCTCCAGCGTCTTGATCGTGCAATCGGGGAACGTGAGCAGCATCTTGGCGCACAGCTCCTCGACCTTGGCGTCCAGCAGCGACAGATCCACCGTGCCGCGCTTCATCAGGGCCTTGCCTTCAGCGGCCGCCTCGCCGGTCTTGGGCATGCCGTAAGCGATCCGGCCGTATTCGTCGTACAGGCGCTGCGTCTCGACCGTCGGGTTGGCGATGAACTTGCCGTCCACCTTGAGCGCCGGGACGATGTCGGTGAGGATGCCCATGTGGTAGGCCGCGTGCGCCGAGAAGGGCTCGCACAGCACGCAGGCGGCCATCGCCCGCTCGGAGCCGGCCATCAGCGGCAGGAAGTCGGTGGCGCCGCCGATCGGGGCGGAACCGTGCTTGGGACCGGCCTGGCCGAAGCGCGCCAGGTCCGAGGCCACGGAGAAATCGCAGGCCATGCCGATCTCCTGGCCGCCGCCGACGCGGATGCCGTTCACGCGGCAGATCACCGGCTTGTCGCACAGCAGCAGCGCGGTGACCATGTCGTTGAACAGGCGCATGTACTGCCGGTATTCCTGCGGCTGGCCGGCGTAGTACTCGGCGTATTCCTTGGTGTTGCCGCCGGTGCAGAAAGCCTTGTCGCCGGCGCCGGTCAGCACGACGCAATTGACGTCGCGGGCGTTGGAGGCGGCGCGCAGGGCCAGGATCACGCCCTTGACCATGTCGGTCGTGTAGGAGTTGAACTGGGACGGGTTGTCCAGCGTGATCCAGGCGTTGTACAGGCCTGCCACCACGCTGCCGTCGGGCCGCTTGGCCGGCCGCTTCTCGTAGCGCACGCCGGGCCGTTCGATGTCGGGGGTGATGTCGTGGTTCTTGAAGTCGAGCATCGCAGGAATGGTTGCGTTCATGTTTTCTCCTTGGTCTGAAAGGGGGAGCGGGTCGGGGCGCGGGTGCCGGTCAGGGCACGAGCACGACGCGCTGGCGGATTTCGTGGCGGTGCACCGCCGGGAAGACTTCGTTGATATCGTCAAGGGCACGCTTCGTGACGAACGGTGCGATCTGGACCTTGCCGTCCAGCACCAGGTCCAGCGCCGCCGGGTAATGTTCGGGCGGGCAGCCCCAGTTGCCGAGGGCGCGGGCATCGAAAGCCATCAGGTTGGACAGCCGTACCTCGACCTTGTCCATGGTGAAGCCCACCACCGACAGGGTCGCGCCGTGCACCAGCAGGCCGTACGCGGTGAGCTGGCCGGCCGCTGTGCCCGAGCATTCGAAGATGAACCATTCGGTCGACCTCAGCCCCTGCTGTTTGGCGAAGGCGTTGATGGCCGACTTGATGCCCTTGGCGTCGAGCCCGCGGGCATTCAGGGTGAGCGCTGCGCCGTGCTGCGCGATTGCCTCGAGCTTGCCGTCGTCAACGTCGATGGCCACCACGGCGGCGCCGAAGGCCCGGGCGACCTGCACGCAATAGCCGCCGACTCCGCCGGCGCCGATCACGATGGCCAGGCTGCCCGGCGTCACGCCGGCCCGGCGCACCGCCTGGTAGGGCGTGGTGAGCGCATCGGCGACGATCGACACCTGGGCCAGTTCCAGCCCCGCTTTTTGCAGGCGCGCCGGATCGACCTCGCATAATCCGCGTCCGGGTACCACAATGTGCGATGCGAATCCGCCCTGGATGTCGTTGCCGGGCATTTTCTGGGCCCGGCAGATGGTCGTCAGGCCGCGGCGGCACAGGTCGCATTCGCCGCAGGGCAGCACCGCCGGAATGATGACGGACTTGCCGAGCCAGCCGCCCGCGCCCTCGCCGGCGGCGACGACGCGGCCGCTGATCTCATGGCCGAGCGCCAGCGGCAGCGGCTGGTTGGTGCGCACACCGTCGTAGAGGTAACCGAGGTCGGTGTGGCACACTCCGCATCCGGCGATCGCCACGGCCACCTCGCCGGCGCGCGGCGCGGCCTGGAAGCTGTCGCGCACCATCGGCGCCTGGGGGGCAGTCATCAACCAGCGGTATGCATCGATCGTCATCGGGACGGGGCTTTCAAATGGGGTGGAAGAGCTATTGTGGTAATGCGGTACCACTTTACGCATTTGGTCGATTGTCGTGACCCTTCTCCGCGGGATCATTGATCCAAATCAAGGTCCGGCGGGCCAACAGCCCGTTTACTGCACACCATACTGTGCGCAGGAGAGACACACTTGGAAGCTTCATCCGATTACCAATTGAAACCCGGCCCCGCCGGGACCAAACCTAAACCCTCTGTTTGCAAAAGCCTGTCGATCGCCATCGCCGGCAGCGGCGGCAGCGGCGTCATGACGGCCGGCACGCTGTTGCTGGATGCCGCCGCGCAGGCAGGACTATACGGCCTGATGGTGCGCACCAGCGGCCCGCAGATCCGCGGCGGCGAGGCTGCGGCGTTGCTGCGCCTGTCGACGACCCCGCTCGAATCGCTCGACGACACCTTCGACGTGCTGCTGGCGATCGACTGGCAGAACGTGCACCGCTTCGCCGACGAAATCCCGCTGCACGCGGGCAGCGTCGTGATCGGCGATGCCGAGGGCGGCGAGGTGCCGCAGGTCTTCTTGCAGAGCGGTGCGAATTCTGTCGTGCTGCCGCTCAAGAAGATGGCCAAGGCCATCGCCGGCAGCTGGATCAACATGCTGGCGCTCGGTCTCACCGGCGCGCTGGCCGGCCTGTCCGCGCAGTCGCTCGAGGCCGCGGTGCGCCGCAGCTGGAAGCGGCCGGAGGCCGCCCTGCTCGCCAACCTGAAGGCCCTGCACGAGGGCATCGCGGCGGCGGCCAACATCACGGGCGTGCCCCGGCTCGCCGCGGCGGGCCCGGCCCAGGGCAAACGCTGGATGCTCAGCGGCAACGAAGGCGCCGGCTACGGGGCCATCCGCGGCGGTGTGCGTTTCGTCGCGGCGTATCCGATCACGCCGGCCACCGAGCTGCTTGAATGGATGGCGCCCGCGCTGATCAAGGTCGGCGGCTCGCTGCTGCAGGCCGAGGATGAGCTGGCGTCGGTGAACATGATCATCGGTGGTGCGTACGGCGGGGTGCCCGCGCTGACGGCGACGGCCGGTCCCGGTCTGGCCTTGATGACCGAAGGCATCGGGCTGGCAGTCGCCGCCGAAGTGCCGATCGTGGTGGTCGACGTGATGCGCGGCGGCCCGTCCACCGGCATCCCGGCCAAGAGCGAGCAGAGCGACCTGTCGTTTGCGGTCAGCGGTCTGCACGGCGACGCGCCGCGCCTGGTGCTGGCGCCCAGCTCGATTTCCGATTGCGTCGCCACCACCCAATGGGCGGTGGAACTGGCGGAAGCGCTGCAGGCGCCCGCCATCGTGCTGTCGGACCAGTTCATGGGCCAGTCGCGCGCGATCGTCGAAAAGCCGGCCCTGAAGCCCGGCACCGCGACGCGGGTCACCGTGCCGGCCCACACGGCCGACTACAAACGGTACCGCGATACCGAAAGCGGCGTCTCGCCGATGGCGATCCCCGGCACCCCGGGGACGGTCTACACCGCCGATGGACTGGAGCACACCGAGGGCGCGATCCCCAGCAGCGGCTCGCGCGACCACGCCGTGCAACTGGACAAGCGCGAACGCAAGCTGATGCGCTACGACTACGGCAGCCGTTGGGCCGATGTCGAGGGTGATGCGCCGGTGGCGGTGATCACCTTCGGTTCGTCCAGCGGACCGGTGCGCGAGGCGGTGCAGCGCGCCGCCGCCCAGGGTGTCGCGGTGCGGCTGGTGGTGCTGCGGTTGCTGGCGCCGCTGCAGCCCGAAGCTGTCGCCGTGGCGCTCAAGGGCGTCGAGCGCGTCATGGTGATCGAACAGAACCACCAGGCCCAGTTGCTGCGCTACCTGCGCGGCATGGTCGATCTGCCGGGTCGTCCGGCGAGTTTCCACCGTCCCGGACCGCTGGCACTGCGCCCGGGCGATTTGTGCGCGGCCATCTGCGAATGGGCCGGCGCGAAAGTTGCAGAGGAGTCCGTATGAACGATATGGTGTCGCCGGAGGTGCTGACCGCGGCGCAATTCAAGTCCAGCTACAAGCCGATCTGGTGTCCCGGCTGCGGCGACTACACGGTGCTGGCGTCGGTCACGAAGGCCCTGGCGCTGGTCGGGCGGCCGCCGCACGAAGTCGCGGTGGTCTCGGGCATCGGCTGTTCCTCGCGCATCCCCGCCTACACGTCGTGCTATGGCTTTCACGGCGTGCACGGGCGCTCGCTGGCGGCGGCTGCCGGCCTGAAGGTCGCGCGACCCGACCTCACGGTGCTGGTGGCCAGCGGCGACGGCGACGGCTATTCGATCGGCGGCAACCACTTCATGCACGCCTGCCGCCGCAACGTCGACCTGACCTACATCGTCATGGACAACCATGTGTACGGCATGACCAAGGGCCAGGCCTCGCCGACCACCGAACCCGACTGGGACAACAAGCTCTCGCCCGGCGGCACCGGC
>DATNBX010000288.1:0-4329 GCA_035571795.1 Ramlibacter sp.
CTTTGCATTTGAAAAAATCCTTTCCTGCCGTGCGATGGCGTTGTACGTTTCAATTCAGTTCAGAGTTCCTGGCGCGTCGGACGGAACAGGATCTCGTTCACGTCCACGTCGTCGGGCTGGCTGAGGGCGAAGGCGACCGCACGCGCGAACGAATCGGCCGGAATCGCATAGCGGTCGTAGAACTTGCGAAGGTTCTCAGCGACGTCCGGTTCCGTCGCGCTGTCCGGCAGCTCCGTCGCCACGGCGCCCGGCGAGATCACCGTCGTGCGGATGTTGTACGGCTTGACCTCCTGGCGCAGCCCTTCGGAGAGCGCCAGCACGGCGTGCTTGGTGGCCGCGTACACCGCGCTGCCGTGGCCGACCTTGTGGCCGGCGACGGAGGACACGTTGACGATGTGTCCCGCCTTTTGCTGTTTCATGTACGGCAGCGCTGCCGCGATGCCGTGGAGCACGCCCTTGATGTTCACGTCGATCGTGCGGTTCCAGTCGTCGATCTTGAGGCGCTCCAGCGGCGAGTGCGGCATCAGCCCGGCGTTGTTGATCATCACGTCGATGCGGCCGTACTCCTGCACGGCCGCGTCGACCAGCGCCTGCACCTGCTGCGGATCGGTGACGTCGGTTGCCCGCGCCAGCGCCTTGCCGCCTTTGCCGGCGAGCTCGCCGGCCAGCGAATTGATTCGGTCGGCCCGCCGCGCGCCCAGCACAACGGTGGCTCCCCGCGACGACAGATGCCGGGCGGTGGCATCGCCCAACCCGCTGCTGGCGCCGGTGATGACGACGACTTTCGATTCGATGTTGTTGCTCATGATGGTCATTTCTTCTGGAAGACTTCCTTGGCCACCGTGACCGCGGTGACGGCGCTGGGCCAGCCCGCGTAGAAGGCCAAATGGGTGATGGCTTCGATCAATTCCTGTTCGGTCACGCCGTTCTCGCGTGCCCGGATGAGGTGGGATCGAAGCTGGTCGGGACGGTTCATGGCGATCAGCGCGCTCACCGTGACCAGGCTGCGGTCGCGCGGCGAGAGCCCGGGCCGCGCCCATACATCGCCGAACAGCACGTCGTCGGTAAGCTGCGCGAATTTGGGAGCGATGTCGCCGAACATCCGTTGGGCCGGCGTGGGCTGTGCAGCGGCAGGGGCCGCAGGCGCAGCCGTTGAAGCTGCCTGGGCGTGCGCGGTGCTTGAGATGGCTGCGGCGGCCATCACTGCGCCGCTCACGAGCAGATGGGCTACGTACTTGTTCATTGCTGTTCTCCTGGTCAGGGCCGAGCCTGGTACTGGGCGTCGCTCACCTTCTCGAGCCACTCGACGGTCTTGCCGTCCTGGTGTTCCTGGATCGCGATGTGCGTCATGCCGGTGCCGGGTGCGGCGCCATGCCAGTGCTTCACGCCGGGCGGAATCGAAACCACGTCGCCTGGCCTGATTTCCTCGATAGCGCCGCCCCAACGCTGGACGCGGCCGACGCCGGCCGTCACTACCAGCGTCTGGCCGAATGGATGGGTGTGCCAGGCCGAACGCGCGCCGGGCTCGAAGCTCACGTAAGCGCCCGAGGTGCGGCCAGGCTCGATCGCCTGGAACAGGGGGTCGACGCGGACGGAGCCGGTGAAATAGCCGGCCGGCCCCTGGCTCGGCGGCTGCGATCCGGCGCGAGCGATCTTCAATTCCAGCTGGGCCTGGGCGGTGGCCGCCGCGCCGGCGGCGGCGGCGATGGACAGTGACATGACAGTGGCTGCAAGTGCTTTCATGGGAATCGACTGTAGGCGGCTCATTCCCATCGGACTAGCCCATGATGCCTTGAAGGATTGACAAGCTGGAATTGATAATCAGGGCGTTCGAAACGAGGGCGACCATGGCCATCAATGAATTGCGATCGATCACGACTTTCGCCAGGACGGCCGAGCTCGGCAGCTTGCGCCGGGCCGCTGAGGCGCAGGAGATCACCCCGCAGGCCGCCAGTCAGGCACTGGCCCAGCTGGAACGGCACCTCGGGGTGCGGCTGTTCCATCGCACCACCCGCAACATGGCGTTGACGGACGAGGGCCGGCAGTTCCTCGAGACCGTGCAGCCCGCGCTGGCCGGATTGCAGCGCGCGATGCACATGGCCCGCCGCGCCAAGGAGGACATCGCGGGGCCGCTACGCATCGTCGGCCCGCGCTCGACGTTCCTGCCGTTGCTGTGGCCGCTGCTGGACGAGTTCTGCAGGCTGCATCCGGACGTGCAGCCGGACGTGCAGCTGGACGACCGGATCGGCAACTGGGTCGAGGACCGCGTCGATGTCGGCTTTCGAGTCGGCGCGTCGGCCTCCGAAGGCGTCGTCGCCCGCCGGCTGATCCCGCTGCCGCTGATCATCTGCGCCGCGCCGGCCTACCTCGCGCGCTACGGCGCGCCGGCGAATCTCGATGAACTGGCGGCGCATCGCTGCAGCGTCTTCCGCCATCCGGGCACGGGGAAAGTCGTGCCTTGGTACGTCAAGGTCGGCGACGGCGTCGTGACGCACGACGTGGTGCCCGCGCTGTGCACCAACGAGGAGGAGCTGGAGAATGCGGCGGTGCTTTCCGGGCAGGTGATCGGCGAGCTGACCGGCGTGACGGCCGCGGCGCATATCCGTGCCGGCCGGCTGGTCCCGTTGCTGACCCGGCATGTCACCGACCACCTGGCTCTTTTCATCTACTACGGCAGCCGCGCCGCCCAGCCCGCCCGCGCGAGGGCGTTCATCGACCTGGTCGTGCAGCGCCTCGCAGGCAACCCGGCATACATCCTGACGGCGAAGGAACTGAGTGCGGCTGAAGCAAGAGGGCGCAAAGCGCACGCTTCGGAGCGGACAGTGGCTGCGAAGTTCACTTAAAGTAAGCACCATGAAAACCCAGATTCCCACCCCCGATGCCTACCAGGAAATGCGCGAGGCGCTGCGCGACCTGTGTGGCCGTTACGACTCCGCGTACTGGCAGAAGGTCGACGCAGCGCGCGGTTATCCGGAAGCGTTCGTCGATGCGCTGACCGAAGCCGGCTGGCTGGCCGCGATGATCCCCACCGAGTACGGCGGCTCGGGCCTGGGGCTGGCCGAAGCATCGGTCGTGATGGAGGAGATCAACTACTCCGGCGGCAACTCGGGCGCCGTGCAAGGCCAGATGTACAACATGGGCACGCTGCTGCGACATGGATCGCCCGAGCAGAAACAGCAGTACCTGCCCCGGATCGCCAAAGGGCTGCGCCTGCAGACGATGGCGGTGACCGAGCCCACCACCGGCACCGATACCACGCAGCTCAAGACCACCGCGGTGCGCAAGGGCGACCGCTACGTCGTCAACGGCCAGAAGGTCTGGATCTCGCGGGTGCAGCACTCCGACCTCATGATCCTGCTGGCCCGCACCACGCCGCTCGCGGAAGTGAAGAAGAAAAGCGAGGGCATGAGCATCTTCATCGTGGACCTGCACCAGGCGATCGGCCACGGCATGACGGTGCGGCCGATCATGAACATGGTCAACCACGAGACCAACGAAGTCTTCTTCGACAACCTCGAAGTGCCCGCGGAGAACCTGATCGGCACCGAGGGCAAGGGCTTCAAGTACATCCTGGACGGGCTGAACGCGGAGCGCACCTTGATCGCCGCCGAGTGCATCGGCGACGCCTATTGGTTCGTCGACAAGGCGCGCAAGTATGCCAGCGAGCGAGTCGTGTTCAACCGCCCCATCGGGCAGAACCAGGGTGTGCAGTTCCCCATCGCGGATGCATTCATCGAAACCGAGGCGGCCAACCTGATGCGCTTCAAGGCCTGCGCGCTGTTCGACGCCGGCCAGCCCTGCGGCGGCGAGGCCAACATGGCCAAGTACCTCGCAGCGAAGGCCTCGTGGGAGGCCGCCAATGTGTGCCTGCAGACGCACGGCGGCTTCGGCTTCGCCCACGAATACGACGTGGAGCGCAAGTTCCGCGAGACGCGCCTGTACCAGGTGGCGCCGATCTCCACCAACCTGATCTATTCGTACGTGGCCGAGCACCTGCTGGGCCTGCCGAGGAGTTTTTAGGGCCTGTTGGCACTGTTCTTGACAGATGCGTTGCGAGTCAAAAAAGGTCAAGTGCTAGGCGCGGCGGTGCAGCCGCACTTGACGTGCGGCCAGCCGCCGCAACAACGCAATTGGCCTTTTTGGCCGCAACCCGGAGGGAACGTGGTTAAAACCGCGCCACTCGTTGTTACGCTCCTAGCCAAGGCGTCCAGCCTTGGCGTCGTCGCGCGCCTAGATTGGCGCGGTTTTGACCACGTTCGCACTGCCAAGAACAGTGCCAACAGGCCCTAGATGCCGCGCCCGCTCGACGGGATCACGGTCGTTTCGCTG
>DATNBX010000289.1:0-13564 GCA_035571795.1 Ramlibacter sp.
GAGTATTGGGGCTCGACCGCCGCTCGCGCCATTCCAGTGTTCGGCGACCTCACCGCCAGGAAGCTGGGCGTCGCTGCCGAGGATGTTAAGAGGCTCAAAGGCCAGATCGATCATTTCCATCACCTGGCCGCGGTGTACGACTTGTCGGCGGACGCCGAAAGCCAGATCGCCGTCAACATCGAGGGAACGCGCAACACGGTGGAATTCGCCAAGGCGATCGACGCGGGGCACTTCCACCACGTGTCTTCGATCGCGGCCGCCGGTCTGTACGAGGGCGTGTTCCGCGAGGACATGTTCGAGGAGGCCGAGAACTACGAGCATCCCTATTTCCTGACCAAGCACGAGAGCGAAAAGATCGTCCGCAAGGAATGCAAGGTTCCCTGGTCGGTGTATCGGCCGGCGATGGTGGTGGGCGACAGCCAGACCGGCGAGATGGACAAGATCGATGGGCCGTACTATTTCTTCAAGCTGATCCAGCGCATGCGCCAGCTGCTGCCACCCTGGATGCCGGCGGTCGGCCTGGAGGGCGGCCGCGTCAATATCGTTCCGGTCGACTTCGTGGTCGATGCCCTGGACTATCTCAGTCACAAGGCCGACATCAACAAGCGCTGCTTCCACCTGGTGGATCCGGTCGGGTATCGCGTCGGAGATGTGCTCGACATTTTCAGCCGCGCCGCGCATGCGCCAAAGATGAACCTGTTCGTGAACGCCGCGCTGTTCGGGTTCGTCCCCAAGAGTATCAAGAAAGGCCTGATGGCCGTGGCGCCGGTGCGCCGCATCCGCAACGCAGTGTTGAAGGACCTGGGGCTGCCCGAAGACATCCTGTCGTTCGTGAACTATCCGACCCGCTTCGACAGCCGGGAGACCCAGGCGGCGCTGAAAGGCTCAGGCATCGAAGTGCCCAACCTGAGGGACTACGCCTGGCGCCTGTGGGACTATTGGGAGCGGCATCTCGACCCCGACCTGCACATCGACCGCACGCTCAGAGGCACTGTAGGCGGCAAGGTGGTTCTGGTCACCGGGGGTTCGTCGGGCATCGGCCTGGCGGCGGCTCACAAGTTCGCCGAGGCCGGTGCGATCACCATCATCTGCGGACGCGACCAGGACAAGCTGGACGAAGCCTGCAAGGAGGCCAAGTCCAACGGCTACCAGTTCGTTGCCTACGCAGTGGACATCGCCGACATGACCGACTGCGACCGTTTCACGCGGCTGCTGGTGGAAAACCATGGTGGCGTCGACTTCCTCATCAACAACGCGGGGCGTTCGATCCGCCGCGCCATCGAGTCGAGCTACGACCGCTTCCACGACTACGAACGCACGATGCAGCTCAATTATTTCGGCTGCCTGCGCGTGACGATGGGGCTGCTGCCGTCGATGGTGGCCAAACACAAGGGGCATGTGGTCAACATCAGCTCGATCGGCGTGCTGACCAACGCGCCGCGTTTTTCGGCCTATGTCGCGAGCAAAGCCGCGCTGGACGCCTGGACACGCTGCGCCTCCAGCGAATTCGCGGACCAGGGGATCAGCTTCACGACCATCAACATGCCGCTGGTGCGCACGCCTATGATTGCGCCGACCCAGATTTACAAGAACGTGCCGACGCTGGCGCCCGAGGAAGCTGCCGACATGATTGCGCAGGCCTGCATCTTCAAGCCGGTGCGGGTCGCCACGCGCCTGGGCATCACCGGGCAATTGCTGCACGCGCTGCTGCCCCGCGTAGCCCAGATCGCGATGAACACGAGCTTCCGCATGTTCCCCGACTCGTCGGCTGCCAAGGGCGACAAGAGCGGCAAGCCGACCCTGTCGCCGGAGGCGATCGCGATGCAGCAGATGATGCGCGGCATTCACTTCTAGCCCTCTCCCAGGCCCGCTCCCGCGCACGCCGGAGTGCGCTAGACTTTAGCCCTTTCGAAGCGGCGGGACGCCGGCCTTTTCAGGCGCCTCGTTCTCGTGGCGTGCGCATTGTCCGTCCTCCGCAGGCGTCATGTACCAAAAGCTTCCTACACCAGAGGCCGCAACGGGCTCGATTCACGGTGCCCCACCGCGCGTCTCTGTCCTGATCCGCACGATGGGCCGGCCCACACTGGGTGAAGCCATCGAATCGGTGCGCGCGCAACGTTTTGCCGATTGGGAAATCGTGGTGCTCAACGCCGGGGGGCAGCCGATCGAAGGCCTGGCGCAATGGCTGGCCGGCGCCCGCAACCGGGTGCTCGAACCGGGCCGCAGGGTCGACCGGGCCGACGCGGCCAATCTCCTGCTGGAAGCTGCAGCCGGACCCTATGCGCTGTTTCTGGACGATGATGACTGGCTCTGGCCCGACCACCTCGAAAAACTGGTGGCCGCCCTCGATACGCAGCCGCCGCTCGTGGCGGCGTATAGCGACGTCGAGGCATTGGCGGACGCGCGCACGCCGCAGCAGCACACGGTCCATACCTTCCAGAGCGAGTTCGACCCCGTCGCGCTGCAACTGCAGAACTACCTGCCGATTCACGCGGTCCTGTTCCGCCTGGATCGCGTCAGGTCGGCGCCCGCCAGCCGCTTCGACCCTTCGATGACGCTGTTTGAGGACTGGGATTTCTGGCTCCAGCTCGTAGCCAAGGGGCCGTTTCAGCGTGTTCCGGGGGTCTCGGCCGTTTACTCGTTCCGCGATGAAGGCTCGGGACACGCAGCCCGCGGCTCGCAGCGTGAGGCCATGCTGGCCGAACTTGCGCAGCGGCAGTTGGCCCGCTGGCGTCCCCATGACGTCGTGCGGCTGATCGAGCGAGATGCGCAGCATAGCAACTTGCTGAACGACAGCTTGCAAAGGGCCGCCGCCGGGCAATTGGAAACGCGGCAACTCAAAGAGTGGCTGGAGGCGTCGCAGCGGCGGGCCGAGGAGCTTGCCCGCGCAGCGGCGCAGCAGTCCGAGGTGATCACGCAGCAGCAAGGCGAGCTGATCCGGCAGGAACAGGCGCATCAGGAAGAGCTGCGGCTGCGGCAGGACCAGCTCAGGCTGCAGCAGCAGGAGCTCCAACTGCTCGCCCGGGTCCGCGAGGAGTTGCTGGCCCAGATCGCCGAGATCCGTGCGTCCACTTCGTGGCGCTTGACGCGCCCACTGCGCTACGCCGGCCGCGTGGTGCGGCGGATCGGGCAGCGCCTCAGGGTGCTTGGCGCGCTTGCTTCGACCTTCAGCGGCCAACTGCAACGCCATGGGCCCGCCGGTCTGGCGCGGCGTCTGCCTTACTACCTGCGGCACCGCCATGCCTATGTGGCCAGGCTCGCTGCCCAGTCTGCCTCTACTGCAAGCAATCCATTTGCCGCCGCGGCTGCGCATCCGCGCGACATGCGGCTGCATCCGGATCTCGAGGGGGTCGCGGACACGGTGGATGTGAAAGTATCGATCGTCATCCCGACATTCAACGCGGGCCCCGAGTTCCAATGGCTGCTGCGGAAGCTGCGCAGCCAAAAAGCCGTGCGCGAGCTCGAGATCGTGGTAGTCGATTCGGGCTCGAGCGACGATACGGTCGCCTTCGCGCGCGCGGCCGGTGCGAACGTAGTGGCGATCGCGCAATCGGAGTTCTCGCACAGCCATGCGCGCAACCTCGGCGCGGACACAGCAAGCGGCGATTACTTGCTGTTCATGGTCCAGGATGCGTTCCCGATCGGAGAGCACTGGCTGTACGGCATGCTGCGCTTTCTCCGCGATCCGGCCCACGTCAAACTCGCCGCCGTATCGTGCTCCGAGTACAGCCGCAGCGACAGCGATCTGATGTACGACTCGATGATCGACACCCATTACCGGTTCCTGGACTGCCGGGAGCAGGACCGCATCGGCAGCCACCAGGGCGACGATCACATGTCCCTGCGGTCCCAGGGGCAGCTCAGCGACGTGTCATGCCTCATCGGCCGCGAGCTGTTCGCCCAATACCGGTATCAGGGCGACTACGCCGAAGACCTGGATCTCGGAATCCGCCTGATCAAGGGCGGCTGGCGCGTGGCGATGCTCGCGTCCGTGAAAGCTGTCCATTCGCACAATCGGCCCGCCTACTACTACCTCAAGCGTTCGTTCGTCGACGTCGAATTTCTGGTCGGGCTATTCGATGACTTCGCGTATCCGCACTGCGAATCGCTGGCAGGTCTGGCGGCGGGCATTTCGTCCGCAGCGGTCCATGTGTCGGGCTGGCTCGCCCAGATCCGGTGCGCGCCTGCCGGCGAGTTGACCGGCGCGCGCCTGCGACAATCGGTCGACAGTTGGCGCGAAGACCTGAAGACGATGCGCACCGGCGCGTCATTGGCGCTGGGGGACGATCGGTTGGAAGCTTTCATTCGCGACCTGTCGCTTCGCTACACGATGCCACCGAATCCGGGATCAGCCGCGTTGTCCGAAATTCGCGCCTTTGCCGCAATGTTCAGCGCGCGCCTGGAGCATTTCGCGCAGTTCGCCGCACAGGTCTATGACGACGGCGATGAACTGCCTGCTGACGAACTGGCGGCCGCGGTATGCAAGACGCTTGCGGCCGCCGCAGGCTCGGCACTGGCTTTCTACTGCCTGGATCACCGCAAGGAGGGCGTCGCCGACCGTGAGCAGGCGCAAGGTATCCACGCTGAGCTGATGGCGGGGGTTTGATGCGGATCCTGTTCGTTCTGCATCAATTCTTCCCCGAGTTCGCCGGCGGCACGGAGCGAGTCGCGTTGAACCTCGCGCGCATGGCCCAGCGGGCCGGCCATCATGTTCATGTGCTGGCGTGCACGGTGGATCCCGATCGCTGCGGCGGTGCGGAGGTCGACCAGCCGGTGCCAGGCTGTCTGAAAAACGTGTGGGAAGGTGTTCCGGTCACCTTCGTCCCTCGCAGCCTGCTGCCCGCCACCGCCGACATCAGCCTCGAAGTCGACAGCGGCCTGGCCGACCGGCTGGCGGCATGGATGGACCGGGAACGTTTCGAAGTCGCGCATGTGCTGCATACGATGCGCATGGGCAGCGCCGTGCTGGCGGCGCAGCGCTGCCGGCTGCCCTACGTGCTCACCCTGACGGATTTCTTCCTGCCTTGCGCGCGTATCAACCTGATGACCATGCACGAGCGCTGCTGCGACGGCCCGCAAGGCGGACGGCGCTGCGCGCAGGAGTGCCTGGCCCCGCCTTGGACGGCCGATGGTTACCGGCAGCGCTACGAGCAGGCCGCGTCGCTGCTGGCCGCCGCGGCCGAACGCGTCGCACCTTCCGGGTATGTCGCGGGCCGCTACGAGGAAGCTTTTCCGCAACTGCAGTTCAAGGTGATTCCGCACGGCATCGACCTGGTTGCGTTGTTCAAGGCTTTCGACGTTGCGCAGGCCCCGGATCGGCGCCCGGGATTGAAACTTGCATTCATCGGGTCCATCGTGCCGCAGAAAGGCTTGCATGTATTGCTGCGCGCCCTCGCACTGATTCCGGGGCGTGACCTGAGCCTGAAGGTGATCGGAGGCTTCTACGGCAACCCGGGCTATCACCAGGAAGTCCGAGCACTATCAGCGGCCGATCCGCGCGTGCAACTGGTTGGCACGCTGCCCGCGGAACAGGTGTTTCGCGCCCTGCATCAATCGGACTTACTGTGCCTGCCGTCCCAAGTGCCCGAGAGCTTTTCGCTGGTGCATCAGGAAAGCGCCGCCGCCGGTGTGCCGGCCCTAGTCTCCGAGCTGGGTGCACCTGCGCAGCGGGTGGCCGAGGCGGAATGCGGACGCGTGGTGGCGGCATCGGATCCGCGTGCATGGGCCGATGCAATCGAATCGGTGATCGAGCATCCAGGGCTGCTGGGAGAATGGAAAGACGCGCTGCCCCTGCCGTTGCGCATCGAGGAGGAAGCGTTCTTCTACGATTCGCTGCTTCGGCGGGCGCGTCGTCAAAGCGTCTGAGCCATGCCCGTTTCAGTTGCGGTCATCGTGGTCAACTGGAACGGCGGCGCCCATCTGGAGACATGCCTGCGCGCGCTGGCCGCGCAGTCCGCACCGGCGTTCCGAGCGATCGTGGTCGACAACGCCAGCGACGATGGCTCGCAAGCGCTGGTACCGGCGCTCGGCGACTCGCGTTTCTCGCTGCTGCAGCTGGACACCAACACGGGATTCGCGCGCGCCAACAACCTCGGAGTGCGGGAGTGTGGAGCGTGCGACTTGGTCGCGTTGCTCAATCCCGATGCGGTTCCGCAACCCGACTGGCTCGCGGAGCTGCTGCGTGCAGCCGCAGACCACCCCTCGATAGGCGCATTCGGCTCGCACCTGATCGACGCGAGCGATCGAAGCCTCAGCGACGGCACCGGCGATGCCTATCATTTCTGCGGCCGCGCCTATCGCCGGGACCATCGCGTGCCGGTGGCCGACTCCGTGCGGCAGGCGGCGGAGATCTTTTCGCCGTGCGCCGCCGCGGCACTGTACCGGCGCGCGGCGTGGGACGAGGCGGGCGGTTTCGACGAAGATTTTTTCTGCTACATGGAGGACGTGGACCTGGGCTTTCGGCTGCGACTGCTCGGCTGGGGCGCCATGCATGTGCCTGCATCGGTCTGCTACCATGCTGCGTCTGCCTTCACCGGCCGCCACAGTGATTTTTCGACCTATTACGGCCAGCGCAACATGGTCTGGACGTTCGTCAAGAACATGCCCTCCTGGCTGTTCTGGCTTCTGTCCCCGATGCACCTGCTCTTGAACATCGCCGCTCCCATTGCGCTTGCTGGCCGTGGCCAGGCCGGCTTGGTGCTGCGTGCCAAGCGCGACGCGCTGCGCCAGTGGCCGGCATTGTGGCGCAAGCGCCGCGCGGTGCAGGCGCGCCGCACTGTCGGCGCCGGCGCCATTTGGGCCATGCTGGACAAGGGCCTGTGGCCGGGACCCGCGAGCGCCCCTTCACCATGAGCGCGATCGCGTTACCCGCGCAGGAAGCGCAGTTCGCGGTCGAGGCGCAAGGTCTGGGCAAGGCCTACCGGCCCAACGCCAATTCCGCGGCTCGATTGCGCTCGGCCCTGATGGGTCGCGAAGTCCCCGGCGACAGCTTCTGGGCCCTGCGCGATGTTTGCCTCGAGGTGCCCAAGGGCGAATCGCTGGGCATCGTCGGCCGCAACGGCGCGGGCAAATCGACCCTGCTGCAATTGCTGTGCGGAACGCTTACGCCGACGACAGGCACGGTTCGCCTGAACGGCCGCGTTGCCGCCCTGCTCGAATTGGGCGCGGGCTTCAATCCCGATTTTTCCGGGCGCGACAACGTGCTGCTGAATGGACCGCTGCTGGGGCTGAGCCGCCAACAATTGATCCAGAAGATGGAGTCGATCATCGACTTCTCGGGCATCGCGCACTTCATCGATCAGCCTGTGAAGACCTATTCCAGCGGCATGTTCGTCCGGCTGGCTTTTTCGTTGGCCATCAGCGTCGAGCCGGACATCCTGGTGATCGACGAGGCGCTCTCGGTGGGCGATGGGGGTTTCGCGCGCAAGTCGTTCGATCGCATCATGGCCATGAAGCAGGCCGGCACGACCATTTTGTTCTGCTCGCATTCGCTGTACCAAGTCGAGGCCTTTTGCGACCGCGTCATGTGGCTCGACGAGGGCCGGGTCATGGGCATCGGTGCGCCGCACGCGGTCATTCGAGATTACACGCTGTTCCTGGCTGGTGATGCATCTCCCGCTCCCACCCCTGCTCCTGCCGCCGCCGAGCCCCTACAGCCCGGAGCGGGTCAAGTCGATGATGGCCCCACGGTCCAACCGCAAGCCATCGTTTCCCTTCCCACTTCCACGCCGGGACACGCACGGATCACGCGTGTCGTCGCGGCCATCGACGGGACACCTTCGACCCACCTGAAGATGCGGCCGGGCCAAGGCAGGCTGAGCCTCACGATCGAGTTCGAGTCGGACCCGGCTCTGCCGACGCCAACGGCGGGCATGACGTTCGAGTTGGCGAACACCATGATCCTGAGCAGCGTGGTTTCACGAACCGACGGCGTCACGCTGGTGCGGGATGAGCAGGGCCGGGGAACGGCCACGATCGAGTTCGAGCGGCTCGCGCTGCGCAAGGGCGACTACCACATCGGCGCCTACCTGGGCAACGAGAATGCCATCCATCTTTACACCGAAGCGCCGCGCATCGCGCTGCTGACGGTGGCGGACGCGCGGCCGGAGCCCGGCCTGGTCGACCTGCCGCACAGCTGGCAGCTCGCGGCCGGGCATCTTGCCAGCTAGCCTTGTTGCATCACACGAAGCGATTGTTCCGGGCGCTGGTGACTGCAAACGCTTCCGCCCATCGCTGGCCAGCGGCCGCCGGCAGATAGAGCGCGCGATACGCATTCAGTCCGAGCATGGCGTCCATGTAGCTGCCGTACTTGAGCGCCGTTTCATGGCACAGCACCGCCGCTTTCTTCGTTTCCAGCGTTGGCGTGATGTCAACCACATGAGTGGCCGGCACCGGCGTCCAGGTTTCGTAATAGAGAAGCGATTCCACGCCGCTGCGTCGTAGCGCATGCGAGCTGGCGCAAGCGATGCGCGCATGGTCCGCGTGCGTGTCGTCCAGCCAGGGCAGGAACACCCAGTTCGGCTCCAGCTTGCCGACGATGTCCGCCAGCGCGGATCGGTAGCTCCGCGAGTCCGCGAACCGTCCGTCCGGTTCATCCAGATGCAGCACGGGCGTCGCGATGCCCAGGGTTCGTGCCGCGTCAGCCATTTCCTTCTTGCGCGCGTCGCTGGTGCCTGGCGGCAGGCCACCGCCGCCGTCGCCATTGGTAACCAGCAGCACATGAACCTCGCAAACCGGCGCCAGCCGGGCCAGCGTTCCGCCGCAGCCCAGGGTTTCGTCGTCCGGATGCGGCGCAATGACCAGCACGCGGCGCGCGGCGGACAGATCCAGCTGCGGCGGCAGCTGGTTGGCCTGGGCGGGCTGCCTGCTAAGCCGCCTGATAAATCGCCACATACTTTTCGGCAACCTCCCGTGCGCTCGGCCATCGGGCGGCGCGTTCCAGCCCGCGCCGTGCCCACATCTCGCGCCATTGTGCGTTCGCCACCAGCGACCCCAGGGCTCGCGCCAGCGTTTCCACCTCATTGGACACCAACCATGCGCCGTCGCCGACCACCTCAGGCACGCCGCCCACGGCGCTGCAGATGGCCGGCAAGCCCGCGCAGAGCGCTTCCAGGTTCGCCATCCCGAACGACTCGGTACTCGACGCGCTCATATAGATGTCGGCGGCGTGAAAGTAGGGTTCGATATCGTGAGTTGCCTCCATGCGAAGCTGTGCACCGAAGCCGATGCTGTGCGCCAAGGATTGCAGGCCGGCCGATTCGCCGGTACCGAGCAGCATCAGGCGGATCGGGGGAGTGCCCTGAGCGGCACATGCACGCACCACCCGGTCGAAACATTTCAGGGGCACCAGCCGGCCGACCGCCAGGACCACCAGCTCCTCAGCGGACAATCCGAGCGCGGCGCGGGCCCTTTGCCGAGCTGCCGCATCGACCGGCGCCAAGACAGGCCGGGCATGCGGCACGCGATGCCAGTGTCCCGGCGTCCGCGGAATGCCCAGATCGCGTGCAAGCTGCACTAGCGAAGCCGCAGTGGGCGCCGTGACCCAGTCCGCTCGTGCCGCGATGGACCGCTCGACTCGCCGCATCCAGGCCTGCACCCGCGGCCCTTGCTCCAGCCCATCCTCATGGGTCGCACGGCTGTACGAGCCGAAGCCATGCTGGGTCAAGCCCCAACGGATCTTGCCCGGCGCGTACCGGCGCAATCCGAGCGCGACGCCGCAAGCCAGCCAGGGATCGTGCGCATGCACGTGCGTATAGCTCTCCGCCGCGGCCAGCCGCGCGGCTGCAAGTCCCACGTGCAGCCGCTCCAGCCAGGCCCGCAGCAGGTTCAGCCGATCGCCACGACCGCGGATCAGGGGCGCTTCGGACAATCTTTCGATCCAACGTTGCCGCTGCGAGAGCGCGGCAGCGCCGAGGTCCTCCTGGCAGAAAAGCTGCACATCGACACCGCCGGCCTTGAACGGCCCGAACAGCGGCGCCAGGCTCTTGCCGAGCCCGTAACGGCGATCCTCGCCGGTTTCGCGGGTCACCATCAGGACGCGCATGCCTATCTGAAATCCGTATCGCCGGCCATCAGCCACCAGCGGCCCCGCAGCTCGTCGGCCGACGGCCCTGGGCTCCAGACATTGGCCGGCACCATGAGATCCATCGGTGTCGCGGCCGGCGCAGTGCCGGCCAGCAGTTCCACATGACTGGCCGTCACCCAGGCGCGCACGCGCCGCGCCCCGTTGCGCCACGCCCAACGCCGCGCAACTTCGACCAGGGCAGCAAAGTTGGATCGCGGTCCGATGAGGTCCATCAGTTCGACCTGGTCCTGATCGATCGAACGCAATACCACCAGCCCCTGCGCGGCCCCGGTGAGCAGCTTGCGCACAAGCAGGCATTCGTAATGTACGGTCGGATGCATCTGATAGCGCTGCTCGATGTAGTCGGCGTCCCGCACTCCGATGACACTGCCGCGAAAATCCTGCGCCATCGCCTGCCAGAGACTTTCTATGACGGGGCGATGCTGCGGCATCAGCTGTTCGCTGCGCAGCAGCCGCGCGCCCCAGCTGTCGGCGGCCGGCCACGCCAGCTCGGTCATCTGGTCTACCCGTTCGTACAGGCCGAGCTTCTGCGCGACCTGCAGCGCCTTGTCGGTCGGAAAGCCGAACCCGAACAGGTGGGGCCGGCCATAGCCCACGCTGCGATCGATGAAGGTCGATGCAGCAATCTGGAACGGTCCCGATCGCGTCATGACGCCTCGCTCCTCGGGGCGCACCATCACGTCCCCGATCTGCACGGTGGATACGGGTTTACCGAGGAATAGCGTGGCGCGGGGCATGGCGCCATAAAAGGCCACGAGTCGGCCATCGCGCCAGGCGCCCATGCCGGGCCGCACTGCGCCGCGGTATTTCCACCGCCACAGGCGGGCGTCGATGCGGTAGCCATACGCTGCCTCGAAGAGCTCGAACCACTGGGCTTCATGCTCGCTGCCGATCCAGGCCGGCAGCCAGCGCGGTTTCCTCTCGAGGACCCAAGTTCCCGGGCTTGTCTCGCTCACACCATATCGGCGCGCGAGCGTGGCGAACGCCTCGGCTCCGTAAGGATCCAGGTCGCGCAAATCGGACAAAGACACCTTGTCGCCGGGCTGCAGGCCCCGGGTGCGTTCGATCAACAGCGCCGGGATGCGGTATTGGTCGCCAGATTCGGCGAACGTTGCCGGAAGCGGGTCAGACTTCATCTGCAAAAGCCGGCCGGATGCGTTCGAACAGGCGGTGCGAGAAGAACGCGAAAACCAGCCCGATCGACGTGTAGCTCGCCAGGGTTGCCCAATCGGGCGGCATGCCATGCAGTACGACGCGCCTCAGGTTCTCGATCGGCACCGTCAGGGGATTGAGCCACAGCAGGTCTTGCAACACGGGCGGCAGGGCCCGGGTCGGATACAGGACGGGCGAGATGAAAAGCAGCAAACTGACGGCCGGGCCGACCACGTGCCCAATGTCCCTCAGGAACACGCCCAGGCCCGACAGCAGCCAGCTCAGCCCGAGCAGCACGGGCACCGTGCAGGCCAATATGATCGGGGCCGCCAGTACCCATGGCGTCAATTGCGTTCCAAGCCCCACGGCGGCGCCCAGCAAGATGGCCAGCGCGAGCAGGCCATGAAACATCACGGCGCCCACCGCCACCCAGGCCAGTACCTCCAGCGGAAACACCACCCGTTTGACCAGGTTGGGCTGGTCCAGGACGATGCGGGGTGCGCGCCCCAGCAGGTCCGAGAACAGATTGAATACGAGCAGCCCGGCGAACAGCTGCAGCACGAATTCGCTGGTCGAATCGCTACCGCCCGGCCAGCGCGTCTTGAACACCGTGCGAAACACGAAGGTATACGCCGCCAGGATCAGCAGCGGTGAAAGCAGGCCCCAGCCGACACCCAGCAGCGAGCCCTGGTAACGCGCGAGGATGTCGCGCCGCACCAGTTGCGCAACGAGGTAGCGGTGCCGCGCCAGGAAGAGCGGATGGCTCAAATGCAATAGTCGACCGAACATCGCGCCGATTGTGCCTTGGCCGCAGTGCGGCCCGCGCCCGAACGGATTCAGGATGGCGCCGGTCCGTCGGCGGGCTTGCGGCCGGCCGCGACGTCGCGCAGGAAACCGGCGTCATCTACCCGCAGGTCGTTGCCATTGCGTTCCACGACGCCGCGGCTTTGCAGGAGCTGGAACACGCGGGTCACGGTTTCCCGGCTCGCATTGATCATGATCGCCAGCTCCTGGTGGGTAGGCGCATTTCGAACCCACACGCCATCCGCGGCGGCCACCAGTAGCAGCTCCAATTGCGCGCAAACGCGCTGGATTGGGTTGACCAGGCCCAGGATGCGGCGCTGGCCGGAGAGCTGGCGCAGGCGCTGGGACAGGCTGGTGCACAGGACTTCGGCCAGTTTGGCGTGCGCGAAAAGGATCGGGCGGATCAGGTCCTTCGGCACGAAGACGACGCGAGATCGCGAGACGGCCGTGACATAGACCGGGTGGGTTTCGCCATCGATCACTGCAATGTCCCCGAAGTAATCCCCAGGGTTGACAAAGTAAAGACCCACTTCTCTACCATCCACTGTGAAATCGACGCCCTGTAGTCTTCCTTCCAGCAAAAAACAAAGGAAGCCCCCCTCGGCTCCCTTTTGCAGCACCACTTCGCGTTTGGCAAAAGTGCGTTCGACGGAGTGCTGGGCCAAATGTGCCAGTGTCACCGCAGGAAGGCCCGCCAGCAAAGGCAATTGGGGCATTACGGCAACGGGAATGGGCATGAATAAGCGGCTATTTAGAGCAAATGGCGCATGATTATGAAGCGCTCCATGGCTCGCGCCGTCGGTGCGTAGATGTGACCGGGCTCACATCGCCGTGGCGATCTCCTTGTTCTAATATGTTAGCGGCTCTATGGCCGGTTCCCGAATGACGCCTATGCCTAACCTCCCGACTGTTCGATTGGCATTCTTTTTCGCTGCGAGCCTGCTCGCCGGTGCGGTCGCCCATGCGGACAGCGTCCCCAGCGCCGACCGGCCGGTGGGCGAGGTGACGATGAGCGTTGGACCGGTAGTTCGCACTTCTGCCCAGGGTTTGCCGGAAGTCGTGCGACGCGGCAGTCCCATCATGCCTGGCGACCGGCTCGATACTGCCGATGGCGGCCACGTGCACATCAAGTTCATCGACGGGGCCCTGGTGAGCATTCGGCCTGGCAGTCGTTTGTGGGTCCAGGATTACCGCTACGACCCCGAGCATGTGGCCCTTTCGCTCGTTCGCTTCAAACTGGAGTACGGCGTGGCGCGCGCCATTTCGGGCGCTGCCGCGGAAGGTGCCAGGGAAAGGTTTCGCCTGAACACGCCGCTGGTTGCGATCGGCGTGCGCGGCACGGACTTCGTGGTGCGGAGCGGCGAAACCGCCACCACCGCGGCTGTCAATCAGGGCGCGATCATCATGGCTCCCTTCGGTGAAGGTTGCCAGGCGCATGCGCTGGGCCCCTGTGGATCGACGTCGGCGCGAATTCTTTCGGCGGAAATGGGACAGCTGGCGGTGGAATTCCGCGCACAGTTCTCG
>DATNBX010000290.1:0-24066 GCA_035571795.1 Ramlibacter sp.
CGATCAGGCGTTCTTCGACGTCATTCAATCGTTCATCGGCTATCGAACGTGCTACTACCGCACCTTCGCGGTGGGCCGCGCTTCGAGTGCGCAACGTACTGCCTACCGCAAGGCGCGCGAATGGATGGACAACACCATCGCGCTGCTGAAGCCCGGCATGGGTAGCGACGACGTTGCACACGCGTTGCCGTTGGCCGAGGACATCGGCTTCTCGAGCGAGATCGACGCGTTCGGTTTGAACTTCTGCCATGGCTTGGGGCTCGGGTTGCACGAGCGGCCGCTGATCTCGCGCCTCAACTCGCTCGCGGAGCCGATCGAGCTGAAGACCGGCATGGTGTTCGCCGTCGAGACGTACTGTCCCGCGAGCGACGGCGTCTCGGCAGCGCGGATCGAGGAGGAGGTGATCCTCACGCCGAGCGGGCCGAAGGTCATCTCGCTCTACCCGGCGCAGGAGCTGCCGATCGCCAACCCGTATTGATCCCGCGCCATGGCCACGACCACTTCTCCTCCCCTCAAGCTCGGCTGGATCGGCATCGGTCGAATGGGTCATGCAATGGCCGAACGGCTGGCCAAGGGCGGCGCCGACCTCACGGTCTGGAATCGCACGCGCGCAAAGGCGCAGCCTTTGGCCGCTGCCGGCGCCAAAATCGCTGACAAGTTGGCCGACCTCGCGGCTTGCGACGTAGTGTTCGTCATGGTGTCGACGTTCGACGACGTGGCCGAGGTCATCACGGGCCCCGGCGGCCTGCTGTCAGGAGGCGCGGCGCCGAGGCTGGTCGTCGAGTGCTCGTCGATCTCGCTGGAAGGGTCGGCGCAATTGCGCGCGCAGCTCGCCGAACGCGGCATTCAGATGCTGGCCGCGCCGGTCTCCGGCAATGCCAAGGTCATCAAGGCCGGCCGGTTGTCATTCGTCTGCTCCGGCCCGCGACCGGCATTCGATGCCGCGCTGCCGCTGCTGCGCCTGATCGCGCCGGCCGCAAGCTATGTCGGCGAAGGCGAGCTGTCGCGCATCGTGAAGATATGCCACAACGTGTTCCTCGGCGTGGTCACGCAATCGCTGGCCGAAATCACCGTGCTGGCGCAGAAGGCCGGCGTGCCGCGGCACGCCTTCCTCGAGTTCATGAACCAGAGCGTGATGGGCTCGACCTTCTCCCGGTACAAGACGCCCGCGCTGGTCAACCTCGACTTCAAGGTGACGTTCACGCCGAAGCTGCTGCGCAAGGACCTCGATCTCGGGCTGGATGCGGCCCGGAAACTGGACGTGCCGATGCCGCTGTGCTCGATCACCCGGGACCAGGTGCAGGCCCTGATCGGCCATGGCATGGACGACGAGGACTTCGCCAAACTGATCGTGCTGCAGGCGATGGCGTCCGGATTGGCGCTGTCGCCGGAAAATGTTCCGGTCAGCGACGGCCTGGACTGACAAGGGCCCTGTTCGCACCGGCCAACTTCTTATCGGGAGCTACCATGATGATGCGGATCTGGCGGTGGGTTGGCGTTTTCGCAGCCGGCGTGCTGGGCGCGTCGCTGGCCTGCGCGCAGGGCTATCCCGGCAAGCCCGTCAAGATCGTCGTGCCGTTCACCGCGGGCAGCGCGACCGACATCCTGGCGCGCACGGTAGGGCAGAAGCTTTCGGAGATGTGGGCCCAGCCCGTGTATGTCGAGAACCGGGCCGGCGCCGGAGGGACGATCGGTGCCGGCGTCGTGGCCAAATCGCCGCCGGACGGGCTGACCCTGATGGTCCATTCGTCGGCCCAGGCCGTGAACGCTTCGCTCTATCCGGCCCTGCCTTACGACACCTTGAAGGATTTCGTCCAGGTCGTGCCGCTCGCCGGGCAGCCCAACGTCCTGGTGGTCGCGCCATCGACCAGATACAAGACTACCGCCGACCTGATCGCCGCCGCGACGAAGCAGCCGGGCAGCCTCAATTTCGCATCGGCCGGCATCGGCAGCGGCACCCATATCAACGCCGAAAAGTTCAACCTTCAGGCCGGCATCAATGCCCTTCATATTCCCTACAAGGGCACGCCGGAGGCGCTGACCGAAACCATGACCGGGCGCGTCACTTATTTCTTCTCGCCGATCTCGGCGGCGCTGTCGCACATACGTGAAGGCAAACTGGTGGCGCTGGGGGTCAGTTCGGCGAAACGCTCCAGTTTGCTGCCGAACGTGCCGACGATCGCCGAGTCGGGCCTGCAGGGGTTCGACTACAACCTGTGGGTCGGCATCTTTGCGCCGGCCGGCGTGAGCGCCGACGTCGTCGACAAGATCAACCGCGACGTCAATCGCGTGCTGCGCGAGGCCGATGTCCGCGACCGAATGACGGCGCTGGGCGCCGAGGCGATGCAGATGTCGCCGGCGGAATTCGACAAGTTCATGCGCACCGAGATGGACGACGCCGCGAAGGTGGTGAAGGCGGCCGGCATCAAGGTGCAGTAACGTCGGCCCGGGCCGCCGCTTCGCCGCGCGGCGGCGCCAGGGTAAACCGGAACACAGCGCCCTCGCCGGGCCGCGACTGGGCCCATATCGTGCCGCCGTGACGGGTCACCACGCGATGCACGATGCTCAGGCCGATGCCGGTGCCCTCGAACTCCTGTTGCGAGTGCATCCGCTGGAAGGGCCTGAACAGCTTGTTGGCCGCGTGCTCCATGTCGAAGCCGGCCCCGTTGTCGCGCACGAAGAAGACTTCATCCGCCGCGCCCTCTTCCCGGCCGACTTCCACCGAGGGTTCGCTGACGCGGGACGTGAACTTGAACGCATTGCCCATGAGGTTGTCCAGCGCCAGGCGCAGCAACCGGGGATCGGCCGAGACTTGCACGCCCGGCTGCACAGTCAGGCGCAGGTTGCTTCCGTGCGGATTTCGCAGCGCTTGCGCCGCATCGGTGGCGATGCCGGTAAGGTCGCATGGGCGGCGATGGATCCCGAGCTGCGAGATTTGCGCCAGGCTGAGCAGGTCTTCGATGATCTGGTCCATTCGCTGCGCCGCGGCGATCGAGCGCTTCAGCAAGGACAGCGACGCTTCGGGCAGGGCGGCGCCTTGGTCCCGCACCACCTTGCCGACAAATCCGACCACCGTGCTCACCGGCGCCCTCAAATCGTGCGACACGGAGTGGCTGAAGGTCTGGAGTTCATGGTTGGCACGCTCGAGCTCGGCCGTTCGTGCGTGCAGGTTCGCGATCAGGCGCCGCCGCTCGGTGTCGTCCCTGCCAATCCAGTACATCTCCTGGCGGACGTCGGACCACACACCCGACCAGATGATCGACCCGCGCGATCCGTCCTTGCACAGTGACTGGGCCGCCAGGTTGTGGGTGGGCGTGCCGTCGCGCACCTTCGTGATCTCCGCAATCGCCGCATCGTGGTATTGCGCGGGAACGAACTCGAGCACCGATCGCCCCTGCATTTCCTGCGGCGTGTAGCCCCACAGGCGTTCGCACGCGCGGCCCACGCGGGCGAAACGCATCTGCGAATCCATCACGCAGATCGCGTCCCTCGACTGGTCGAAGATGTGGGTCAGCTCCTCGGCCAGGAAGCGCTGCTGCTGCTCACTCGCGCGCAACTTCGCCGCGGCGCGGCGCAGCGTGGCGGCCCACGCTGCCAGCATGGCCATGACCAGCGCGCCGGCCGCCACGGCCCAGCTCACCCATGCCGGCAGCGTCGGTGGGTTGCCCTGCTTGGTCCAACGCCCCAAGGACTCGAAGTAAACCGACCTCGGGTCGGCTTTCATGGACCGCAGGCTGGTGTCGATCGCCTCGAGCAGGGCCGGATCGCCGCCCGGCGCGCCGGCAAAGTACAGGGCCATCGGCGCGAAGATGATGGCCGTGTCCTCCAGGCCTGCCGGCCTGGCGCTGTAGCGGCCGTAGGAGGCGGTGGGCACGAAGGCATCGGCATCTCCGCGCAGCACCGCCGCCATGGCCGAGGGGTTGTCCTTGAACGGCAGCGCGGTGACGTTGGTGTCGAAGTCGCGCACCAGCTGCGCGAAGAACGTCTGCTGCACCGAGCCATCGAGCAGCGCAACGCGCTTGCCCGACAGGTCCAGGATCGTGCGAATGCCGCTGCCGCGGGGCGCGTACACCTGCGCCCAGGTGTGAACCAGCGGTTCCTGATGAAACGCCAGCACTTTCGCGCGTGCCGGCGTCAGCGCCACGCTGGCCATCAGGTCGAGCCGGCCGCCTTGCAGGCGCTCGAGGCCTTCGGCAAAGCTGCCCCTGACGTACTCGATCGACCAGCCCCGGCTGCGGGCAATGGCGTCGAGGACCTCCACGAAGATGCCCTGGGCGCGACCATCGGGCGCGAAATCGACCTCGGGAGCGTTCTGGTATACGCCCACCCGAACGAGCGTCGGCCCGGCCCAGGCGCTCGTGCCGAGGCAAAACTGCATACCCGCGAAAGCCAGCGCAAATAGCAGCGCACGGCGCGCGAGCATGCGAAAAAACATTCCGGACTTCCCCTTGCGAAAATCAAAAAAACCGATCCGTCACAACCTGCTGCACCTGTTCGATCTGGCCGCACCAAACGGATATCGGCAAGTCTGCTGTGTTAACCGCCTTGCGCCGCTGACATTTGTCAAGCCAGCCGGAGCGCCATCGCAGTCACTCAGTCGATCGGCCACGGCACGGACTTGGGCATTGTCAGTTCGGAAGCATCGGCAGGACGCACGCCGCGTTCGGGCGTGTCGATACCGCGCCACCAGGGCGTGACATTTTCGGCGTGCGCCGGCTCCACAGGTTCGCCCAGGCGAGGCATCACCAATTGAACATCGCGCTGCGGCGCAAGCGCCAGCAGCGTCTCCGCCGGCTCGTCCCATGCATGCATTGCCAGACTGAAGGTGCCCCAATGCACCGGGAGAAACGGGCCCCCTCCCAACAATGCCAGCGCTTCCAGTGCATTGGCGGGACCCAGGTGGATATCGCCCCAGGACGGATGGAATGCACCGACCTCCAGCATCACGAGATCGAAAGGGCCGAGCCGGTCGCGGATGGCGGCATATTCGGTCGTGAGGCCGGTGTCGCCGCTGAAGAAGACAGCGTGCCGCGGCGACCGGATCGCCAGCGACGACCACAGCGTCGCATTGCGGTCCTTGAGGCCACGGCCCGAGAAGTGCTGCGAGGGCGCCGCGGTCACGGTGAGGTCGGCATGGGGCAGCTGGTGGGACTCCCACCAGTCGAGCTCCGTGATTCGCTCGGGCGCGACGCCAAAGGCTTCCAGGTGCGCGCCGACACCGAGCGAGGTCACAAAGGGCACGCCTGACAGAGCAAGCTCGCGGATGGTCGGGTAGTCAAGATGGTCATAGTGGTCGTGCGAAACGATGACCAGGTCGATGCGCGGCATCGCCCGCAGCGCAATGGGGACAGGCTGGAAGCGCTTCGGACCCGCCAGCCGCGTAGGCGACGCGCGGGGGCCCCACACGGGGTCGGTCAAGATGCGCAAACCCTCGATCTCGATCAGCACCGTGGAATGGCCGAGCCAGGTGGCCCGCAAGCCGGAGCCAGGCTTCCGAGACCAGGCCTCGGCCGGATTGAGCGATGGCAGCGGCCCCTGCGGCACGCGTCGATTGCCCTCGCAGAGGAATTCGCTCAGTGTCGGCCGTGGGACGCCCGGGGTGCGCAACTCGGGCAGCACAGGGTGGATATTGCGAAAGCCCTCGCCCGCCCAAAGCGGCGATGCCTTCATGCGCTCAAGCCGTAACCCCGCGGCCTTCTTGCCGAATGATTTCATCCGTCATCTGTATCACAAACCGATCCATCCGTATCGCAGACCCTCGCTCACGGCTTCCGCCCGGGTCGACGCCCCGACCTTTGCCAGGATCTGCCCGACGTGGTACTTGGCGGTGTGCACTGAAATACCCAGCACGCCGGCGATGTCGCGGTTGGAAAGGCCCTTGCCCAGCAGTTCGAACACCTGGAGCTCGCGCGGCGTCAGGGGCTCATGGTCCGGCGCGTCGGCAAGCCAGGGTGTTTCGCGCACCGACAGGCCCTCCAGAACGGCCCCCAGCGCGGCGCGCAGCCGGCTGGCGCTGGTATCGGCCGCGAGTTGCGCGCTCGCACCGTGAGCACCGCGCACGACGATCTCGTCGCCGAGCAGCACCCACCCATCGGCATCGTCCTGCGCCCGGCCGACCCGCACATCCCAGGTCTGCACCACACGCAGCGCCGCAGACACGCCCTCGGCCAGGAGGGGTGAGGAACTGACGACGACGATGCGCAGCATTGGCTCCTTGTGTGGGAACGCGCCCTAGCCGCAGCGCGTGCTCGGCCGCTGGGCGACTTCGACCGAAACCTCGTGACCGGCGCCGCCGCGGGAGACGAGCACTCGCAATTGCGCGCCCACTTGCAGCAGGCTGCGCAAGGCACTCAGGCTGGCGGTCGGCTCGCCGCCGACCTTGACGATCACGTCGCCGACCTGCAGCCCGGCGCGCGCAGCCGGACCGCCATCGGCGACTGAACTGATGAGCAGACCGTCCACCGCGGCGCCGTCGAGCAGGGCGCGAACCGGCTGCGCGGCAATGCCGAGGTGGCCTTGCTGGACTTGGCCGTGGGCGAGCAGCTGGTCCAGCACGCGGTCGACGGTGGCGACCGGCAGCGCTACGCCGTGGTGCCGGTAGTGCGCGTTGCTGGCCACGCCGATCACCTGCCCCGCCGCGTCGGCCAACGGTGCCCCGGCGAAGCCCGGATAGAGCCCGCCATCGAGGCGGATCAGGCTGTCGACGCGGCCGCCGCGCCAGGTACTCCACTCGCCGCCAACCGAGCCCACGTGCCCGAAACTCGCCTGCGTCAGACCCGCGGTGTCCCGGCCGACGGCGAACACGAAGTCGCCGATGCGCGGGGAAGCGGCTGCTGCGCGCTCGGCAACCGGAACCGGGCCGCCGGAGAAGGTGACGGCGCCAAGGTCGGTACTACCGTCGAGTCCGCGAACTTCGCCTTGCACCTGCTCTCCATCGGGCAGGACCAGGGACAGGTTCGAAGCTCGCCACAGCACGGAAGCGCTGGTCACGACGACGCCGCTGCGCCAAATCACGCCGGAACCGCTGGTGCGGCGTGTGGCCAGGCCGACCACGGAGGCGGCCAGGCGTTGCACCGATTCAGGCAAAGAGGATGAGGGAACTGGACTGTTCATGGCAGGAATCCGTTTCGAAGGAACAAAACCTGATCGTGTGCAGAAACGGGCCGCCGCGCCCTGACCGACCAGCGGGTGGGGACCTGCCCGTTCGGACAGCATCGCGGTCCAGGCCCAGATGGGGTCTGAATTGGACCGGGCAAGGGTCCAGAAAACCTGCCCCATGCAGTGCTGAGCTACGGTTGGGCGCGCAGGCCGCTTCGGCACTTCCGTCCCTCCAGAAAGTGCCGCCATGTGGAGGAATCGAGCGGCATCGGTGCGGACGAGCACACGGCAATCAAGAGCGCCAGCAAAATATGAATCAATGAAGATTCTGGTCGTCGAGGACGAAGCGAAAACGTCGGCCCACCTGCGCAAGGGGCTCGGCGAGAACGGCTTCACCGTGGACGTCGCGGACACAGGCGCCGACGGGCTGTTCCTTGCCACTACCGGCGAATACGACCTGATTGTCCTGGACGTCGTTCTGCCCCAGATGGACGGGTGGTCCATTCTTGGCGCGCTGCGCGGCGCCGGCAAGCAGACGCCGGTGCTGTTCCTGACCGCGCGCGATTCGGTGCCGGACCGGGTCAAAGGCCTGGAGCTCGGCGCGGACGACTATCTGGTCAAGCCCTTCGCATTTTCCGAACTGCTCGCCCGCGTGCGCTCGCTGCTTCGACGCGGACCGGCCAGGCAGGCGCGGCTGCTGCGCATTGCCGACCTGGAAATCGACGTCGGCAGGCAATACGCGCTACGCAGCGGCCAGCGCATCGACCTGACTTCCAAGGAGTTCAAGCTGCTCGAGCTGTTGGCGCGGCGTGCCGGCGAAATCCTGTCGAGGGTCCTGATTGCCGAACAGGTCTGGGACATGAATTTCGACTGCGATACCAACGTCGTGGACGTCGCGATCCGGCGGCTGCGCAGCAAGATCGATGACCCATTCGACCGGAAGCTGATCTATACCGTCCGTGGGCGAGGCTATGTTCTCGAAGCGCGCTGAATCCCGGCCAGGCCGCAAACCGCTTGTGCCCCTTGCGATCACCGCGCGCCTCGCCGTGCTCTATGCCGCGTCGGCTTCCGTCCTGCTGCTTGTGACGACGGCCTTTCTTTACTGGATGCAGATGCAGGCCACTGAACGGGACGACTACTATTTCGTGGTCGACAAGGTCTACCGTCTCGAACACGCCCTGCGAGAGCACCCGGACGATCCCGGTTTCCTGGACCGCGAGGTCAATTGGAAAGCCGAACCCCAGGAACTCGAACAAACTCATGCGTTCTATTCCCGGATTCTCGATGACCAGGGGCGTGTGATCGCCCAGTCGCCGGATATGGCCGCGATTGTTCCGGGTGATCAGTTTCCGCCGCCTGTGGACCTGAGGGGCAGCTCCAGACCGCTGGAGGCAGTGCAGCGCTGGCGGTCGCCTCGAGGAGGCTCGTACCGCGTGTTGTCGACCCGGGCGCGCAACGAACAAGGCGGCCGATCGTGGCTGATACAGGTCGCCATGGCCGACGCCGAGGAAGAGCGGCTGATCCTCGCCCTGCAGCGCGCGGCGCTCGGCACCCTGCTGCTGGGAATCGCAGTCTCCGCGCTCCTTGGCGGAATCGTCGCGCGCCGCGGCATGAAGCCGCTGCGGGAGATCGCCGTCGCGGCCGAGCGCATCACGGCGCGCGAACTCAACGAACGCGTCGATCCGGCCCGCTGGCCCGAGGAGCTGCGGACCCTTGCAACGGCGTTGAATCGCATGCTGGGCCGACTCGAGGATTCATTCGTTCGCATGTCGCAGTTCGCCGAGGACGTGGCGCACGAGCTGCGAACGCCGATTCAAAACATGATGGGCGAAGCGGAGGTCGCCCTTGCGGCGGAGCGCAAGCCCGAGGAATACCGCGCCATCCTGGAGTCGAGCCTGGAGGAATGCCAGCGGTTGTCGCGCATGATCAATGAAATGCTGTTCCTCGCGCGTGCCGAGAATCCGCAGCTGCAGATCGAACGGGTGCGGCTCGATGCGCGGCAGCAAATCGAAGCGGTGACGGAATTCTTCGATGCACTGACCGAATCCCAGGGCGTCTCGGTCACCGCCAGCGGGCAAGGCGCCATCGATGCCGACCCGATCCTGTTCCGCCGGGCCATGACCAATCTGCTGTCCAACGCGCTGCGCCACACGCCCAGCGGAGGACAGATCGACCTGTCGGTCGAAAACGACGGGAACGACGCGGTTCTGGTCAAGGTCACCGACAGCGGCTGCGGTATCCGGCCTGAGCACTTGCCCAGGGTCTGCGATCGGCTGTTCTGCGCCGATCGCCGCAATGACCAGTTGTCGGAGCAAAGCGGCCTGGGACTTTCGATCGTCAAGTCCATCGTCGAGCTTCATGGCGGATCGATCGCGATCGACAGCGCTTTGGGAAAAGGCACTACCGTCCTCATGCGCTTCCCGGCGGCCGTGGCCGCCGCCGGATGACAGAAACCGTAATCTCGCGGTCACGTTCCCGTGCGGTTCGCCATGCAAGAATTCGGCGCCCCTGCATGCGATGACATTTGCCATTGATCCGGTCACTGAAGGAGGAGGATGATGCTGTACCTCTCTAACAAGTCCTCCGCAGGCCGGTTGAGCGAAGCGGAAAATGCGCGCCGGAACCGCCTCGAGATCGTGAAAGCGCTGGCCGACGGCCAGGTCACGCGGCGCGAACTGATCAAGTGGGGGATCTTCACTGCAGGCGGAATGCTCGCCTTCAAGCATGGCCTGAACCCGTTCGTGAGCAGCGCCTACGCCGACGACTCGAGTATCCCGACCGGCTTTCCGCCCAGCCCGCTATTCGGTGCCAAACCATTCACGCAGGCCATGCCGCGCTTCGACGTCGTGGCCCGCAATCCGAATCCGTTTTCCTTCCTGAGCCCGGCGCCGACCGCCCAGGCCAACACCACGCAGCAGCTGCTCAATCCCTTGCTGGAAGGGGTGCGGCCCGGCGACACCGGCCCGATCGAGGGCCGCCCGCCGGGGCCGATCTGGGCCCACCAGCGCTTCGACGTTTTTTCCCCCCGGATCGCGTTCGAGGTCACGCGCGAGCCAGCCAAGGTCAATGCCAGCTACAACCCGCAAGTGCCGTCGTTCCTCAATTCAGGGATCGACCCGCGCGCGGCCCGTTCGCCGCGCTTCCATCCGGCGTTTCCCGATCAGGGGCCGCTCGCCATGTGGACTTACAACGGCACCGCACCGCCCAAATTGTTGATTGCCCGCTACGGCGAGCCCATCTTGTTCCGCGTGCACAACCAGCTGCCGCCCGACCGGACCCAGAACGGGGGCTTTGGCATCCACACCACCTCGACGCATCTGCACAACGGGCACCATGGCGCCGAGAACGATGGCTTCACCGGTGCGTACTTCTACCCCGGACAGTTCTACGACTACCACTACCCGATGGTGCTGGCCGGCATCAACACGATCAATACCGCCGCCACCGATCCCCGGGCCGGCGCGCCCGACGGCAGCGGCGGCATCACCAGGATTCCCGGCGACTGGCACGAAACCATGAGCTCGCTCTGGTACCACGACCATATGTTCGGGTTCACTTCGCAGAACGTGTACAAGGGCAGCGCCGGGATGTTCAACTACTACAGCGCCCTGGACCGCGGCAACGAGGGGATCAACGACGGCGTGAACCTGCGCCTGCCCAGCGGCACGGACAAGGACTTCGGCAACCTCGACTACGACGTCAACCTCGTGATCGAGGACAAGGCCTTCGACCGGGACGGGCAGCTGGTCTTCGACATCTTCCAGACCGACGGCTTCCTGGGCGATGTCGTAACGGTCAACTTCGCCTACAAACCGTTCTTCGAGGTGGAGCGGCGCAAGTACCGGTTCCGCATTCTCAACGGGTCGGTCGCGCGCTTTTACAAGATCGCCCTGTCTGACAGCTCCACCATGATCCAGATTGCCAATGACGGCAATCTGCTGCCGCAGCCGGTGCCGCAGACTCAGCTGGACTTGCTCGGGATCGGGGAACGCTACGACATCGTGATCGACTTCACCCGCTACGGCCTGGGCGCGAGCGTCCGGATGGTGAACCTGGCCGAGCACGAGGACGGCAGGGGGCCGAAGCGCAACCTCAGGCTGGCCGATGCGCTGGCGGGCCAATCGCGCGACCCCGGCGTCGGGGCGTTCCTGGAGTTCCGCATCGTGCGCGATCCGGCTGCGCCCGATGTGAGCCAGGTGCCTGCCACCCTGATCCCCAATGCCGACCTGTCGGCCATTCCGGTGGCACGCAACCGCAGTTTCGTGTTTGGTGACAACGGCAAACAGACCAGCCGGAACCGCATCACCGCGGGCCGGGGTCCGTGGGGCATAGCAACCGACGGCGGCGACCAGCTCGACGCGAACTTCGGCCGGGTGTCGGCGGCACCGAAATTCGGCACGCGCGAAATCTGGACCCTCAAGAACGATGGCGGCGAATGGGATCACCCCCTGCACATCCATTTCGAGGAGGGGCGGATCCTTGCGCGCAACGGCAGAACCCCGCCGCTGTGGGAGCAAGGCCGCAAGGATGTCTACCGGCTGGGCCCGGACGGCAGCGTCACTGTCTCCGTTCAATTCCGCGATTTCAGCGGGATGTTCATGGAGCATTGCCACAACACCACCCACGAGGACAGCGCCATGCTGCTCCGCTGGGAAATCGACGACAGCGGCGCGCCGTTCCTGCAACCGCTGCCAACGCCGATCCCGACGCCGCAGGGCGTGACCTTCATTCCGCCCGATGAGGTTCTCGACAGCACAAATCGCAATAGCTGAGGGGAGTTTCGAGCATGAAGTCGAATTGGTCCGGGGCCGCGCACGCCCGGATTTCCCGGGTGTTTGCCGCACTGCTGGCTATTGCGGCCGTGCTGTGGGTGGGGGGCGCGGTCGCGGCCAACCGCTGGGGTGCGGATTATTTCCCCAACGTGCCGCTGGTGACGCAGGACGGCAGGACCGTGCGCTTCTACGACGATCTGCTCAAGGGCAAGTCGGTGGTGGTCAATCTCATCTACACGCAGTGCAGCAACGAGTGCACGCTCGAAACCGCGAAGCTGGTCCAGGTGCAGCGGCTGTTGGCCGGCCGCGTCGGCAAGGACGTTTTCTTCTACTCGATCAGCATCGACCCGTTCGACACCCCCGAGCTGCTCAGGGCCTATGCACAAAAATTCGGCGTCGGCCCCGGCTGGTTGTTCCTGACCGGGAAGGAGGCGGACATCGCGCTCATCGGCAAGAAGCTGGGATTGACATCGCTGAGCGACGTGGCGGACCGCGACGGCCACCGTCCCAGCCTGATGATCGGCAACGAGCCTACCGGCCAGTGGATGCGAAACTCCGCCCTCGACAACCCGCGTTTTCTCGCCACCAAGATCTATTCGTTTCTCGAGGGCGGGAGCAACCCGGCAGCGGGTCCCGCGGCAAGCTACGCGCAGGCCCGCCCGATCCATGGGCTCGATCCGGGGGGCCACCTGTTCGACCAGCGTTGCGCCGCCTGCCACACCATCGGAGGGGGCGACGCCATCGGGCCCGACCTGTCGGGAGTGACGGGCCGGCGGGACCGCGCCTGGCTCGAGCGCTACCTGGCGGCGCCGGACAAAATGCTGGCCGAGCGCGATCCCATCGCCACCGCCCTGTTCGCCAGATACAAGGCCGTTCGCATGCCCAATCTACACCTGGGCGAGGACGACATTGCCGCCTTGCTTTCATACCTGCAATCGCCCAGATAACTCAGCGGCCCGTGCCCTCGGCCGGAGCGACTTCAGCCCCCGAAATTCCATGTCGCTCCAGGGCTTGCGCCACAAAGCCGCTGGCCTTCGCTGCTTCCACAAATTCACGCAGCGCGGCCGCGCCTTCAGCGCCGCGGCTGCTGGGGCATCCCATCGCCTGCCGGATGACCATGAATCGCCCCGGCAGCAGCCGCAAGCCACCCAGACGGGCGGCGTCGGCTTCCAGTTGCTGCTTCACGCCCGCCGCGACGTCCGCCTGTTGCTCGTGGAAAAAATCCACGACGACGGGAGAGCTGGGCGCGCGCAGGATCTGGGCCTGTTTCAGTTCACGCGTCAGGTACAGGTCATAGGCGCTGCCCTTGCCGACGACGACGCGATGCGCCGCGCGATCCACCTCTTCATTGTTCCTGAGCGCGGATTCCTCGCGCACGAGATAGGCACCTTCGATCAGGACATACGCCGCAGTGAAGCTGATCGACTCGGCCCGCTTCGGGTCGATGGCGAAGAAGCCGATGTCGGCCTGGTCCTGCGAAACGGCATCCACGGACCTGGCGGCCGTATCGAATACGACGAGTTCCACGGACAGGCCGAGCCGCCGGCCGAATTCGCGCGCCAGGTCCACCGAGACGCCCCGCACCTCGCCGGTAGCGGCATCCTTGGCCGCGAGGATGGGATTGCCCAGGTTGATCGAGGCCCTCAAGCGCCCGCTGGGCGCCAAGGCCTTGGCAATGGAGTCGAAACTGCTCATGGGACGGGCCTGTCGAAGTGAAGCACGGTGCGAGTGTTGCGCAATCGCGGGGACAACGCCACCGTCGGGCACCACTTTCGCCATCGGGGGTTTTCCCTCGCCGGCCGCGAAACAAGTGGTGATCATAATTTTGCCGCTGCGACAAACCATGCCCAAGCAATCGAAGAACTTTGAAAGTTCGCCCCAGCACGCGCTCGCGCGGCGCCGCTCGCTGGTGCTGGGTATCGGCGCCGCGGCGGCGCTGGGTGGCTGTGCGCTGCAGACGGCCGCACCTGCCCGTATGGAGCGCATGCGCGTAAAGATCTCCCCGGTGCGCAGAACCTGGCGCTTTACGCCGGCATCCAGCAGGGGTTCTTCGCCCGCCGCGGGGTGGAGGTCGATCTGCAATTCACCCCGAACTCCGTGGAGCTTCGCAACGGCCTGGCCGCCGGCACCTTCGAAGTCGCGTATGCCGCGGTCGACAACGCGGTCGCGATGCGGGAAGCCGCGGGCCAGGACGTGGTCATCCTCACCGGCGGCGACAACAGCATGAACGAACTGTTCGTCCAGCCGGACATCGCATCGATCGATCAGCTGCGCGGTCGCACCTTGATCGTCGACGCCCCCAACACCGCCTATGCCTTGCAGGCGAAGAAGATCCTGAAGAGCCGCGGCCTGCAGGCGGGCGACTACACGGTCAAGCAGGTCGGCGGCACGTTCCAGCGCGTCGAGGCGATGCGGGCCGACCGCTCCAACAGCGCTTCGATGCTGTACCCGCCCTATTCGCTGCAAGCCGCGCAGAGCGGTTTGCGCAGCCTGGGCAAAGTGACGGATTTGCTGGGCCCCTACCAGGCCTCGGGGGCGTTCGTCATGCGGCCCTGGGCCCAGGCCAACGGCGACCTCCTCGAGCGCTACCTCGCAGCCTGGATCGAGGGCACACGCTGGGCACTGGCCCCGGCCAATCGCGAGCCGGCCACTGCCATCCTGATGCAGCGGCTGGAGCTTTCGCGCCCACTGGGCGAAGCAACATACGCCGCGGTGGCCGATCCCCGTAACGGACTGGCGCGCGACATCGCATTCGACGCTGCCGGTTTCGCGGCGGTGCTGGCGATCCGCGCCGAACTGGAAGGCCAGTGGGGCGGGACCCCGCCCGCGCAGGAGCGCTTCGTCGACCTGCAGTGGTACCGGCGCGCGCTGCAGCGGCTGGCCTAGCGCCCTGTCCCACGAATATCTGTGCTCTCGCCGGTCCCTATCGGCCTGCCGGCACTTGCATGACCGGAGACGGACCGCGGGTGCGCTAGACTGGCGCAGCCGTTTCGAGTGCCGGCCCGGCGCATCCTAAACCGAAGGAAATACAGTGGCGAAGTTGACCCGCGAGAATTTCAATCGATTGCCCCTGTCACCCACCGACGGTGCCTGGGGTACCGAGCTCATGAAGCTCGGCGGGGCGTCCACCGAATTGAAGGAACTCTGGAATGTTTCCGCGCCCGACAAGGTGCTCCAGGTGGCGCGTTCCTATGTGGAAGCCGGAGCCGGCATCATCCTGACAAACACCTTCTCCGCCAATCGCGTCGTGCTGGAACGGCATGGAGCGGCAGGACGCTCGACCGAATTGACTCGTGCCGGGGCAGCCATCTCGCGCCAGGCTGCCGGCGACCAGGCACTGGTATTCGGCTCCATCGGCCCGACGGGAAAGCTCGTGTCGATGAAACAACTGGCCGTTGCGGATGCCGAGGCCGCCTTCGCCGAGCAGGCGGCGGCCCTGGCCGAAGGCGGCGCCGACGCCATCGTGATCGAGACCATGGCCGATATCGAGGAAGCCAAGGCGGCGCTGAGGGGCTGCCTGGGCGCCTGCAACCTGCCGGTCGGCGTCAGTTTCACTTTCGACTCGGGCAAGGAAAAGAACCGCACCATGATGGGCGTCACTGCGGCCCAGGCATGGAAGGCCGCGAAGGAAGGTGGCGCGAGCTTCATCGGCGCCAACTGCGGCATCGGCATCGACGCCTACGTCAAGGTGGCACGGGAACTGGCGCAGTGCGGAGCGGACTTGCCGCTGTGGATCAAGGGCAACGCGGGCCGCCCCGTGATGGCTGCCGACGGATCCACGCACTACCTGGCCGGACCGGAGGACTTCCGCCGCGCCGTGCCGGAGCTGGTGGCGGCAGGCGTGCGCTTCATCGGCGGCTGTTGCGGTTCGACGCCGGCGCATGTCGCCGCGATCGTCGATGCGATCCGGCACTAACCGCGGAACAATGAATTGAGCTGCGCGCCGTCCGCGGCGCCGGCGAAGCTGTCGAATTTGCCTTCCGAGGCGATCGCCTGCGCCGCGCGCATGAAGCCGCCCCAGGCCGTGCGCGCCAGCGCGCCACCGACGCTCACCCGCCGCACGCCCAGCGCTTCGATGTCGCGCAGCGTGAGATCGGTAGCGAAGCCAATCAGCAGGTTGACGGGCTTCGGGGCCACCGCTGCCACCACGGCGCCGATCTGCTCGTGCGTCTTGATTCCGGGCGCGTAAAGGCAATCCGCGCCCGCTTCGGCATAGGCCTGCAGGCGGCGGATCGCGTCATTCAAGTCCGGCCGGCCGACGATGAAGTTCTCGGCCCGCCCGATCAGCAACGTCTCGCCCCCCGACTCATCGATCGCCTGGCGCGCGGCGCGCATACGCTCGACCGCGGAGGCAATGTCGCGCAGCGGATTACTCGCGTCGCCGGTGGAATCCTCGATCGACAGGCCCGCCACTCCGGTCGCCACCGCCAGCCGCACGTTGCGTGCCACGCCGGCGGCATCCGGTGCGTAGCCGCTTTCGAAATCCGCATTCACCGGCAGCTCGGTGGCGGCCACGATCTCGCGCAAGTGGACCAGTGTTTCGTCGACCGACATCTGCCCGTCCGCCTTCGCGTGCCGCCACGCCGCGCCCGAACTGGTGGTTGCCAGCGCCTTGAAGCCAAGCTTCTGCAGATAGCGCGCACTGCCAATGTCCCAGGGGTTCGGAATGACGAAGCAGCCGGATTCGTGCAGCCGGCGGAAAGCCCGCCGGCGCTCGGAGAGATTTTCGGGGGAAAGCATGGGTGCTCCAGTCCTTGGCGACGATCGGAGCACTATTGTGCGTGCGGCGCTACTCTGCCATAGCGGCGCATTTGCGGCAAGCCGCCGGGGTCAGCCCATCTGGAGCTGCTTCTTGAGGTCCGATGCCTCGGCGTGCGCGCGCTGCACGGCCTGCTTCAGGCTGGGCTCGACGTTGCCGGCATTGCGGCAGGCCTGCATGGCACGGTCGCCCGCCTGTTCGAGTTGCATCACGACATCGCGCAGCTGGGTCTGGTCGCCTTGCTGCTGCTGCGTGCTGCAAGCCTGTTGCGCCTGGCGCGCCTGCCTGTGCATTGCGTCCACGCTCTGGCGCAGGTCGCCCGGGACCGATCCCGACTGCATTGCACGCTCTGCTTCGTCCGCACATTGCTCGACCCGATCAATGCGTTGCTTGACTTCGTTCATCTCCATGAAGAACTCCTTGGATGAAAAAAGAAAAGCGTATTCGCAGCGGCGCTGGAGCCAATCCGCCCGGCGCCGATTCGAACGTAGGACAACTTCGCGCTGCAGGCCGGCGCACCGAATCCCTGCGTCCTGACGGGGCTCTGCAGCCCTCTCGCTCGCGCCGGGCCGCCAGCCTCGAAAATCAGCGGCGTGTCCCAGCTTTCGTTCCATCCGGCCGTTTCCACCTGGCTGGAGGGCCGCTTCGGCCGCCCTACCGAGGTGCAAGCCCAAGCCTGGGCGGTCGCCTCGCAGCGCCGCCATGCACTGATCGCCGCGCCCACCGGGTCCGGCAAGACGCTCGCGGCCTTCTTGTCGGCCATCGACGAGCTGGTGCGGGGTGGCCTCGCGAGTGGGCTCGCGGACGAGGTCCAGGTGCTGTACGTGTCGCCGCTGAAGGCGCTGTCCAACGACATCCGCAAGAACTTGCAGGAACCGCTGGCCGGCATCCGCGATCAGCTCGCCACGCTGGGCCTGCCCGATCCCGGCATCCGCGCCGCGGTGCGCACCGGCGACACGCCGGTGGCCGAGCGCGAGCGTATGCGCCGCACGCCGCCGCACATCCTGGTAACGACACCCGAGTCGCTGTTCATCCTGCTCAGCTCCGACTCGGGGCGCGCGATGCTGAAGTCGGTCAAGAGCGTAATCGTCGACGAGCTGCACGCCGTGGCCGGCAACAAGCGCGGTTCGCACCTGATGCTTTCGCTGGAACGGCTCGACGCGCTATGCGAGCGGCCGCCGGTGCGCATCGGCCTCTCGGCTACCGTGAAGCCGCTTGCCGAGATGGCGCAGTTTCTTATCGGGCAGCGCGATGAAGAAGTGGAAATCATCGATGCGGGCCATGTGCGCGACCGCGATCTCGGGCTCGAAATGCCGCGCTCGCCGCTCACCGCGGTGATGCCGACCGAAGTCTGGGACGAGATGTACGACCGGCTCGCCGAGCTGGTGCACCAGCATCGCACGACGCTGATCTTCGTCAACCAGCGCCGCATCGCGGAACGGGTCGCGCGCCATCTGGCCGAGCGGCTCGGCGAGGAGCACGTGACGGCGCACCACGGCAGCCTGGCGCGCGAGCACCGGTTGCAGGCGGAGCAGCGGCTGAAGGATGGCGAGCTCAAGGCGCTGGTGGCCACCAGTTCCCTCGAACTGGGCATCGACATCGGCGACATCGACCTGGTGTGCCAGCTCGGTTCGCCGCGCTCGGTCAACGCCTTCCTGCAGCGCGTCGGCCGCGCCGGCCACGCCATCGGCGCGGTTCCGAAGGGGCGGCTGTTTCCGCTGGCGCTGGACGACCTGCTGGAATGCACCGCCCTGCTTGACGCCGTCGCCCGCGGCGAGCTCGACCGCATCCGCGTGCCGGTCAAGCCGCTGGACGCGCTGGCGCAGCACATCGTGGCCGAAGCGGCCTGCCGCGAATGGCAGCTCGACGCGCTATACGAATGTTGCCGGCGCGCGCAGCCGTATCGCGATCTGGCGCTTGCGGAGTTCGAGCAGGTCGTGCAAATGCTGGCGGACGGCTACAGCACCCGCCGCGGCCGGCGCGGCGCCTACGTGCATTACGACGCCGTCAACCGCGTGCTGCGAGCGCGCCGTGGCGCGCGGCTCACCGCCGTCACCAATGCGGGCGTGATTCCCGACCAGTTCGACTACGACGTGGTGCTGCTGCCCGAAGAGCACCGCGTAGGCACCCTCAACGAAGACTTCGCCTTCGAGAGCCTGCCCGGTGACATCTTCCAGCTTGGCAACACTTCGTACCGCATCGTCAAGGTGGAGACCGGCAAGGTGATGGTGGAAGACGCGAAGGGGCAGCCGCCCACCATGCCGTTCTGGGTCGGCGAGAGCCTGGGCCGCACCGACGAATTGTGCGAGGCGGTGTCGCGGATCTGCGAGACCGCGGACTCGCTGCTCGAAGACGGCGTGGCGGCCTGCGAACGCTGGCTGCAGGATGATGTGCACCTGCCCGCGGCGGCGGCCGGGCAGCTCACGCTGTACCTGGCGGCGTCGAAGGCCGCGCTCGGCGTGTTGCCCAGCCGGCGGCGCATCGTGTTCGAACGCTTCTTCGACGAGGTCGGCGACACGCACCTGGTGATCCATTCGCCGTACGGCTCGCGCATCAACAAGGCCTGGGGCCTGGCGCTGCGCAAACGCATGTGCCGCAAGTTCAACTTCGAGCTGCAGGCCAGCGCGCTGGAGGACAGCATCGTGCTGTCGCTGGGCCCGACGCACAGCTTTCCGCTGGAGGAGGTGCAGCACTACCTGAAGTCGGCCGGCGCACGCGACCTGCTGGTCCAGGCGCTGCTGGACGCACCGATGTTCGGCACCCGCTGGCGCTGGAACGCCACGGCATCGCTGGCGGTGCGCCGCATGAACGGCGGCCGCAAGGTGCCGCCGCAGTTCCAGCGCTCCGACGCCCAGGACCTGCTGACGGTCGTGTTCCCGGACCAGCTCGCTTGCGGGGAGAACGTCGTCGGCGAGCGCGAGATTCCCGACCATCCGCTGGTCGCGCAGACGCTGCACGACTGCCTGCACGAGACCATGGACGCCGACGGCTTCGAGCGGCTGCTGGCGCGCATCGAAGCCGGCGAAGTGAGCATCACCAGCCGCGATCTCGCGGCGCCTTCGCCGCTGTCGCATGCCATCCTCAACGCGCGTCCGTTCGCATTCCTGGATGACGGCGCGGCCGAGGAACGGCGCACCAAGGCCGTGAGCACCCAGCCGATGATGGGCCTGCAGACGGCCCGCGACATCGGCAAGCTCGATCCGCAGGTGATCGCGCAGGTACGCGAGGACGCCTGCCCCGAGATCGGCAGCGCCGACGAGCTGCACGATGCGCTGGTGGTGCACGGCTTTCTCGCCATCGATGAAGCGCCCTTTCCTGAATTCATCGATGCGCTCGCGCAGCAGCGCCGCGTCACCCGCCTTCGCACGCCGTCGGGCGGCACGCTCTACGTCGCGGCGGAGCGCCTGCACGAGTTCCAGGCGGTATTCCCGGGCGCAGCGCTGTCCCCGCCGATAGCGCCGGTTTCGGCTGGGCACCCCGCGGCAGGCGAAGCATTGCGCGAAATCCTGCGCGGACGCCTGGACCTGCTCGGCCCGGTCACGGCCGAAGCGCTCGGCGCGCCGCTGGCAATCGGCGGCGACGCCGTGCTTGCGGCCTTGTTGCAGCTCGAAGCCGAAGGCGCGGTGATGCGCGGCGGCTTCACATCCCCGGGGGCGTCCGAATGGTGCGACCGGCGCCTGCTCGCGCGCATCCACCGCGGCTCCCGGGACAAGCTGCGCGCCGAGATCCAGCCGGTGCCGCCGGCCCAGTTCATGCGCTTCCTGTTCCGCTGGCACCAGGTCGCCACCAGCGATGGCGACGACCGTCGCGAGGGCGAAAGCGGCTTGGCCGACGTGTTGCGCCAGCTCGAAGGTCATGCGGCTCCGGCGTCGGCCTGGGAAGAGGATCTGCTCGCAGCGCGTGTCAGCGACTACCTGCCCCCTATGCTGGACAAGCTTTGCGCGGTGGGGCGCATCGCGTGGTGGCGGCCGGCGGCCCTCCGGCCGGCTCAGGACGAACGCAGCCCGCACAAGACCGGGCCGATCAGCGGCACGCCGGTGCTGCTGTGCGAACGCGACGCCCTCGCGCATTGGCAGCGCGCCGCCGGCGCGGCGGTGGTGGACGACGTCGTGCTGTCCACCACTGCGCGCCTGTTACTCGAGCTGCTGCGCACGCATGGCGCGAGCTTCTTCGCCGACCTGCAACGTGACGTCCGGCTGCTGGGCACGCAAGTCGAGCAGGGGCTGGCCGAACTGGTCGCGCACGGCCTCGTCACCTGCGATTCGTTTGCCGGCCTGCGCACGCTGGTGATGCCCGCCGACAAACGCAACAAGCTGCGCCGGAAAGGTCGCGGACACGACCCGATCGATGACGCCGGCCGCTGGTCGCTCACACGCCGGCCGCGACCGGCGGCCGATACGCCCGGCGCGCTGGCGGCACCGCACGTCGAGCACATCGCGCGCGTGCTGCTGCGCCGCTACGGCGTGTTGTTCCGCAAGCTGCTCGAACGCGAAGAAGGTCTGCCGCCATGGCGCGAGCTGTATTACGTGCTGCGCCGGCTGGAAGCGCGTGGCGAGGTGCGTGGCGGCCGTTTCGTCAGCGGCTTCTCCGGCGAGCAGTTCGCGCTGCCGCAAGCCGCGGTGGCCCTGCGCAAGACCGCGAAGACGCCGGGCCGCGAGCGGGTGGCCATATCGGCGGTCGATCCGTTGAATCTCGCAGGCATCCTGACGCCCGGTGACAAGGTGCCGCGCTTGCCGGGCAACCGCCTGCTATTCGAAGGCGGTGTGCCCATCGCGGTGCAAAGCGGCGGCGACATCCGTTACTTGAGGGAGCTGGACTCGGGCGTGCAATGGGAAGTGAAGAACCTCTTGATCCGGCGACAGCGGCCGGCGAGCTATGTCATGCCGCCGCCGGGACTCTCGTGATATTCACGAGGTCCTCGCGAGTCAATATCAACGCCGCCATTTGTACTGGTTCAACGCCGACTGCGGCTTGCGTTGCCTTTGCCGCCGTTATTGCCAAGGACTAGCAGGGAGGGTAACGACCACGTTCCAGGCTAAGCTGGTTCAACAGAAACTGTTGCTTGAATTTGATTTGCTCATCCAGGTCATTCGTTTCATCCACGAGTCTGTTGAACGCCACGACCGTTGCCTCGCATTCCTCCGTTTGCCGGGAAATGGACAAATCAAGGACAGTACGCCTGGCGCAGGCCTTGGCGCCCAGCCTCAATGTAGCGAGCTGCTGATGCATTTCGCTCGACCGTTGCAGGTCTCCCATGACGTCAAACTGGGCCATCAGACGCTCATTGCGCCCCGCGAGTTCAGCTTGTTGGTCCTTTGTAAGGCAGCCCACGATATTCGGAGATTGTGCGTGGGCGGCTGCCAGGAGCGCGAGCGACAGCACACCCGCAATGCCCGTGTGCCGAATCAGCATCGAAGATAAGTGCACGTGAGTCTCCTTCACGAGGCTTGCACGGTACAACCTGGAATCGACACCTGTCAACCCGAGGGTGGGCGTTGCCCACTGGAATTCGGGACCGCAATGCAATCGACGGATGAGCTCTCCGAGAGGCAAGCGTCGCGCGCGGTCGAACAGCTATCTCGCGCAGCGTCGGGCCACAGCCGCCACCACGGCGGCGCCCATCTCGCGGGTGCCGACCAGCCGGCAATCCTCCTGATGGGCGGCACCCGGGACCCGGACTTGCGGCAGGATGTCCGCTGTGCGCAGGCCGCTGCGCAGCACTTCCACGATGGCATCGTCGACCATCTTTGCAAGGTCGGACCGCCCCAGCGAGTGCCGCAACAGGAGCGCGACGCATCGCAGCTGCGCGATTGGGTTGGCACGGTCCTGACCGGCGATGTCCCAGGCCGAGCCGTGCCCAGGTTCGTAGCAGCCTTTGCCTGCCTCATTGAACATGGCCGATCCGGACAGGCCGATCGAGCCGCCGAGGACGGTGGCCACGTCGGACAGGATGTCGCCGAAAAGGTTGCCGGTGAGGATCACGTCGAAGCCGCACGGCGCGGTGACCAATTGCATCGCGACGTTGTCGGCATACAGATGCGACAGCTGCACGTCCGGGTAGGCCGCGCCCACTTCGGTCACGACGCGGCGCCACAGCCTGGAGGTCTCCAGCACGTTCGCCTTGTCGGCACTGACCAGCCGCCGCGTCCGGCCCCGGGCGAGTTCGAAGGCGACCTGTGCGATGCGCCGGACTTCGCCTTCAGCGTAGCGCATGGTGTCGAAGCCCTCGGCCTGACCGGCAAAGGGCCCGTCCGGTGCGGCGCGCTGGCCTCTGGGGCGACCGAAATACACGTCCCCGCCCAGTTCGCGCACGATCAACACGTCCGTCCCTGCTACCAGTTCGGGCCGCAGGGGCGAAAGCCCGGCCAGTTCCGGGGGGATGCTGATGTGGCGAAGACTATTGATCAGCCCCAAGCCCTGACGCAGGCCGCCGATCGCGGCGTCGGGCCGTTTCGGACCCAGGTGGTCCAGGCGCGCGTCGCCCACTGCGCCGAACAGCACGGCGTCGGCGCGGCGCGCGAGCGCCAACGTTTCGGCGGGAATCGGATCGCCGCAGAGGTGCCAGGCGGCCGCGCCGATCTGCGCTTCCTCCAGGCGAGCGTCCAGCCCCTTCTCGATCAGCGTGTGCAGCAGCAGAACTGCCGGCGCCATGATCTCGGGCCCAATTCCGTCGCCGGCCAGAATCGCGATGGTCTGGGTCGCGAGCGGCATCACGTTGTCGCGAGTGGCGCGGGCGTTGCGGCTGCGTATCGTGCCCGGAGTTCGTCAAACGACACCAGCTCACCAGCGATGGCGCTGGCCGCCACTGTCGCGGGGCTTGCCAGCCAGACCTTGCCCGGGCCGGAGCGGCCCGGGAAATTGCGGTTGATCGCGCTCACCGTGACTTCGTCCGCCCGCAACGAAGAACCTGGGCCACCGCCCGCACACGCACCGCAACCCGGTGACAGCATTTCCGCGCCGACTTCGTCGAAGGCCCTCAGGTAGCCGCGTTCAACGCAATACTGCTGCACGGCCAGCGTTCCGTACTGAAGGTACAGCTTCAGCCCATCGGGCACTTTCAATCCGCGCCCCGCAGCCCACGCCAACACGGCGTGGTACTGGTCGAAGTCCTCACGCTTGCCCGCGGTGCACGAGCCTCCATAAGCGATGTGCACCTCGGGGCGCTCGCCCAGTTCGGCCAATGGGATGCCGCGGCCGGGGTCGGGAGGCGCAGCCACCATTGGGCTCAAGCCGGTGCAGTCCAGGGCAATCTCCAATGCATAGGCGGCGCCCTCGTCGCTTTGCATCCAGGGCTCGATGGCGAAGTCGACTCCCCGGCGCTCCTTCAGGAACGACAGCGTTGCGGCGTCCGGCGCCACGATGCCGGTGAAGCCGCCCATTTCCGCCACCATGTTGGTCAGCGTGGCGCGCTCGTCGATGTGCATCGCCTGGATCACG
>DATNBX010000291.1:0-2122 GCA_035571795.1 Ramlibacter sp.
GGCCGGCGCGACAACATCTGGAAGGCGCGCATCAAGATCATCGTGAAGGCCGAAGGCCAGCGCTACATCGACCAGGTCGAAGAAGAATACCGGCAGATCGTCGAGATCGACGGCGCTCCGCACACCATCACCCAGGCGGAACTGGACCGGGTTGCCGCTTCTTTCGTGCCGCCGACACTGACCGAGCCGCGCGCGCGCAAAGGTGCCGACGCGAACATGCACGAGATCCTGCGCGCTGGCGCGCAGGCCGATCCGGAATACGCGCGCTGGCTGCATCGCAACGTCGCCGGACACAAGAATCCGCAGCTGCGAGCCGTGACCCTCTCGTTCAAGCGCCTCGGGCATGCGCCCGGCGATGCGACCGGTGACCAGATGGACGTCGCGGCCGATCTGGCCGAGCGCTTCTCCGCCGGCGAAGCCCGCGTCACGCACGAGCAGAACTTGCTGCTGCCCTGGGTCCACGAAGACGATCTGCCGGAGCTGTGGCATGCAGCGCGCAAGGCGGGCCTGGCCAAGCCCAACATCGGCCTGCTCACCGACATGATCTCTTGCCCCGGCGGGGACTTCTGTTCGCTTGCCAATGCGCGCTCGATACCGATCGCCGAAGCGATCACGCAGCGCTACCAGGACCTCGACGAACTGCACGACATCGGCGAGATCGACCTGCATATCTCCGGCTGCATCAACTCCTGCGGGCACCACCACAGCGGCCATATCGGCATCCTGGGCGTCGACAAGGACGGCAAGGAGTGGTACCAGGTGACGCTCGGTGGCGCCGACGGCTCCATCCTGTCGGGCCCGGCGACTCCCGGCAAGGTGGTCGGGCCATCGTTCTCGGCGGCGGAAGTCCCGGAGGTCATCGAAGCCGTGCTGGACACCTATCGCCAGCAGCGCCAGAGCGTCGGCGGCAAGGCCGAAACGTTCATCGCCACGCTGCGCCGGGTCGGGATCGAGCCGTTCAAGGCGGCCGCCAACGCGGCACGTTTTGCCGAAAAGCAGGTGGCGTGATGAAGACAATCCAGTTGATAACGCCCGGCGCTGATGGACCGGCCGATCTGCCCGATGTATTGCGGTTGGCCAACGACGCCGATCCGCTCGCGGTGTCGCTCGATGGCCTGGAACGCATCGAGCTGCACTTTCCGAAATTCAGCGACGGACGCGCCTTCAGCCAGGCCTTCCTGCTGCGCCGCAGATTGGGATTCCAAGGCGACATCCGCGCGACCGGCGACGTACTGATCGACCAGTTGGTCCAGATGCAGCGCACCGGCTTTTCCAGCGCTGTCCTGCGCGCCGACCAGGACATCACGCACGCCCAGCGTCAGTTCGATCGCTACCAGCAGTTCTACCAGGGCGACGTCGACACTCAGGCTCGTTTCAAGAAAGCAGTTGCATGAGCGCCATCGACCTGCACGCGCGGCCTTCCGCAAATTTCGAAGCCAAACTGGCGGAAAGCCGACGCTTGCTCCAACGCGCGGCAACCGATTTCGGGCCGATCACCCAGGCGTCCAGCCTGGGCGCGGAAGACGTCGTCATCACGCACCTGATCAACAGCCTGGGCCTCGACATTCCCGTGTTCGTGCTGGATACGGGCATGCTGCATCCGGAGACGCTCGACTTGCTGGAGCGCACCAAGGCCACGTCGCGTGCACCGGTGACCGTGTACCACCCGATCAACGAGTCGGTGGTCCATTTCGTCGGACGCGAAGGCAAGGACGCGATGTACCGCAGCATGGAGCTGCGCAAGGCGTGCTGCCACATCCGCAAGGTCGAGCCGCTCGAGCGCGCCTTGGCGGGCAAGCGGGCCTGGATCACAGGCTTGCGCCGCGAGCAGTCGAACTCGCGCGCCGAGGTGCCGCTGGTTGATGCAACCGACGAAGCCAGGGCCCGCGACAGCGGCAGCCCCGGCCGGATCAAGTTCAACCCGCTGGCCAACTGGACCTGGGGCGACGTCTGGCACTACATCAAGCTGCACGGGGTGGATTACAACCCGCTGCACGACGCTTTCTACCCGAGCATCGGCTGCGCCCCCTGCACGCGGGCCATCAGCCTGGGCGAGGATTTCCGCGCCGGCCGCTGGTGGTGGGAAGACGAAGCCGCCAAGGAGTGCGGACTGCACGTGAAG
>DATNBX010000292.1:0-8059 GCA_035571795.1 Ramlibacter sp.
GGGGGTGCGATCATGGGTGCTTCCTTTTCGTCCGGGTAAAACAGCGAGATTTTAAGCTTCCCGCTTCCGCCGATTCCTGGCCACCCGAGCTTCCAGGTCCGATGCCGGCAGGCGCGGCCGGTCCCGCTCCACGCTTTGCAGCGGCTGCGTTTCCCTCAGCGATTCCAGGCTGCGTCGGGTCAGCTCCTGATAGGCCCGCGTGCCCTCGTGTTTCATGGCGATTTCCTGGTCGGTGCGCAAGCGAATCATCTTCGCCGGCACGCCGGCGACCAGGCTGCGGGCGGCGACGCGCGTGCCGGCCGGCACAAACGCGCAGGCCGCCACCATCGCCTGCTCGCCGATCTCTGCTTCATCCATCACGACCGCGTTCATGCCGACCATCGCGTCGCGCCGGATCACGCAGCTATGAAGCACCGAACCGTGCCCGATATGGCCGTTCTCCTCGATCAGCGTGTCGCTTTTCGGAAAGCCGTGAATGACGCAGGTGTCCTGCACATTGACACCGGTCCCGAGGACGATGCGGCCGAAGTCGCCGCGCAGGCAGGCACAGGGACCGACATAACAGTTGGGCCCGACGATCACGTCGCCGATCAGCACGGCGGTGGGGTGAACGAAGGCACTGGGGTCCACCACCGGCACCACACCGTCGATCGCATAACAAGGCATCCTTGGGTCTCCTCGGGCCGGGCCAGGACCGCGCGACGATTATGCTCGCGCCTGCCTGCCACGCACTGCCGGCAGGGGCATCGTGCGGGCCGCCGGCGAGCGCTGGCGGTCACACCGTATAGTCACCTGCAAGAACCTGGAGACCCTGGATGGATTTAGCGCCCAAGCCCGCCCACCTCGCGCCAACCGCGTTGATCGATAGCGACCACCCCGCAGTGGTGGAGTTTTCGCGGCGCGCCACCGGCGCAACTGCGCGAGAGCGCGCCACCTCCCTGTATTACCTGGTGCGCGACGGCTTCCGCTACGACCCTTACCGCATCGACCTCAGCGTACCCGGGCTGCGCGCCAGCCGCGTGCTCGAAGTCGGCTACGGCTGGTGCGTGCCGAAGGCGGCGCTGCTTGCCGCCGTGGCGCGGGCAGCCGGCATTCCGGCGCGAGTGGGGTACGCGGACGTGCGCAACCACCTCTCGACCGAGCGCATGCGCCAGGTGGCCCAGACGGACCTCTATATCTGGCACGGCTACACCGAGCTATGGCTGGACGGCGCATGGGTCAAGGCGACGCCCGCCTTCAACCTGAGCCTGTGCGAGCGCTTCGGGATCCTGCCGCTGGAGTGGGACGGCCGGGCCGATTCCCTGTATCACCCGTACGATCGCGAGGGCCGGCTCCACATGGAATACGTCAACCAGCGTGGCAGCTTCGACGATGTCCCGGTGGCGCGCATCGTCGAAGACTTCACAGCCATGTATCCGCGCTGGGTGGAAAGCGCGGCGACAGATGCCGATTTCGAACAGGACGCGGCGCGGGAACGGCCTGCGGCCTGAGGCTAGCCGCCGCCGATCGCCGCCTCCGCAGGCGGGCGCACCAGCGACCATTTCACCAACTTGCCATTGGCGAATTCAGCCGTGACGCTGGAGCCGCCGGCGTCGGTCCAGCGATAGATTTCCGGTTGCGCGCCTTCGTTCGACAGCCGCTCGCCGAGCGATCGGGTCAGCGCCAGCACATGCAGCAAGTTAACGCCGGGCTTGAGTTTCGCGTTGAGCATCACGGCGCTGCCCACATAGCCGATCGGGTGGTTGGCGGTGCGCTTGAGTACCTGGGTGAGCCGCGTCAAGTGCAGCAGCACCCACATGACAACGCCGGTGGCCGCGATCGCCACGCCGCCCCAGCCGTAGGCCCGCCAGGCCGCCGCAACGAGGATCACGCCCAGGACGGGCGTGATGATTTTCTGCAAGTTCATGGGCCATATTGTCGGCGCGGTGTGGCGCCGGGCATCGGGCAGCGCTGAGTCGCCCGATGCCTAGGCCGGCTTACCGGTGTCCCGCGCCGTCGTCGTTCGCGGCTTGCCCGACTGCGTCATTCGCGTCATGGCCCACTGCGTCATTCGCTTCATGGCCGACTGCGTCATTCGCCTCGTGGCCGACTGCATCATCGTTGTGCCCGTTATTCGCGTGACCCGAATTCGCAGCGTGACCCGAGTTGGCGCTCGGACCCGAATTGGCGCTCGGACCGGAGTTGGCGCTCGGACCGGAGTTGGCGCTCGGACCAGAATTGGCGCCGTGACCCGAACTGGCGCTCGCGCCTGAATTCGAGGAAGAGCCCGAATTGCCGGAGCTAGCCGAGTTGCCCGAACTGCCCGCACTGGCCGAGCCGCCAGAGCTTCCGGAACCACCGCTGCCCGAGCCGCCGCCGCTTCCCGAGCCGCCGCCGCCAGAGCCCGCGCCACCAGAGCCGCCACCCCCTCCGCCGCCGCCGCCACCACCGCCGCCGCCACCGCCATGGGCCAAAGCCGAAGTTGCGGAAAGGGTGAGCGCGATTACCGCCATCCACGCGGCTGCTTGTTTCTTGATACTGGACATTTGCTGCTCCTAAGCTGAAGGTTGAATTAAAAGCGGTGTCGACGGAAGTGGGCGCTTGCCTCAACCAGGCGGTGCCAGCTCACATCCCTGCCGAATCCCAATTTACGTGTGGTTATTTCCCACGCGTGATGTAAATGTATGTGGGAAAATTTCCCGCGTCAACTATATTTGTGTAAAAATTTCCCACGTTTTGGACTAGAATGGGTCAACACGATCTTCACGCCATGCAACTTCCCGAAGCCAACGGCACTGCGCCGCCCCCCTCGCTGGTTCGCGCCTTGCGGCGGGTGCTGCGTCCGCTCGTGCGGCTGATGCTGGCGCGCGGGGCCACCTATCCCTGGGTTTCCGAGTTGCTCAAAGCGCTTTTTGTCGAGGTGGCGGAAGAGGACCGGCGAGTCGGGTCCAAGCCTCCCACCGACAGCCGCGTGAGCCTGGTGTCGGGCGTTCATCGCAAGGAGGTCAATCGGCTGCGGCGGGAAAAGATCAGCCGCGGTGAAAGCATTCCGTCCGCGGTGTCGCTGGGCGCGCAGCTGGTGGCGGTGTGGCTGGCTTCGCCCCGCTACCTGGACGAGAACGGCCGGCCCCGGCCTTTGCCGCGGTTCGCCAGCGAGGGCGGCGAGCTGTCTTTCGAGGCCCTGGTCGCCGGCGTCAACAGCGACATCCGTCCGCGCGTGGTGCTTGACGAATGGCTGCGCCTGGGCGTGGTGCATTTCGACAGTGCGCAGCGGATTTGCCTGAATGTGGAGGCCTTCGTTCCGGCTGAAGGGTTCGATGAAAAGGCCTTTTATTTCGGTCACAACCTGCACGACCACATCAGCGCAGCGGCCCACAATCTGTCGGGCGCGCCCAAGGCATTTCTAGATCGCAGCGTTCACTACGATGCACTCAGCGCCGAGTCGGTTGCCGCACTCGCAGCGCAATCGGAAAAGGCCGGGATGGCAGCGCTGCTCGCAATCAACAAGAGCGCAATGGCCCTGGAACAAGCCGACGCCGGCAAGCCGTCGCCGCGCCAGCGGATGACGTTCGGCATCTATTTCTTCAGCGAGCCCGCGCAGAGCGCCGAAGCCGGCCCGCCTGATCCATCGACAGGGACACCTTAGATGAAGCCAGCATTCGTTTCAGCGGCCCTCCGCCTGGCGCGGCACGCAGCCGTTGCCGCAATCTCGGTGCTGTCCTTGTGCTCGCTTGCGCAGGCACAGGACGTTTGCGCCACAAAAGCCTCTGCGGTGAACCCGGCGAGCGCTCCGGGCCTCGGCGGCACCGGCGTCGCCAGCGGCGGGATCGGCGGGACCGGCATCAGCACCGGCGGTACCGGTGGAACCGGCATCAGCGGCGGCGGCACTGGCGGGACCGGCATCGCCACCGGCGGCATCGGCGGCACCGGCATCAGCAACGGCGGTATCGGCGGGACCGGCATTGTCGGCGTGATCACGGGATTCGCCAGTATCTGCGTCAACGGAGTGGAAGTGCACTACGGCGCCGATACCCCGGTGCTTGCCGACGGCCGGCAGGCCCAAGCAGCCGAACTGGCCGTCGGACAAGTCGTCGCCGTCAGCGCGAGCGGGAAGGGCGCGGAAGTCGCGGCGCGCCGCATTGCCGTGATTCATTTGCTGATCGGCCCGGTGCGCACGGTCGACGCGGCCACTGGCCGGCTGGAGGTGCTCGGCCAGGCCGTGCTTGCCCTGGCGCCGGGCGACGCGGCCGGGATCACCAGCGGAGATTGGGTCCAAGTCAGCGGCTACCGCGACTCGTCGGGCGAGGTGAAGGCTTCGCGCATCGCACGCGTCGCGCCGCAACCGCAGGCGCAGATTGCCGGCACGATCGACCAGATGGATGCGCGGCAATTCGTCCTGAACGGGACACCGGTTCTGGTCGACCAGACCGGCTTGCCCGCCGGCGGAGCAGGCAGCGAGGTGCTGGTTCGCGGCCTCTGGGATGGGGCCCGCTTGCACGCGCAAGCCATCGATGTCGAGCCGACGCGACAAAGCGTGGGCCGGGTCGACAACGTAGTCTTCGAGGGATACGTACGCTCCTTGCAGGGGAACGTGCTCGGCGTGGGCAACTACATGATGACGTTGGCGCCCGACGCGCGAATTTCCGGCAGCGGGCCGATCGGAATAGATCAACGCGTTCAGGTCAGCGGCCACATGGACCCGGACGAGAAGATCACGGTGGATCGGATCGACGTCGTGGGTATGGGAGGCGGCGGCTCAGGGGGCTCGAGCGGAAGCGGTCACGGCAGCAGCGGTCATGGCAGCAGTGGTAGCAGCGGCAGTAGCGGCAGTAGCGGCAGCAGCGGCAGCAGCGGCAGCAGTGGCGACAGCGGCAGCAGTGGCGACAGCGGCAGCAGTGGCACCAGTGGCACCAGTGGCAGCAGTGGTGGCAGTGGTGGCAGTGGTGGCAGCGGTGGTGGCAGTGGTGGCAGTGGTGGCAGTGGTGGCAGCGGCGGCGGCGGTGGTGGTGGCGGCAGCGGAGGCGGGGGTGGCGGCGGCGGCGGCGGCGGCGGTGGCGGCGGCGGTGGCGGCGGCGGTGGCGGTGGCGGTGGCGGTGGAGGAGGCGGCGGTGGCGGCGGCAAATAGCTGCCGGCAACGCGGCACACCCGCCGCAGCCCGGCCGTGCCAGCGTTTCACGCCAGCTGACGCGCCAAGTCCATAGCTTCCTCGATGCGGTCGACGGCGTGGATCGTCAGTCCCTCCATGTCTCGCGCGCCTTTGCGCGGCGCATTGGCCTTCGGCACGACGGCGACTGAAAACCCCAACTTGGCCGCTTCGCGCAATCGCTCCTGACCGCGCGGCGCCGGCCGCACCTCGCCGGCCAAGCCCACCTCGCCGAAGGCAATGAAGCCCTTGGGCAGCGGCCGGCCGCGCAGGCTCGACGTGATCGCCAGCATCACGGCCAGGTCGGCCGCCGGCTCGGTGATGCGAACGCCGCCGACAGCGTTGACGAACACATCCTGGTCCATGCAGGCGACGCCCGCATGCCGGTGCAGCACCGCCAGCAGCATGGCCAGGCGATCCCGGTCCAGGCCGACCGACAGGCGGCGCGGACTGATGCCGCCGCTGTCGACCAGGGCCTGGATTTCCACCAGCATGGGGCGCGTGCCTTCCAGCGTCACCAGCACGCAGCTGCCCGGCACCGGCTCGCTGTGCTGCGACAGAAAGATGGCGCTCGGATTGGCCACGCCCTTGAGCCCCTTGTCGGTCATCGCGAACACGCCGATTTCATTCACCGCGCCAAAGCGGTTCTTCACTGCCCGGACCAGCCGGAAGCTCGAGTGCGTGTCGCCCTCGAAGTACAGGACCGTGTCCACCATGTGTTCGAGCACCCGCGGCCCCGCCAGTGCGCCTTCCTTGGTGACATGGCCGACCAGCACGATGCTGGTGCCACCGGCCTTCGCTGCGCGCGTGAGGTGGGCCGCGCATTCGCGCACCTGCGCCACCGAGCCGGGCGCCGAGGTGAGCTGGTCGGAATAGACGGTCTGGATCGAATCGATCACGGCCACCGTGGGTTGCAGGGCTGTGATGGTGGCGAGAATCTTTTCGAGCTGGATCTCGGCCAGCACCTTGACTTGCGAATTGTCCAAGCCGAGCCGACGCGAGCGCAGTGCGACCTGGGCGCCGCTTTCTTCGCCCGTGACGTACAGCGTGGGCACCGCCGCGCGCTGCAGGCCGTCGAGTGCCTGCAGCAGCAGCGTCGATTTGCCAATGCCGGGATCGCCGCCAATGAGCACGACGCCGCCTTCGACGATGCCGCCGCCCAGCACGCGGTCGAGTTCGCCGATGCCGGTCGGCTGCCGGTCGATTTCGCTGGCCTCGATGTCGGCCAATGCCGCGACCTCGGCGGCTTTGGCGAGCGATGCAAAACGATTGCGGGCGGGGGCGCCCGACTCCGAAACCGTTTCGATCAGGGTATTCCAGGCCTCGCAGTGCGGGCATTTGCCGAGCCAGCGCGGGCTGGCCCCACCGCATTCGGTACAGACGTAGCTGGTTTTTTCCTTGGCCATGGCCGGCTGACTATAGCCGCCCGAGCTCATCGGCAAAAGCGGCCGTTTGCAGTGGCCAGCGCAATCATTTAACATGTTAACTAATCTGATCGACGCCATGACCACGTCCTTCGCGCATCGCAACCTGCCGCGCCTGCTGCTGCAAGCGCGCGAATCCGTGATGGCCCACGCGCGGCCCAGCTTGCGCGTGCACGGCCTGTCGGACCAGCAATGGCGGGTGTTGCGGGTGCTTGGTGAGCACGGCGCTCTGGAAACCGGCCGGGTCGCCCGCGAGGCCTTCATCCTCGGGCCCAGCCTCACCGGCGTGCTGATGCGCATGGAGCGCGACGGGCTGGTGCGGCGCGAACGCGACCCGGCAGACCAGCGGCGCACGGTGGTCGAAGCGACGGCCAAGGGACTGAAGCTGGTGGCAAAGCTCTCCCACTCGATCGAGCGGCATTACAACTGGATGGAGCAATCGCTGGGCCGGGAAAAACTCGCGCAGCTTTATCGGCTGCTGGACGAAGTGATCGAACTGGAGCAGCCGTGACGTTCATCCCGGCCGGCACGGTGTACGGCACGCTGCTGAACTTTCGCGGCGAGCTGGCAGCGCTGGGCGCCAAGATGAACGAAGTGCCGTACAAGGCGCCGCCGAAAGCGCCGGTGCTCTATGTCAAGACCGCGAATACGTTCAGCGCGGATAGGGCGGACATTCAGGTGCCGGCACGGGTACCGCAGGTCGAGGTAGGTGCGACGATCGCGATGGTCATGAAAGCCCCGGGCGAAGTGGCCGGCTATGTGCTGATGAACGATCTGTCGGTGCCGCACGCCAGCTTCTTCCGGCCGCCGGTCAAATTCAAGTGCCTGGACGGATTTCTGGGCGTTGGAAGCACGCTGTTGCCCGCAGAGGAAGCAGGCGATCCATCGCAATTCCAGCTCGAAGTGCGCATCAACTCGAAGCTGAGTCAGACCGTAGCCTTCGCAAAAATGGTGCGCGATGCGCATCGGCTTCTGGCCGATGTCGGCGAGTTCATGACGCTGCGCGCCGGCGACGTGCTGATGCTGGGCTGCGACGCCGGCCGGCCGCTGGCGCAGGTCGGGGACACGATCGAGCTTCGCGCCGACGGCCTGGGCACATTGACGAACACGCTCGTGGCGGAGGGCGCATGAAGCGAAGGGCGAGGGGCCCCGCTTGCGGGGATCGACCAGCGCAGTGCGGCCATGGCGTCCGACGCCAAGGCTGTTCGATCCACGATCATCTTTCGGAGGAAGCGGCATGAAGTCGGCCCGCGTCGTTTACGAAGGCGTGGTGCGCAGCGCCTGCGAGCGCGACGGGCAGTTGCTGCTGGACGGCGAACGGCTGGTAGCCTTCGATGCCGTCACCTGGCTGCCGCCGTTGAACCCGCCGGCACAGCCGCGCACCATCCTCGCGCTCGGCCTGAACTACGCCGACCACGCAAGAGAACTGGCGTTCAAGGCGCCGGACGAACCGCTGGTGTTCCTCAAGGGCGAAAACGCGCTGACCGGCCACCGTCAAATGACCCGCCGTCCC
>DATNBX010000293.1:0-10351 GCA_035571795.1 Ramlibacter sp.
TCGATCAAGGGCGCGCGCGAGATCGGCTTCGCGGTGATCACGATGACCTTGACGCTGGTGGCCGTGTATGCGCCCCTGGCATTCACGCCGGGGCGCACCGGGCGGCTGTTCGTCGAGTTCGCGCTCGCGCTGGCGGGCGCCGTGCTGGTGTCGGGGTTCGTCGCGCTGACCCTCACGCCGATGATGTGCTCGCAGCTGCTCAGGCACAACCCCAAACCGAACTGGTTCGACCGTTCGATGGAACGCTGGCTGACAGCGCTGTGCGCCCGCTACGCCAAGGCGCTGCGCTGGGTGGTCACGAAACGCTGGCAACCGGCATCAGGCGAATCCGGCGGCATCCGGGGCGGCCTGCTGCAGGCGCGCTGGATCGTGATCGGCGTCATGCTGGCCAGCGCATTGGGCATCGCCATGGTTTGGCCGACCATGAAGCAGGAACTGTCGCCGCTGGAAGATCGCGGGACTATCCTGGCCACCGTGAATGCGCCGGACGGCTCGACGTTCGATTACACGGATCGCAATGCCCAGGTGCTCGAGCGGCTGGGCCAGCAATACCCCGAGTTCGACCGCATTTTCGGCAGCATCGGCAATCCGACCGTGTCGCAGGCCAGCGTCGTTTACCGCACGGTGGATTGGGAGAAGCGCAAGCGCACCACGCTTCAATTGGCGCGCGAGATGGGGCCCAAGTTCAACGCCTTGCCGGGAGTGAATGCGTTCGCGCTCACGCCGCCGTCGCTGGGACAGGGCTTTCGCGAGCGGCCGCTCAATTTCGTGATCCAGACTTCCGACAGCTACGAGAACCTGGACCGCGTGACCCAGCAGATACTGAACGAGATGGCGAAGAACCCCGGCATCGTGTCGACCGACGTGGACCTGCGGCTGAACAAACCGGAGCTGCGCATCGAGGTGGACCGCGACAAGGCGGCCGACATGGGGGTCAGCGTGCAAGTGGTCGCCAAGGCGCTGGAGACCATGCTCGGCGGTCGGCAAGTAACGCGCTACAAGCGCGACGCCGAGCAGTACGACGTGATCGTGCAGACCGAGGCGCGCGGCCGCACCACACCCGAAAACATCGACAGCATCAACGTGCGCGGCCGCAACGACACTATGGTCCCGCTGTCGGCGCTGGTGAAAGCGCGCGAGAGCGTCAGCCCGCGCGAACTCAACCACTTCGGCCAGCGCCGCTCGGTGTCGATCACCGCCAACCTGGCGCCCGACTATTCGCTGGGGCAGGCGCTGAGGTTCATGGACCAGACCGCCGCCAAGGTGCTCAAGCCGGGCTACACCACCGACCTGAACGGCACGTCGCGTGAGTTCAAGGCCTCGCAGGGCGCGCTGGCGATCGTGTTCGTGTTGGCGCTGTTGTTCATCTTCCTGGTGCTTGCGGCGCAGTTCGAGAGCTTTGTCGATCCGTTCGTGATCATGTTATCGGTGCCGCTGTCGATGATTGGGGCGTTGCTGGCCCTCAAGTGGTCCGGAGGTTCGCTCAACGTCTACTCGCAGATCGGGCTGATCACCCTGGTCGGACTGATCACGAAGCACGGCATCCTGATCGTCGAGTTCGCCAATCAGCTGCGAGGGCAGGGCCTGGAGCTGGTCGATGCCCTGGTCAAGGCGGCGTCACAGCGGCTGCGCCCGATCCTGATGACTACCGGCGCCATGGTGCTGGGCGCCGTGCCGTTGGCGATGGCTACCGGTGCCGGCGCCGAAAGCCGGATCCAGATCGGCTGGGTCATCGTCGGCGGCATGTCACTGGGTACGCTGCTCACGATCTTCGTCGTGCCGACGATGTACATGCTGTTTGCCCGCCGCAAGGTGCCCGGGGCCAACAAGGCGCACGCGAAGGGCGACGAACCCGTTCCGCCTCACGACGAGCTTGTCGCGAAATAAAAAGCGCGTTAGGGTGTGCGACTCAATTTCTTGGGTGCACCACCATGCCCACGGTCGAGTTCGCACAGGCCCTGACGCGCCACGTCGCGTGCCCCCCGCAGCGGGTCGAGGCCGGCACGCTGCGCGCCGCGCTTGATCGTGCCTTTCTGGCGGCGCCCTCCTTGAAGGGCTACGTTCTCGATGAGCAAGGCGAGGTGCGCAAGCACGTGGCCGTGTTCCTCAATGCACAAATGATTGCAAGCCGCGGCGACCTGGACGTTGCGGTGGGGCCCCACGACAAGATCATGGTCATCCAGGCCCTCACCGGCGGTTAGCTCACAGGAGGTTGGCAATGGCTGCAAGTCTCTGGATCGGCACCCGCAAGGGCTTGTTCGTCGCCCGTCGCGACTCTCGCTGGCGCATCGGCAAGCCGCACTTCGCGGGTGAGCCGGTCACGCAGGTCGTGGTCGACCCGCCGGGCGGTGCCTGGTATGCGGCGCTGCGGCTGGGCCATTTCGGCATCAAGCTGCGCAAGAGCCAGGATGGCGGCTTGCACTGGGAGGAAATCGCCGCGCCGGCGTTCCCGCCAAAGCCGTCGGACGGACCGTGGAAGGACGATCCGACGCCCTGGAGCGTCGATCTGGTCTGGGGCCTGGAAGCCGGCCCCGGCCGGCTATGGGCCGGCTGCCTGCCGGCGGGCTTGTTCACCTCCGACGACGGGGGTGCGAGCTGGCAGCTCGTCCAAAGCTTGTGGGAGCGACCCGAACGAAAGGAATGGTTCGGCGGCGGCTATGACCATGCCGGCATCCATTCGATCCTGGTCGACCCGCGCGACGGCCGGCATGTCACCATCGGCATCTCGTGCGGTGGCATCTGGCAGACCCGTGACGGGGGCGTCACCTGGACCAACACCTCGCAAGGCATGGACGCCGGCGGGTACATGCCGCCCGAGCGCCGGTTCGATCCCAACATCCAGGATGTGCACCGCATCGATCAATGCCGGGCCGATCCGCAGGTGCTGTGGTGCCAGCATCATGGCGGCCTGTACCGTTCGACCGACGGCGGCCTGCAATGGGACGGCATTGCCGCGCCGCAGCCCTCGGCCTTCGGTTTTCCGGTGGCGGCCCATCCGGCCGACCCGCGCCGCGCCTGGTTCGCACCGGCTCATTCGGATGCGCAGCGCATCCCCGTGGAGGGCCGCATGGTGGTCAACGAAACGCGCGACGGCGGCGCTTCTTTCGCGAGCCACGGCGAAGGCCTGCCGCAGCGCGACGCGTATCACCTGATCTACCGCCACGCACTGGTGACGAGCGATGATGGCCAGACGCTCGCGATGGGCTCGACCACCGGCGGGCTGTGGCTCAGCGAAGACGCGGGCGTGTCGTGGCAATGCCTGTCGCGCGACTTGCCGCCGATCGCGGTGCTGCGCATCGGCGATGACGGCGTCTAGCTTGCAGGCCAGCTTTCAGGCATGACCTTCGAACATCATCACATCCACCAGATCGCCGGCAGCCACATTGCCCTGCGCGTGGTGCAGGACGATCAGCCCGTTGGCCTGAACCATCGAGCTGAGCACGCCTGAACCCTGGCTGCCGGTGATGCGAACCTGCAACGAGCCATCGGCCGCGGTGGTGACGATGCCCCGCTGGTATTCGGTGCGGCCGGCCTTCTTGCGAATCGGTTCTTCGCTGCGCGCCTTCAGCAGCGGCGGCTCCGCGGCCAGGCACCCCATCATGCGCAGCAGCGCGGGGCGCACGAACGCCAGGAAAGTCACCATGACGGCCACCGGATTGCCGGGCAGGCCGAACAGGATCGAGTCCGCCCGGCCGGGGCTGGTCGATGGAATGCGGCCGACCGCCATCGGCCGGCCCGGTCGCATGGCGATCTTCCAGAACGCCACGTCACCGAGTTTCTTCATCATGGCCTTCGTGTAGTCGGCTTCGCCCACGCTCACGCCGCCGCTGGTGATGATGGCGTCGGCTTCCTGGGCGGCCTGACGGAACGCGGCTTCCAGCAGCGCGGGCTCGTCGCGCACCACGCCCAGGTCGATCACCTCGCAACCCAGGCGTTTAAGCAGGCCAAACACCGTGTAGCGATTGCTGTCGTAAACAGCGCCTTCACGCGCCGCGTCACCCAAGCTCAGGATTTCATCGCCGGTGGAGAAATAGGCCACGCGCAGCCGCCGCACCACCGGCACAGTCGCGATGCCCAGGCTGGCCACGAGTCCGCAAGCGGCGGGCGTGAGCCGTTCGCCTCGGCGCAGGGCGGGCCGCCCTTCGAGCAGGTCTTCGCCCTTGAGCCGGCGGTTGTCGCCGGCCTGCAGCACCTTGGGCGCGATGGCGATGCGGCCTTCACCGGCCGGTCGCGTGAGTTCCTGCGGCACTACCGTGTCCAACCCGGCCGGCATGATGGCGCCGGTCATGATCTTCACGCATTGGCCCGCGCTGACCGCGCCCTGCCAAGCCTTGCCCGCCAGGGCCGTGCCGATGACTTCGAGTTCCAGCGGGGCCTGCCCATCGAGCTGCGCGCCGTCGAACGCGAAACCATCCATCGCGGAGTTATCGTGCGGCGGCACGCTGATGGGGGAAACGATGTCCTGTGCCACCACGCGCCCCAGCGCATCGAACACGCCGACGGCTTCGCTCTGCGTCACCGGCTCCACCAGCCGCGCCAGGAATTCGTTGACCTGTTCGGCGCTGAGCGCTTGCGGGTCGTAGCCTTGCAGCAGCGCCGCAATCTGCGCAATGCTTTTCATGAGTGCTCCAGCAGGTGCAGCTCGGCCAACGTGTTGGCGTTGAAAAAGGCGCGCGGATCGTCCAGCGGCGTGTCGAACGGCACTAGCACCGTCTTGTGCAGCCCGGTCCAGGCGTCGGTCTTGCGGCCGCCGCCATGCGTGAACCTCACCAGGCTCTCCAGCAGTTCCACTCGCAACAGGCAGAACACCGGCTGCGTGTGCAACTTGCCGTCCTGCTCGCGCGCGGTGGCCATGGCAATCTCGGCCTCGCTTTCCAGCGCAGCCTTGGCCAGCCGCGCAACCAGGTCAAGCGGGAACAGCGGCGTGTCGCAAGGAACCGTGACGAGCCACCGCGTCTCGCAGCGCTCCAGCCCGGTCAGAAAGCCGGCAAGCGGACCGGCGTAGTCGGGCAGGACATCGGGCCAGACCGCAACGCCGAAAGCTTCGTAGGCGCCAAGGTTGCGGTTGGCGTTGATCATCACCTCGCCCACCTGCGGCCCCAGCCGCATCAATGCGTGCAGCGCCATCGGCATCCCGTTGAAATTCTGCAGGCCCTTGTCGACGCCGCCCATGCGCGATCCGCGGCCGCCGGCAAGGATGACGCCCGTGATGTCGCCGCTGTCGATCACTTGGACACCAGGGCACGCAAGGCCCTACCCCCCGATGTAGCTCATCTCGACCCGGCGGCCACCCGTGTCGTCGTCCGGAGCCATCGATCCGCGCAGTTGCGAATAGCGGTCGGCGCGGCCGTGCCAGATGTGCGCGATCGCCGATGCGAGCTCCTCGTCACTCACTGGGCCGCCGCCGGTCGCGCGGTCGCCGCGGACCAGGGTTCGCAAGTCATGCCCATGGGTGGCGAACAGGCACAGGTAGAGCTGGCCTTCCGTGGACAACCGGGCGCGGTTGCAGTCTCCGCAGAACGCCTGGGTGACGCTGCTGATCACGCCGATCTCGCCGCTGCCGTCGGCGTAGCCCCAGCGCTCCGCGGTTTCGCCCGGGGCGCTATGTTCCAGCTGGACCAGCGGCAACTCGGCCTGGACCATCTTCACCACTTCGGCCGAGGGCAGGACCTCGTCCATCCGCCAGCCATTGGTAGCGCCTACGTCCATGTACTCGATGAAGCGCAGCACGATGTCGGTGCCCTTGAAGTGGCGCGCCATCGGCAGGATTTCATGCTCGTTGGTGCCGCGCTTGACCACCATGTTGATCTTGATCGGTCCCAGCCCCGCATCGCGCGCCGCAGCGATGCCCTCCAGGACCTCGGCCACCGGAAAATTCACGTCGTTCATGCGCCGGAACACCGCATCGTCGAGCCCGTCCAGGCTGACCGTGACACGCTGCAAGCCGGCTGCTTTCAGGCCCTTGGCCTTGCGCGCCAGCAGCGACCCATTGGTGGTCAAGGTCAGGTCCAGCGGCTCACCGCCCGCCGTGCGCAGGACCGACAGCTGCTCGATCAGCGACTCGATGTTCTTGCGCAGCAGCGGCTCGCCACCGGTCAGGCGGATCTTGCGCACGCCGTGGGCCACGAACTGCCGGGTGATGCGGGTGATTTCCTCGAAGGTCAGCAGCGCCGAATGCGGCAGGTAGGGATGGTCCTTGTCGAACACCTCCTTGGGCATGCAATAGCTGCAGCGGAAATTGCAGCGGTCGGTGACGCTGATGCGAAGGTCCCGCAATGGCCGGCCCAGGGTGTCGGACAGCAGGCCGGTCGCGGCGATCGCTGGAACCGGCACGCCGGCGGCCCGCGTCGCGAAGCGCTGGTCGACGAGCGGAATGAAGCGGTCGGTCATGCCCCGATTGTCGCCGCTCAGACGCAGCGGGCCCCGTCCACCTCGATGCAAACCCCTGAGATGAAAGCGGCTTCGTCGCTGGCCAGATACAGTGCGGCGTTGGCCACGTCCAGCGCCGTCGAGAACCGCCCGAGCGGAATGGTGGCCAGGAATTTTGCACGGCGGGCGTCATCGACCGGGCCGCCTGCGAACTCCGCCGACAGCCCGGTGTCGGGATTGAACACCGGGTTGATGCAGTTCACGCGGATGTTGTCGGGGCCGAACTCAGCCGCGAGCGACTTGCTCGTCGTGATAACGGCGCCCTTGGAGCCGTTGTACCAGGTCAGCCCGGGGCGCGGCCGCACGCCGGCGGTGGAAGCGATGTTGATGAAGCTGCCGCCCTTGTTGGCGCGGAAAGCCGGCACCGCATGGATCGTCGACAGGTAGATGCTCTTCATGTTCACCGCGAAGCACTTGTCGAACTCATCCTCGCTCACTTCCAGCGCCGGGCGATTGCGATGGGTCCATCCCGCGTTGTTGATCATCACGTCGAGTTTGCCGTGACGCGAAACGGCCACGTCGACCAGCGCCTTGACGTCGGCGGATTTGGTGACGTCGGCCGCGAAAAACGACGCCGTCCCGCCTGCGGCCTTGATCTCAGCCACGACTTTCTCGCCCAGTGCCGTATTGATGTCGTTGACGATGACCTTCGCGCCTTCGGCCGCCAGCCGCTTCGCGATGCCTTCGCCGATGCCGCCGCCCGAGCCGGTCACGATGATCGATTTGTCCTTTACGCGCATTGCGATGCTCCTTGATTGAGTTTGTCAGGGTCACCCATGCCGGATCGCCACCGTCTTGAGCGTGGTGAAACCGTACAGTGCCTCGAAGCCTTTCTCACGCCCGTAGCCCGACGACTTGACTCCGCCGAACGGCAACTCCACGCCGCCACCGGCGCCGTAATTGTTGATGAAGACCTGGCCGCTCCTGACGCGCTTGGCCATGCGCAGCTGGCGGCCGCCGTCGCGGGTCCAGATTCCCGCCACCAGGCCGAAATGGGTTGCATTGGCCAACTCGACTGCCTGGTCTTCGTCCCTGAAGCTCATGGCTGCGAGCACCGGGCCGAACACTTCCTCCTGAGCCAGCCGGTGCTGTACGGGGACGTCGCGCAGCAGCGTCGGGGCCTGGTAGTAGCCGGATTCCGGAGCCTGCTCGACCACTTGACCCTGGGCCACCGTCGCGATGCCGGCCACGTGCGCGTCCGACAGGAAGTCCCACACGCGTTGCTGCTGGCTGGCACGAATCAGCGGACCGACATCCAGGTCCATCGCGGCCGGACCGACCCGCAGCTGCTCGAACGCCTTGCCCAGGCGGTCCAGCAGCGGTTCGTAGATCGCCTGCTCCACCAGCAGGCGCGAGCCGGCCGAGCAAGTCTGGCCGGCGTTCTGCACGATCGCGTTGATCACCATCGGCAATGCCGCATCGAGGTCCGCATCGGCAAAGATGATCTGCGGGCTCTTGCCGCCCAGCTCCAGCGTCACCGGGCAGTGGCGTTCGGCCGCGACCTGCTGGATCACCGTGCCTATCTTCGGGCTGCCGGTGAAACTGATGTGGTCGATGCCCGGGTGTCGAGCGAGTGCGTCCCCCACTTCATAGCCGTAGCCGGTGACGATGTTGATGGCGCCGGCCGGAAAACCGGCCTCGGCCGCCAGTTGCGCCACCCGGATCAGGGAGAGGCAGGCGTCTTCCGAAGGCTTGACCACGCAGACATTGCCCGCGGCGAGCGCACCGCCGATGCTGCGGCCGAAAATCTGCATCGGGTAGTTCCACGGAATGATGTGCCCGGTCACGCCGTGCGGCTCGCGCCAGGTGAACACGCTGTAGCCGTCCAGGTAGGGAAGCGTCTCGCCGTGCAGCTTGTCGCAGGCGCCGGCGTAGAACTCGAAGTAGCGCACCAGGGCCAGCGCATCGGCCCGCGCTTGCCTGGTCGGTTTGCCGCAGTCGCGCTGCTCGAGCAGGGCCAGTTCTTCGGCGTGCTCCGCGACCTTGTTCGACAGGCGCATCAGCAGGCGGCCGCGCTCGGCAGCGCTGAGCTTGCTCCAGACCCTGTCGTAGCAGCGGCGCGCCGCGGCTACGGCGGCACCGATGTCCTCGGCGGTGCCGCGCTGCAGTTCGTCGAAGGGCTGCCCGTCCGACGGATCGATCACCGGGATGGTGCGGGTTGAAGTAGAAGGTTGGGATTCGTTAGCGATGTAGTGGAGCTGCATGCCAACATTTTGCTTCAAAGCCCGGTGGGCCTTTCGACTCGGAGCCTGCTCCTCCTTGCTCAAAAAGTATTCGTCGGGATTGGGCAGTGACTACGCCGGGACGCCGACGATGGAGTACTGGTCGCGGTGCTGCGTGAGCCAGCGCCGTGCCTCGCTCGCGTCGTGCTGGCTCGGGTGGAAGTCGGGGCGCAGGTAATCGCGCCAGGGCTGGCGGGTCTGCCGGATCAGCCCGCGCTTTCCGAACAGGTAGGAGGCACCGCTTTTCCAGGTGCTCCATTGCCACAGCGTGCCGTCATGGCGCAGGTTGTTCACGGTCTGGCGCAACGTGTCGATGAGAAAGATCTTCGTGATCCGGCGGAACCAGATGATGCGCCACTCGTAGTTGCCGCCCAATGCCTGGTACAGGTCGAAGGCAATGCTCTTGTGCTCGGACTCCTCGCAGCTATGCCACAGCCACAGGGTGGCCAGTCGCGTGTCTTGCGTGCCCAGCAGATCCGAGTTGTGCAGCAGCCAGTTCGCCAGGATGGCGGTGAAGTGCTCGTTGGCGGCGGTGATGGCCACGGCGTGACGCGGGTCGAGGCCTTCCAGCAACTTCTGTTGCCGCAATGCTCGCGGGGCCCATTCGTTGACGAGGCCCAGTTTCTCCAGGTGGCCGTTGTACAGCGCATGCAAACGGCGATGCGTGGCCTCCTGCCCGACGAACCCCTCGACTTCCGTGCGATAGCGCTCCTGCATGTCCCGGGGCAATGCCTTGAAGCCGTTGCGCACCGAATCGATGAAGAATTGCTCGCCCACCGGAAAACTCATGGACAAGGCGTTGAACAGCGCGGTGCGGAAGGCGTCCCCGCCGCACCAATGGCGCGCGATCGGCGCTTGCATGTCGATCAGCAGGCGGCGGACGACGAGTTCGGTCACGCGGAATTCCCGGTAGCCTCAGTGGGGGTACGTCATGGTACCGGTAACATCATCGGGTCGCTTGCCGGTACATTCAAGTAATGGACGGAAACATCCTTCCAGGATCTGCGATGACAGAAACGCAAACCGCAACCGAAGTTCACGAGCACCGGCATCGGTTGCTCGAGGGCATGGCCCATGCCGTGGCGGCGAAGGGCTACGGTGATACGACGATCGCCGACATCGTGCGTGAGGCGGCGGTCTCGCGCCGGACCTTCTACGAACACTTCGCTACCAAAGCCGAGTGCCTGATTGCCCTTTACGAAGCCGCCAGCCGAAACGCACTGAAGGTGCTGCGCGAGTCGATCGATCCGCGGCACGAGTGGCAAGCCCAGGTGGATCGCGCGCTGGCAGCGTACCTGGGATGCATGGTGCAAAACCCGGTCCTGATGCGCACCTTGTTCATCGAAATCCTGGGGCTAGGCCAGCAAGGGCTGGCAGCGCGGCGGCGCGTCAACCAGGAGATCGCGCAATTCATGCTGGGCGTGGTGAACGGCGCCGGCGAGCGCCAGCGTGGCATTGCGCTGTCGCCCGAAATGGCGATGGCCGTGGTGGGCGGAATCAACGAGCTGATCCTGCAATACATCGAGCAGGGTCACGTGGCGTTGCTGCTGGATCTGGTGGCGCCGTCCAGCGAGCTGCTTCGCGCCGTGACCGAGCGAACGCTTCCTGCGCAGCCGGGCTTGCCGGCCGGAGCGGCGGCGCCGGCCGCCCAATGAAAAGGCCCGGACATGCCTTCGGCCGAGGAGCAAAAAAGCCCCGCG
>DATNBX010000294.1:0-6550 GCA_035571795.1 Ramlibacter sp.
ACGATGATCAGCGCCGCCACGCCCAGCGCGATGCCCAGCATCGACACGCCGGAGATGAAGGAGATGAAACCGTTGCGGCGCGTGGCCCGGCCGGCGCGGGTGTAGCGCCAGCCCAGGGCCAGTTCGTAGGGAATTCGCATCGCGGATGTGAAGTGGTTGTCCGGGCTCATTGTGTCATCCTGGACAATACCCGCATGTCAGACGGTGCCCACTTGTTCGTTCCCTTCGCCTCAGCCATGTCGCAAGGGTGTTCGCAAGCGTTACGCACCCTGGCGCTGCCCAATCTGGAGAAGCTGCTGGCCCGGCTGGCGCCGCTGCACACCGAGTCCGGGGACGAGTTCACGCTTTCCATGCCGCACGAACGCGCGCTGGCCCGCCTGTGCGGCCTGCCCGGCGGCGACGGCCGCATTCCCTGGGCTGCGTGGGAAGCGGCGCAGTCCGGCCGCGAGACCGGCGGCCAGGCCTGGGCCCGCATCACACCGTGCCATTGGACCGTGGGCCAGAACCACATCGACATGAGCCATCCGCAGGACCTGCGGCTTCAGGCCGGCGAATCGCGGCTGCTGCTGGAGGCGATGCAGCCGTTCTTCCAGCAGGACGGCATTGCACTCGAATACGACGCGCCCACGCTCTGGCTGGCCCAGGGCGAGCTGTTTCGCGACCTGCCGACGCCGTCGCTGGACCGGGTGGTGGGCCGCATGATCGACGACTGGATGCCGCGCTCGCCCGAAGGCCGGACGCTGCGGCGCCTGCAGCAGGAGATGCAGATGCTGCTGTACACGCACCCCGTCAACGACGAGCGCGTGCGCGGCGGCCTGACCCCGGTCAATTCTTTCTGGGCCAGCGGCAGCGGCGCCCTGCCCGCGGCGCACGCGGTGGCGGTGCCGCGGGGACTGGAAGTGGTGCAATCGCTGCGCGACGCGGCGCTGGTGGGCAATTGGCGCAGCTGGGCGGCTGCGTGGCAGCAGCTCGACGCGGCGGCGTGCGCCAGCTTGGTCAAGGCCCTTGACGCCGGCGAAGGCGTGACGCTGACGTTGTGCGGAGAGCGCAACGCGCGTACCTGGTCGAGCCGGCCGGCCGGCGCGCTGCGCCGGCGCCTCGGCGGACTTTTTGCCGGCAGGCAGGCGGCGGGCGTGCTCGAATCATTATGAAAATCATCGTCCGCGACATTCCGCCGCGCGTCGCCTGGGCGCTGGAGCAGGCCGGCATCCATCCGTTGCTGGCGCGCCTGTACGCGGCGCGCGGCGTGCTCGGCAAGGACGAGCTGGACGACACCCTGGCGCGCCTGCTGCCGCCGGCCGGCATGAAAGGCGCGCAGGAAGCCGCCGTGCTGCTGGCCGACGCCATCGCCGCCGGCAAGAAGCTGTGCATCGTGGCCGACTACGACTGCGACGGCGCCACCGCCTGCGCCGTGGCGCTGCGCGGGCTGCGCCTGCTGGGCGCGCAGCAGGTGGATTACCTCGTGCCCGATCGCGTGATCGACGGCTATGGCCTGACGCCGCCGATCGCGCAGCGCGTCAAGGCGCGCGGCGCCGACGTGCTGATCACCGTGGACAACGGCATCGCCAGCGTCGAAGGAGTGGCCGCCGCCAATGCGCTGGGGCTGCAGGTGCTGGTGACCGACCACCACCTGCCCGGCCTGCAGCTGCCCGCTGCGGCCGTGATCGTGAATCCGAACCAGCCGGGCTGCAGCTTCGAGAGCAAATCGATCGCCGGCGTCGGCGTGATGTTCTACGTGCTGCTGGCGCTGCGCTCGGAACTGCGGCAGCGCGGCGTGTTCGATCAGGCCAGCCAGCCCAAACTCGACTCGCTGCTGCCGCTGGTGGCGCTGGGGACGGTGGCGGACGTCGTCAAGCTCGACGCCAACAACCGGCGGCTGGTCGCCCAGGGCTTGCGTCGGGTCCGCGCCGGTTCGTTGCCGTGCGGCCTGGCCAGCCTGTTCGCGGCCGCGGCGCGCAATCCCAAAGTCGCCACCACGTTCGATTTCGGCTTCGCCCTCGGGCCGCGCATCAACGCGGCCGGGCGCCTCTCGGACATGACGCTCGGGATCGAATGCCTGCTGACCGATGACGCGGCGCGCGCCGACGAATTGGCGCGCCAGCTGGACGCCATCAACCGCGAGCGGCGCGACATCGAGGGCGGCATGCGCGACCAGGCGATGCTGATCGTCGACACGCTGTTCGAGGAGGGCGAGCAGCCGCCGGCCGCGATCTGCGTGTTCGACCCCGACTTTCATGAAGGCGTGGTGGGCATCGTCGCCTCGCGCGTGAAGGACAAGTTGCATCGCCCGACCTTCGTGTTCGCAGCCAGCCAGGCGCCGGGCCGGGAGCACGAACTCAAGGGCTCGGGACGCTCGATCGCCGGCTTTCACCTGCGCGATGCGCTGGACCTGGTGGCCAAGCGCCACCCGGGTGTGCTGCTGCGCTTCGGCGGCCATGCAATGGCGGCGGGCTGCACGATCTCAGAGGACCAGCTCGACGTGTTCGAGCAGGCGTTGATCCAGGTGAGCGAGGAGTGGCTCGATGCCGCCACGCTCTTGCGCCGGCTGCACACCGACGGGCCGCTGGCGCCCGAATACCGCCGGCCCGACCTGGTAGACACGCTGCACCACGAGGTGTGGGGCCAGGGCTTTGCGCCGCCGGTGTTCAGCGAGGAAGTGGAGATCATTTCGCAGCGGCTGGTGGCCGACAAGCATCTGCAGATCAAGCTCAAGCACCAGGGCCAGCTGGTGGACGCGATCTGGTTCGGCCACACCGAGCCGCTGCCGCCGCGGGTCAAGCTCGCGTTCCGGCTCGATGCCGATGAGTGGCAGGGCGTGCGGCGGGTGCGGTTCCTGGTGGAGGGGGCGGAGCTCTAAGATTTTGCGGGACAGACCTTTAGCTCTGTCCTCAACTGATTAGAACTTGCGGGTCGAATTCATGACGGAGCGACAAGATCTCAATCGAAATTGTGCTCTGACCCCAACTGATCAGGGATGGAGCCCAACCGGCACCGGCGCGCGGACGTCGTCGAAGAAGCCGAACAGCTTGGCGGCGACGACGCGCAATTCGGGGTCGCCCAGCGTATGCGCGCGAGCCAGCTGCCACATCGCGTATTCGCGGTCGCCCAGCATCATGGCCGTGCTGACGCTGCGGCCGTGACCGGCCATCAGCAGGCTGAAAGCCGCCAGCAATTGCGTGGGGCAGTAGCGCGACATGTCGGGCATGTCGTCGTACTCATCAGAAGCATCGAGCGACGTGAGCGCGGAATTGCCCCAGGGGAAACCGATAGAGGCGACTGAGTTGTTCACGGTGCACTCCCTTGATCGTCCTTTGATTTCATAGTAGGCGCGAAGCCAGCCTCAGCCAGTCGGCGCGCACACCCGGTCGCTGTCGGACGCCGGCCCGGCGCGGCCGTCGCTATTCGGACAAGGCTTGTGGGCGCGAAGGAAGCAGGAGCCTGCGCGGCAGAGCAACGGGCCTGCGTTGGGTCCTAACGGTAGGCGGCGCCCGGGGCGGCGCTATTGCCCATCAGCGCGCGAGCGGCATCTGCCGCGCTTGCCGGCTTGTCGCCGGACGCTGTCGCAGCACGGGAGTTGTAGGGATCGACCCGGCTGGCACAGCTGTTGAGCGTGGCGCGCGGAACATATTGCAGGCAATCGCCAATGGCGACGCTCTGCACCTGCATGCTGACGTCGCGCATCCGGGCCTTGCGCACCTGCTGGCTGCACACCATCCAGAACGCCACGAACAGGCCCGTCGCCAAGGCAAGCAGCCCCGCCCGGAATAACCTCTCGCGCTGTGCGCTGGCGCTTCTTTGGGGCGGATCGGACGGCATGGTCGGCTTTCTTGGGTACTCGCCAATGCTGGAATGGGCAGCTGAATTTCAACCCGGCTTTCGCGGCTGCTGTTGTAGGACAAAATCGCGCTGCGGGCTTTTACGCTCCGCCACAACTCATGACCCGCCTGCTCGACGCCGCACAAACTGCCACCTGCCTGCCCTATCCGGCGCTGGCCGCGCAGCTGCGCGAGCTGCTGGCCGATGCCTCGGTGCGGGTGCCGCAGCGGCTGGTGCAGGCCTTGCCGGGCGGCGGCAGCCTGTTCGTGATGCCGGCGTTGGATCGCCGCATCGCCATCGCCAAGCTGATCACGTTCACACCCGCCAATGCCGGGACGCCGCGGCCAACGATTCAGGGCGATGTCTTGGTGTTCGACGTGGTTACCGGCGAGCGCAAGCTCATCCTCGACGGGCCTACGGTGACGGCGCGCCGCACCGCCGCCGTGTCACTGCTGGCGGCGCAATGCCTGGCGCCGAACCAGGAGGGGCCTTTGCTGATCGTCGGCGCGGGGGTGCAGGGACGCGCGCATCTGGAAGCTTTCGCGCAAGGGCTGCCGCTCGCGCAAGTGTTCATCGCCTCACGCAGCACCGTCAGTGCGCAGGCGCTGGCCGGCTACGCGCGCTCGCTCGGTCTGCAGGCAAGCGTCATCGACGACGCCGACAAAGCCGTTGCCGACTGCCCGCTGATCGTGACCTGCACGCCGGCCAGCGGCGTGGTCCTGCGCGCGCGGCCGCGCGACGACGCCTTCATCGCCGCCGTCGGCGCTTTCACGCCGGCGATGGTGGAACTCGGGCCCGAGCTGTGCCGCCATTGCGCTTCGCACGGGCGCATCGTGGTCGACACGCCCGAAGCGATCCATGAAGCCGGCGACCTGCTGCAGGCCGGGCTGGATGTGAGCAAATTCGCTACCTTGCGCGACATGGTTGGCGGCGCGGACTCGCGGCGATCGGCCGGACCCGTGCTGTTCAAGAGCTGCGGCTGGGCGGGTTGGGATCTGGCGGCGGCGCTGGTGGCGATCGCCACCATGGATCCCGGGTCGAGCCCGGGATGACAGACACTTCTTGCGCGCGCCTCAAGCCTTTGGCAACGTCACGCCCTTCTGCCCCTGGTACTTGCCGCCGCGATCCTTGTAGCTGGTCTCGCAGACCTCGTCGCTCTCGAAGAACAGCACCTGCGCGCAGCCTTCACCGGCGTAGATCTTGGCGGGCAGCGGCGTGGTGTTGGAGAACTCCAGCGTCACGTAGCCTTCCCATTCCGGCTCGAACGGCGTCACGTTGACGATGATGCCGCAGCGGGCGTATGTACTTTTTCCTAAGCAAATGGTCAGCACGTTGCGCGGGATGCGGAAATACTCCAGCGTGCGCGCGAGCGCGAAGCTGTTGGGCGGGATGATGCAGCACTCTTCGTGGAAATCGACGAAGCTTTTCTCGTCGAAGTTCTTCGGGTCGACCACCGTGCTGTGGATGTTGGTGAAGACCTTGAATTCGGGCGCGCAGCGGATGTCGTAGCCGTAGCTGCTGGTGCCGTAGCTGATGATCTTGTGCCCGTCCCGCTGGCGGATCTGGCCGGGTTCGAAGGGCTCGATCATGCCGTGCTCTTCGGCCATCTTGCGGATCCATCTGTCGCTCTTGATCGTCATTGGGTTTACTCCGTGGCGGTATTGTAGAGAAGCAGGGTTTCCCCTCCGCAGCCGCTCAAAGCTGGAACGCCATCCACAGCAGCAGGCCGTCCGCCACGTCGCGAACCAGGCCGGCCTGCGTCGCAACGTAGGGGCGCGCCGAACGCAACTCATTCTCGAACCAGGCCGCAAAGTGCAGCACGTCGCTGGCCCGGTGGAACGCGACCATCAGCTCGTAGTTCAGGAACAGGCTGCGGCTGTCGAAATTGGCCGAACCGGCGAGCGCCAGCGTGCCGTCGATCAGCGCCAGCTTCGCGTGCAGCATGTCCGGCGCGAGCCAGATGCGCACGCCGGCCTGCGCCAGCGTTCGCAGCGCCCGGCCGCGGGCCAGGTCGGACAGGCGATGGTTCGACCGCCCGGGCAGCAGCAGATCGACCGTGACGCCGCGCATGGCGGCCAGGCGCAGGGCCATCAGCAAGGCCGAATCGGGAACGAAGTAGGGCGTCACCAGGGCGATGCGCCGGCGCGCCCGGTAAGCCGCGGTGATCAGCAGCGCATAGATGGTGTCGTCGGGCTGGTCCGGTCCCGAGGCCACGAGCTGGGCTCCATCGAGCGGGTACGGCAGCAGCGGCGGCACGGACACCTGCGCCCCGATGCCCTGCCCGTTGGCAAAGGCCCAGTCGCGCGTGAACAGGTCGCCGGCCTGGCGCACCAGCGGGCCCTGCAAGTCGAAGGTCAGGTCCTTCCAGCACGGCTCGCCCGTCGCCGAGGCGAAGTATTCCGCCGCAAGATTGCGCCCGCCGCACCACAGCCGCCCGGTTGGCGAGTCGGCATCGGCGACCACCAGCTTGCGATGTTCACGCAAGTTCGATCGGCCTTTCAGCGGCGAGCGGAACGGCGGCACGAACATCGTATAGACCCCGCCGGCTTCGGTGAAGCGCTTCAGCCGCGGCCGCCCGCCCATGAGGCTGCCCAGGCCATCGAGCAACAGGCGCACCCGCAGGCCGCTGCGCGCCTTGGCGCACAGCCGGTCGACGACGGCCTCGCCGACACCGTCGCGGCCGAGGATGAAGGTGCACACGTCGATCGACTGCTGCGCGCCGTCGAGCGTCGCC
>DATNBX010000295.1:0-15147 GCA_035571795.1 Ramlibacter sp.
CTGCTCGTAGACCTCGGCGCTGCGCAGCAGGGCCTTGGTCGGAATACAGCCCCAGTTCAGGCAGATGCCGCCCAGGTGTTCGCGCTCGACGACCGCCGTCTTCAGGCCGAGTTGCGCCGCGCGGATGGCGGCGACATAGCCTCCCGGGCCGCCGCCGAGGATGACCAGATCGAAGGATTGCTTGTTCATCGGTTGTACCTGCGCCGTGCTCAGACCAGCAGCGCGATCGGGTGCTCGACCAGCTTCTTGAATACAGCGAGGAACTCGGCCCCGACGGCGCCATCGACGACGCGGTGATCGACCGAGAGCGTGCAGGTCATCACCGTCGCCACTGCGAGCGCGCCATCGACGACCACTGGCCGCTGCTCGCCGGCGCCCACTGCCAGGATGCAGGCCTGCGGGGGATTGATGATGGCGGCGAATTCCCGGATGCCGTGCATGCCCAGATTGCTGATCGTGAAGCCGCCGCCCTGGTATTCCTGCGGCATGAGCCGGCCCTCGCGCGCCCGGCCGGCAAGCGCCTTGATCTCGGCCGAAATGCTGCCGACGGTTTTGCGATCGGCGCCCCTGACCACTGGCGTGATCAAGCCCGCAGGGGTTGCCACCGCCACCGCGACGTCCACGTCGTGCCACAGCCGGATGGCCGAGTCGCCCCATGAGGCGTTGGCGGCAGGAACGCGCTTCAAGGCCAGTGCGACGGCCCGGACGATGAAGTCGTTCACCGAAAGCTTGGCATCGTCGAGTGCGGCGTTGGCCTCGGCCCGCAGTGCCAGCAGGCGGTCGATCCGGCAGTCGATCGTCAGATAGAAATGCGGCACCTGCTGCTTGGCCTCGGTCAGGCGCTGGGCGATGATGCGGCGCGTATTGCTGTGCGGAATTTCGGTGTAGCCACCGCTGCCCCCGGCCGGTGTCGCGGCGGCGGTGGCCGCAGCGGTCGTGCGGGCCGCTTGTATCGCCGCCTCCACGTCGATGCGCACAATGCGCCCGTGCGGACCGCTGCCGCGCAAGTCCTCGAGCGACACACCGGCCTGTTCGCTCAGGCGCCGCGCCAGGGGGCTGGCAAAGATGCGGCCGCCGGTGGGGTGCGCGGCCGCAGCCTCGGACGCCGGCGCGCTCGGGGCCGGCGCTGCCGCGGCAATCGGCGATGCCGGCATCGAGGCCACGGCGGCCGGTATGCCCGCGCTCGGAACGGCTTCCCCAGCCCGCACGATCCAGCCAATGACCGTGTCGACCTTGACGCCGTTGGTGCCGGCCGGCACGACGATCCTGCCGAGCACACCGGCGGCGGGCGACTCCAGCTCGACCACTGCCTTGTCGGTCTCGATCTCGGCGATCACCTCGCCCGCGCTGACGGCTTCGCCCTCCTGCTTGGTCCAGCGCGCGACGTTGCCTTCGGTCATGGAGGGGGCGAGGGCGGGCAGTTTGATCTCTGTGGCCACGGAGGACTCCTGTCGTTCGGTTCTTCTAAAGGCGGGCCGCGCCGCAGTGGCACGGCCCTTGCGAGATGATTGGGGTTGACCATTCATCCAACGAGGAGCCGCAACCATGTCGCCAACCCCTGTCGAAGCCGGCGGAATGCCGGGCCTGCGCGGAACCGATCACATCGGTTTCACCGTCCCCGACCTTGACCAGGCAGTTCAGTTTTTCGTCGAAGTGATCGGCTGCGAGGCCTTTTACGACCTGGGCCCATTCCAGTCCGAGGGTGACTGGATGACCGAGCACCTGAACGTGCATCCGCGCGCCGTGATGAAGCGACTGAAGTTCCTGCGCTGCCGCAACGGCTCGAATTTCGAGATCTTCGAATACGAAAGCCCGGATCAGAACCGCACTCAGCCGCGCAACAGCGACGTCGGCGGGCACCACCTGGCGTTCTACGTCGACGACATGGCGGTGGCGCTGGATCACTTGCGCCGGCACGGCGTGCGCATCCTGGGCGAGCCGACCGTGCGCGAAAGCGGGCCCAGCGGCGGACAGACCTGGGTCTACTTCCTGGCGCCCTGGGGCATGCAGCTCGAACTGGTGAGCTACCCGCGCGGCAAGGCCTACGAACAGACGACCGAGCGGCGCCTTTGGCATCCGGCCCGTCCGGCCGAATGACCTGCTGCGAATGAAATGGCGCCTCCTGCCGGAGGCGCTTCGGGGCGGCGTCACTTCAGGGGGCGGCCCGAATCGGCCATCATTCGGGCAAAGCCGGCGCGGATCTCCTCGGCACCGGCATGCGATGAGCGCTCCAGCACCCGGCTGACCGACGGTGACGATTCGCCGCCGTGGATGCGCTGCACCGGCTGGTCGAGGTGGTCGAAATAGCGGCGCTGGATCTCGTCGGTCAGCATTGCGCCGTACGATACCGTGAGCGTCCCCTGCTCGATCACGACCACATTGTTGGTCTTGGCGATGCTCGCGCCGATGGTCTGCCAGTCGAGGCCGGCCCGGTCGAGCGAACGCAGGTCGATGATCTCGGCGTCGACTCCCAGCTCCTGCGCGACCTTCACCGCCAGCGGCACCATCGCCAGGTAGGTCAGCACCGTGAAGGCCTTGCCCGGCCGCACGACCTTTGCCTTGCCTAGCGGAATGTAGTAGTCCCAGTCGTCCACCGGCGCCGGTCCGTTGGTGTTGTACAGATCGACGTGCTCGATCACGAGCACCGGGTCTTCGCACAGCAGCGCGCTGTTCATCAGGCCCACATAGTCGAACGGCGTGCTCGGCGCCACGATCCGCCAGCCCGGCCAGTGCGAGTAAAGCCCGGCCGGGTCCATCGAATGCTGCGAACCGTAGCCGGTGCCGATCGCGCACTTGGTACGCAGCACCAGCGGCATCGCCGATTCGCCGCCGAACATATGGCGGCTCTTGCCGATCTGGTTGAACACCTGGTCGGCCGCCACCAGCGTGAAATCGGCATACATGAATTCGACCACCGGGCGGTAGCTGCCCTCCATCGCCACGCCGCCGCACAGCCCGGCGAAGCCGCCTTCCTCGATCGGCGTGGGCACGATGCGGTCGGGGAAGCGCTGCGCCAGGCCTTTGGTGGCGCCGTTGGTGCCGCCCTTGAGCTTGTGGATGTCCTCGCCCATCACGAAGATGCGCTCGTCGGTTTCCATGCGCCGCCCCATCACGGTGGCGATCGCGTCGACGAACTTCATCTCGCCGGTCTTCGCGCTGGCCGATTCCAGCTCTTCGAAACGCGCACCCCGGAATTCCGACAGGTCGCCGCGCAGGCCGTGGTCGCGAAACTCGGTCTTGGGCCACAGCGCCGGCCGGATGCGAGGCTTGCCGGTGGCCGGATCGTTCTCACGCAGGCGCGACGCGATCTGGCCCATGGCCGCTACCACGTTGGCGCGGATCGCCTCGTCCTGCTGCGCCGTCAGCCAGTTGCGCGAAATCATCTCGCGGGCCGTGCGCGCGATCGGATCGCGCGCCTTCCACTGCGCTTCCTCGTCCTTGTCGCGATAGCCGAAGGCGCTGCCCAGGAGCGAGCCGCCATGGTGCAGGTAGCGATAGACCAGCGCCTCGATCAGCGTGGGCCCCTTGCCGGCGCGCATGTGCTGCACGGCCATCCGCGAGGCCGTCACCACCGCGGCGAGATCCATTCCGTCGACGCGCCAGGCGGGGATGGCGAAGCCGCCGCCGCGCGCCGACAAGCGGGTCTCCTTCGCTTGTTCATCCAGCGTGGTGGCAACCGCGTAGCCGTTGTTCTCGATGAAAAATGCCATCGGCAAGGCCCACAGTGCAGCCAGGTTCATCGATTCGGGCACCGAGCCGATGTGCGAGCTCCCGTCACCGAAGAAGGTCATCGCCACCTGGCCCTTGCCCTCGCGCTTCTTGGCCCATGCCAGACCGTTGGCGATCGGCACGCCGCCGCCGACGATGGCGTTGGTGCCCATCGCGCCGCATTCGGTCCAGCGCAGATGCATCGAGCCGCCGCGGCCCTTGCAGAAGCCGTCCGCCAGGCCCAGGATCTCGGACAGCGCGCGGTACAGGAAGGTCGTGACCGCCTCGGGCAGCGGGTCCTGGCGTGGGTCGTACCTGCTGTCGTCCAGATGCCGCATACCCTTGGCGATGAACTGGTGGTGGCCGCGGTGCGCGCCGGTGATCATGTCGCCCGAATTCAGCAGCGCCATCGCTCCGACCGCGCCAGCTTCCTGGCCGATGCTCGAATGCAGAGGGCCATTCACCAGGCCCACCTTTTCGAACTCGAGCACCGTTTCTTCGAAGGCGCGGATCACGTGCAGGTGATAGTGCATGCGCAGCAATTCGGCGGCGCCGATGGCGTCCCAATCCTGCGGCTCGGATTGCAGCTCGATCCAGGGCGCGTCGGGGCGAAGTTCGATGATCTTGGGCATGCGGGGTGTCCTCGGTTGGCGCGGCCGGCGAGCGGCGGGGCGCGATGGGTTCTGCGGAATAACCGCAATTGTCGTGCCGGGTGGGCGATACGGCTGGCGCAGTATCCGCCGCGCGCTGTTCGTCGAGCAAGCGTTCCAAGTTGCGACAGATGTTCATCCTGACGCGCCGGTCGCGGAGTCGGGGCGCCACACCTGGCTCTGGCGATCCCGTCGAATCGGCGGGTCACGCTCCTCTAAATAGCAGCGCGATGTGCAGGTTGGGGCAGCTGGCCGTGCCCCCGACAGCCTGTGAGAAGAGAGAAGAGCGGGCCAACCCTGCCGATCGCTACTTTGCTTTCGGCCTGCCGTACTTCGCGCTGAACGAAGCCTTGCCGATCTGGTTGGCATTGATCATGAATCCGGCCAGCGCGCCGGTCGCATCGGGCGGCAGGTCGAGCTTGTCGGTTTTCAGCGCGTACACGGTGAAGATGTAGCGGTGCGGCTTGTCGCCTTGGGGCGGGCACACGCCGCCCCAGCCGGCCGCGCCGAAGTCGCTGCGCACGGCCGTCGCGCCTTTCGGCAAGTTGGCGCCGCCGACCGCGCCGGCGTCCGGCGGCAGCTCGGTCACGTCGGCGGGGATGTTGACCACCAGCCAGTGCCACCAGCCCGACCCCGTGGGCGCATCGGGGTCGTACACGGTGAGCGCAAAACTCTTGGCGGCCTTGGGCGCACCGTTCCACTTCAAGGCCGGCGACTTGTTCTCGCCGCCGCAGCCGAAGCCGTTGAACTCGAACTTCTTGTCGATCATGGCATTGGGCTTGATGTCCGGGCTGGTGAGCGCGAAGGCGGCGGCCTGGGCCAACGAGGCGGCGCTGAGCAGGGCAGCGGCAAGCAGAGTTTTCTTCATACCGTTTCCTCGAAAATTGGGACCCAGATAATGCAACGAACGGTCCCGGCGCGCCAGCGCAGGCCGCGGCGCCAGCCACGGTCCAGCTAGGCGGCCCGGCCATCGCCCAGTCGCTCGAGCGCAGAGGCTGCTAAGCCGCAGGCCGGCCGTAGCGCGCCGTGAACGAGGCTTTCGCGATCGTGTTGGCGTTGATCATGAAGCCGCCCACCGCGGCCGTGGCATCGCCGGGCACATCGAGCTTGTCGGTCTTGAGCGCGTGTACGGTGAAGACGTACCGGTGCGGCTGGTCGCCCGGCGGCGGGCACGGGCCGCCCCAGCCGTAAATGCCGTAGTCGATGCGCACATGCTTGGCACCCTTGGGGAGGTTGGCGCCGCCGATGGCCCCGGCGTTGTTCGCCAGGCCGGTTGCGTTGCCGGGGATGTTGACGACCATCCAGTGCCAGAAGCCCGAGCCGGTAGGCGCGTCGGGGTCGTACACCGTGACGGCGAAGCTCCTCGTGTCCCCAGGCGCGCCGCTCCACTGCAGGGCTGGCGATTTGTTCTCGCCGGAACAGCCGAAGCCATTGAACTCGTAGCTCTTGGGCATCAGCGCATCGGCCTTGATCTCGGGGCTGCTCAAGGTGAAGCTGGAGGCCGGGGCCGCTGGGACCATGCCGAGCGGCGCGGCCATGAGGAAAAGCTTGTTTTTCATTCGGTTCTCCACAGGACGGGAGTCCGATGATGCAGCGAAGCCTCGCCGCGATCAAGCCAGGTGCTTGCCCACAATGGCGGCCAGTTCGAACATGCTGATCTGCGGCTTGCCGAACACCGGCAGCAGCTTGGAGTCGGCGTTGATCGAGCGCTTGTCCTTGGCATCCTGCAGGCCGTTGGCCTTGATGTAGTCCCACAGCTTCTTGATGACCTGGGTGCGGGCGACCGGCTCGGCACCGATCACGGCGGCCAGCGCCGCGCTCGGCTTCAGGCCCGCCGCTGTCTTGGCCGGTGCTTTGGTTGCGGCGGCCTTTTTTGCCGGAGCAGCTTTCTTGGCGGGCGCAGCCTTCTTCGCCGGCGCAGCCTTCTTTGCAGCTACCTTCTCGAGCAGTTCCTTGGCGGCCGCGTACTTCGCTGCCGGTTCCTTCGCCGCTGGTGTCTTGGCCGCCGCCTTGCGCGGCGGGAACCTGGAAGCGCGCGGTTCGAACTCGAAGCTCACCTTGCCTTCGTCCTTACTCCATGCCAGGAAGGCCTTGAACGGTCGGCGGGTGCGCATCGAAACGAACTTGTCGAGCAGGTCGGTCTTGCCGGCTGCCAGCAGCTTGGCAATCTGCTCGCGCGCGACGGGCTGCTGCAGGATGATCTTGCCGCTCTTGAAGTCGCAGGTGGGCGTGGGTTGCTCGCTGGTCGGCACCGAACGCTCGCACACATAGTTGCTGCCGTGCTCGAACACGCGGCCGCCGCACTTGGGGCAGGGACCGAGCGGCTCCTGGTCGGAGAAGTCGATGATCTCGCCGCTATCCGCCGCGTTGCGGTCCTCGCCGAAATCGAACTCCAGTTTCCAGTTCTTCTCGTCCTCGTTGTACTTGAGCACGATCTCGGCCGTGAACGGCCAGCCGGCCTTGGAGCGAAAGCCATCCATGGGACCGACCTTCTTGTCGCGCAGCAGCTGTTCGACTTCCTGCATCTCGAAAGTGCGCCCAGCCGGCGTCTTGCCGAAGGAAAAGCCGCAGCCTTGCATGTCGGCTTCTCCGGCCCTGCCATGCGCGTGGGTGCTGGCCATGCCGGCGGGGCGTCCGATGCAGGCGTAGCGGCGGTAGTTTTCCTTCACCACGCCGCCGCAGTTGGGGCAGGGAGTTTGCAGCGTTGCGTAGTCACCGGGCACGGTGTCGCGGTCGTACTCCTTCGCCTTCTTGACGATGTGCTTGGTCATCTCGGCGATTTCCTGCATGAACTCGGCACGCGAAAGCTTGCCGTGCTCCATCTGGGCCAGCTTGTATTCCCACTCGCCGGTGAGCTCGGGCTTGGACAGTTCCTCCACGCCCAGCCCGCGCAGCAGCGTCATGAGCTGGAACGCCTTGGCCGCCGGAACCAGCTCGCGTCCCTCGCGGTGGATGTATTTCTCGCTGATCAGCCCTTCGATGATGGCGGCGCGCGTCGCCGGCGTGCCGAGGCCCTTTTCCTGCATCGCCTCGCGCAATTCGTCGTCTTCGACCAGCTTGCCGGCGCCTTCCATGGCGCCCAGCAGCGTCGCTTCCGAATAGCGCGCCGGCGGCCGCGTCTTCAGTCCCTTGGGCTCTACCGCCTCGGCGCGCACCATCTCGCCGGGCTTGACGGGCACCAGCGCCTGGCCCTTGTCGCCCTCCTTGGCGTCGGCAATTTCCGCGGCGGCTTCCTTGCCCCAGATCGCGAGCCAGCCGGGCTTGACCAGCACCTTCCCCTCGGTCTTGAAGCTGTGCCCGACCGCCTGCGAGATCCGCGTGGTGACCATGAACTCGGCCGATGGAAAAAACACCGAGAGGAAGCGCCGGACCACCAGGTCGTACACCTTCTGCTCGGCTTCCGAGAGGCCGTGCGGCGGCTGCAGCGTCGGGATGATGGCAAAGTGATCGCTGACCTTGGCGTTGTCGAAAATCCGCTTGCTCGGCTTGACGTAGCTCTCGTCGATCGCCTGCCTGGCGAAGGGCGCCAGATGGCGCATCGGGCTGGCCGCGAGCATGCCCATGGTCTGCCTGACCACCGGCAGGTAGTCCTCCGGCAGCGCGCGCGAATCGGTCCGCGGGTAGGTCAGCGCCTTGTGCCGCTCGTACAGGCTTTGCGCCAGTGACAGCGTGGTCTTGGCGGAAAAGCCGAACCGGCCGTTGGCTTCGCGCTGTAGCGACGTGAGGTCGAACAACAGCGGCGAGGCTTGCGTGGTCGGTTTCGATTCCTCGGTGACGCTGGCCGCCTTGCCGCGCACGGCATCGGCGATGGCCTGGGCCTCGCGCTGGGACCAGAGGCGGTCGGCCCTGATTTCGGCGTCGTCCGGATTTTTCTTCCACTGCGGATCGAACCATTTGGCCTGGTATTCGCCCGCTTCGGCCAGAAAGGTCGCGTGGATTTCCCAGTAGTCGCGACTGACGAACTTGCGGATCTGCTCTTCGCGCTCGACCACCACCGCCAGCGTCGGCGTCTGCACCCGGCCCACGGTGGTGAGGAAGAAACCGCCATCGCGCGAATTGAACGCGGTCATCGCCCGCGTGCCATTGATGCCGACCAGCCAGTCGGCCTCGGAGCGCGAACGCGCGGCGTGAGCCAGCCCTTGCATCTGCTTGTCGGTGCGCAGCGCCGCGAAGCCGTCGCGGATCGCCTGCGGGGTCATCGACTGCAGCCACAGCCGCTTCACCGGCTTGCCCAGCGCCTTGCCGCCGCCGGCGAACTGCTCGATCAGGCGGAAGATGAGTTCGCCCTCGCGGCCGGCGTCGCAGGCGTTGACGAGGTCGCCCACATCCTTGCGCTTGGCCAGCTTCACCACGGCGTTCAGGCGCGACTTGGTCTTGTCCACCGGCTTCAGGTCGAAGTAGGGCGGAATCACCGGCAGGTGCGCGAAGCTCCACTTGCCGCGCTTGACGTCGAATTCCTCGGGCGCATGGATTTCCAGCAGGTGCCCGACGGCGCTGGTCACGATGTACTTCTCGCTCTCGAAGAACTCATCGTGCTTTTCGAATTTGCCGGCCACTGGCGCGAGCGCGCGCACGATGTCCTGCGCCACTGACGGTTTCTCGGCGATCACTAACGACTTCGACATAGATGTAAACGTGGCGCCCTTCGGCGCCCCCAACTTGAAGTATTCATACAATCTGCGCTTCTCGCGCGTACGCACGCGCACGCGCGCATGTGTGCATATTTAAATTAACAGAGTTTTGGCGATGGCAGACAAAGCAGTAACAAGCCGGGTGGCAGACGCCCCGGCGCAGGGCGCGGAAACCCCACCGGTCGCGCGGCCGGAATCCTCCTCCAGAAGAATCCAGGTCCGGCGTTCCGGCGTCCATGGCAAGGGGGTGTTCGCTTTGCAGGACATCGCCGAGGGCGAGACGATCATTGAATACGTGGGCGAAGTGATCACGTGGAAGCAGGCCCAGCGCCGCCATCCGCACGATCCCAAGGACCCGAACCATACCTTCTATTTCCACGTCGACGAGCGCCGGGTCATCGATGCCAAGCACGGAGGCAACTCGTCGCGCTGGATCAACCACTCGTGCGACCCCAATTGCGAGGCCGACGAGCAGGACGGGCGCATCTACATCAAGGCGCTGCGAAACATCCGCGTCGGCGAGGAGCTCAACTACGACTATGGCCTGATCATCGACGAGCGCTACACGAAGACGCTCAAGGCCGAGTATCCGTGCTGGTGCGGCGCGAAGACCTGCCGCGGTACACTGCTGGCGCCCAAACGCAGACAACGCAAGTGAGTACCGACTGGTCCTTCCAGCATGCCGATTGGCCGGCCGAGGCCATCCGGGAAGCGGTCGCGCCGGTTCTGCCCGGTTTCACGGTCGAGGTCCTGCCGGAGATCGCTTCCACCAACGGCGAGCTCATGCGCCGGGCCCGCTCAGGCTACCTGGAGCCGGTGCTGCTGGTGGCCGAGCGGCAGAGCGCCGGCCGGGGCCGGCTGGGACGCAGCTGGCTGGGCGATGCGGGCCGATCGCTTACTTTTTCGCTGGGCCTGCCGCTGGCGCCGGTTGATTGGTCGGGCTTGTCGCTGGCCGTTGGCGTGGGCTTGGCCGAGAGCCTGCACCCGAGCATCCAGCTCAAGTGGCCCAACGACCTGTGGCTCGCCGACCGCAAGCTGGCCGGCGTCCTGATCGAAACGGGCAGCTTCGGCGGGGGCGGCGGGATCCGCCGCTATGCCGTCATCGGTGTCGGTCTCAATATCGCCGCGCGCGAAGCGGCCGGGCTCGCGACCGCCCCCGCCTGGCTGCAGGAACTGCTGCCCGAAGTGCAGCCGGGCCAGGCCCTGATGCGGGTGGCCTTGCCACTGGTTCGCGCCGTGCAAGCCTTCGAAACTTTCGGTTTTGCGCCGTTCCAGGCGCGCTTCAACGCCCGTGACGCGCTACGGGACCGCGCGGTGGTCCTCAGTGACGGCACTGCCGGCACGGCGCACGGCGCCAGCGAAGACGGCGCGCTGCGGGTGCATACCGCGCGCGGCGTGAGCACGGTGAGCAGCGCCGAAGTGAGCGTGCGGCCGCAAGCGTGAGCCCGCCATGCTACGCCTGACCGTCTTGCTGCTGGTGCTGGCCAACGCCGCCTATTTCGCCTGGTCGCAGGGCCTGCTGGCCCCGTGGGGCATCGCACCGGCGCAGCAGTCGGAGCCCCAGCGGCTGGAGCATCAGATCAGGCCGCAGGCCGTGCGGATCCTGGGCGGCGAGGAAGCCGGGCGCCTCGAGCTCGCGGCCGCCTCGGGTTCCAGGATGCCGGAATGCTTGCAGGCTGGCCTGTTCGACGAGCGTGAGCTACCAGGCCTGAAGCAGGTCCTGGAACGCTGGCCAGCGGGCTCGTGGCTGCTCGAGCCGGGCGTCGAACCGGCCCTGGCTGAGCGCGAACTGCGCGGGCAACTGCTCAAGCTGCCGGCGGTGGACGACGGCTTGCGGCCACGCCTGGACGAACTGCGCACCGCCCTGAACGGAAAGACCCTGCGGCCATGCCGCTGACCCCCGAAAGCACACGATGACGCTGAAACTCTACTTTGCACCGGGCGCCTGCTCGTTCGTTCCGCACACGCTGCTTGAAACCGCCGGCGCGCCGTTCGAGCCCGTCATGGTCAAGATCCACAAAGGCGAGAACTACGGCCCGGAATACCAGGCGATCAACCCGCACAACCAGGTGCCGGTGCTGGTCGATGGGACCGAGGTGATCACCCAGATCCTGGCCATCATCAGCCACCTGGATGAGCGTTTTCCGCAATGCAGCTTCCTGCCGCGCGGCGGGATGGCGCGCATCCGCGCGCTGGAAACGTTGGCGTGGATGAACAACACCGTGCACCCGACGTTCACGCATGTTTTCATGCCGCAGAAATTCGTCGGCAGTGCGCAGGCGCAGGCCGAGGTCAAGGCGTTCAACGCCGCGTTGTATGGACCCATGCTCGGCGAAATCGAGGCGATGGCGCGCAGCGCTGCCGATGCCAACCGGCCTTACCTGGGCGGCGAGCACTTCGGCCCGCTCGATGCGTATTCCCTCACCTTGTTGCGCTGGGGCGGCTTTGCCGGCCATGATCCGCGGATTTATCCCGCGCTGTGGGCGCATGTGCAGCGGGTCGCGCTGTTGCCGCCTGTGGCGCGGGCGATCGAGCGCGAGCGCCTGCAGTTGAACGTCTACAAGGGGGCCTGAGCCGCGGCGGCCGCGTAATCGGCCTCGGCAGCGCCGGTCAACACAAAGCGCACCGTGACGCGGGTGCCCGGGGGCACATGGCCGGGGCGGGCATCTTCGAGTTGAATCTCGGCGTTGTGCTGGCGGGCGATCTCCAGCACGATCGGCAGGCCCAGGCCCGAGCCGTCGACATTGGTGCCCAACGCCCGGTAGAACGGTTGCAGCACGAGCTCCCGCTCGCTGGCGGGAATGCCCGGGCCCGAATCCTCGACCTGAACCATCAGTACGCGGCCGAAAGGGTCGGCCAGGACGCGCGCGGTGATCACGCCCGGTTGCTCGGCGCTGGAGGGCGTGTAGTTGATCGCGTTGTCCAGCAGGTTGCGGATCATTTCCTTCAGCAGCGTCGGATTGCCGGGGATCAGCACGCCCGGCGTGCCCGGCTGGGCGCCGTCGTAACCCAGGTCGATACGCTTGTCCATGCTGCGTGGCAGCGAATCGCGCACGGTTTCCATCGTGAGGCGTGCCAGATCGCAAGGCTGGCGGGCCAGGATCTGGCCGCCGCTTTCGGCCCGGGCCAGGGCCAGCAACTGGTTCACGGTGTGGGTGGCGCGAATGCTGGAGCGCCCGATCTGCTTGAGCGACTGCTTCAATTCCTCGGCGTTGAAGGCCTCGCGCTGGGCCAGGTCGGCCTGCATGCGCAACCCGGCCAGCGGAGTTTTCAGCTGGTGCGCGGCATCGGCCAGGAAACGCTTCTGGGTTGCGATCGAGTCCTTCAGTCGCGTCAGCAGATCGTTGACTGAAGACACCAGCGGCGCCACTTCCAGCGGCACCGTCTTGTCGTCCAGCGGGCTCAGGTCATCCGGCTTGCGGGCGCGGATGCGCTCCTCGAGCTGCGACAGCGGCTTGATGCCCCGCACCAGTGCCATCCACACCAGCAGCACTGCCAGCGGCAGGATGACGAACTGCGGCAGCATCACGCCCTTGATGATCTCGGTGGCCAGCACCGAGCGCTTCTCGCGCGTTTCGGCCACCTGGACCAGCGCCGGCTGGGCACCCTGCAGATCGAGCCCGACCCAGGTGTAGGCGACGCGCACTTCCTGCCCACGCATTTCGTCGTCGCGCAGGCGCACTTCGCCCGGGAGCGGCCGCTCGTCTTCCGGCGGCAGCGGCAGGTCGCGCTCTCCGCTGAGCAGTTCGCCGCGCGCGCCCAGCACCTGGTAATACACAAGATCGGAGTCGTCGGCGCGCAGGAGTTCGCGCGCCGGCTGCGGCAGATTGAAGACCACTCGCTGTTGCTGCACGACGACCAGTTGCGCAAGGGCCTGCACGTTGTACTCCAGCGCCCGGTCGAACGGTTTGCCGGCGATGCTTTGCGCCACCAGCCAGGTCAGCGCCAGGCTGACCGGCCACAGCAGCAGCAGGGGCGTGAGCATCCAGTCGAGGATTTCTCCGAACAGCGAGCGCTGCTCACGTTGGAAGATTTTCATGAGTTGGGCAGGCTCTTGCCGTTCTGGTTTCGAGCGCGCGTAGCGGGACTTCGGGCTTCCCTAGCCGGGGATCTTCTCCAGGCAGTAGCCCAGCCCGCGCACAGTGGCGATGCGAATCGGGCCCTTCTCGATCTTCTTGCGCAACCGGTGGATGTAGACCTCGATCGCGTTGTTGCTGACCTCCTCGCCCCACTCGCACAGGCGCTCGACCAGCTGGTCCTTGCTGACCAGCCGGCCGGCGCGCTGCAGCAGCACCTCCAGCAGGCCCAGTTCACGCGCCGACAGCTCGACCATCTTGCCGTCGATGGTGGCGACCCGTCCAGCCTGGTCATAGACCAGCGGCCCGTGCTTGATGACACTGCTGGTGCCGCCCATCCCGCGGCGCGTGAGCGCGCGCACCCGCGCCTCCAGTTCCTGCAGGCTGAAGGGCTTGGCCATGTAATCGTCGGCGCCATAGTCCAGGCCCTTGACGCGTTCCTCCACCGCGTCGGCCGCGGTGAGGATCAGCACCGGCAGTGTCGAGCCGCGCCCGCGCAGCTTGCGCAGAACCTCCAGGCCGTGCATCTTGGGCATGCCCAGGTCCAGGATCAGCAGGTCGAACTCGTTGTTCGTCATCAGCGCGGCATCCGCCTCGGTGCCGCTGGCCACGTGGTCCACCGCCGCCCCGGAGGCGCGCAAGGTGCGCAGCAGGCCGTCGGCCAGCACCTGGTCGTCTTCGGCAATCAGAATTCGCATGCTGTCTCCTTCGTGGCGCCGTCCCGACTTGCCGCGGCGATGAAATTTTAGTCAGTTGAGGACAGAGCTGAAGGTCTGTCCCGCAAAGTTTCAGCAAGGCAAGCGGTTCAGGTCGCGGGCCCAGCATAAGCCTCCAGCCCGATCATCACCACGGTGGCAACCTCGGCGCCTACGTCGGCGCGAAATTCCGCTTCGGCCTGGGCCACCGCTTCCTTGAAGGCCTGCAGCCAAGCCAGTCCCGTGGCTGTGAAACGCACCAGCCGCGCCCGCCCGTCCTGCGAATCCGGCGCGCGTGACACCAGCCCCCAGGCTTCGCATTGGTCGACCAGGTCGCCCATGGCCTGCTTGCTCATGCCGGCGCGCTGGGCCAGCTCGGTGAGGCGCGATCCCTTCAGGCTCAGATGACGCGTGATGTGGATGTGGGCGGCGCTGACCTGCGATCTTGCGGCCAGGTTCGACAGGGCAAGCGGCACTTCGACGTTGTGCGCCATGAGGCTGAGCACACGCTCGTCGAAGCGGCGCATCGCGTGGCCCAGCAACCGGCCAAGGTGGGTGAGGCGCCACGCGTCGTCGATTTCCGAAACCGGCGCTTGAACGCTATCGGTGGGCATTTCTAATGGTAAGGCAAACTGATGAAAAATTGCGTTTACTTCTGGCAATGCCGCGCGTTAAAGTACTGGTCAAGCATCCAGCCTGAGGATAACGACACTGGATGAGACGCCTCAACGTGTTGATTAACAAGGAGAATTTTTTAATGGATGCTCAAGTCAAGGGAAGCCGCATCGCCGCCGACAGTGAAAAAGCCAAGGCCCTGCAGGCTGCGCTGGCCCAGATCGACAAACAGTTCGGCAAGGGCACGATCATGCGTCTGGGTGAAGGCGAGAAGCTCGAAGACGTCCAGGTCGTGTCGACCGGTTCGCTGGGACTGGATATCGCCCTGGGAGTGGGCGGCCTGCCGCGCGGCCGGGTGATCGAGATCTACGGCCCTGAATCCTCGGGCAAGACCACTTTGACGCTGCAGATCATCGCCGAGATGCAGCGCCAGGCCGGCCAATGCGCCTTCATCGATGCCGAGCACGCGCTGGACGTCCAGTATGCGCAAAAGCTCGGCGTGAATCTGTCCGACCTGCTGATCAGCCAACCCGACACCGGCGAGCAAGCGCTGGAGATCGTCGACAGCCTGGTGCGCTCCGGCGCCCTGGACCTGATCGTGATCGACTCCGTGGCCGCGCTGACGCCGAAAGCCGAAATCGAGGGCGAGATGGGCGACTCGCTGCCCGGCCTGCAGGCGCGCCTCATGAGCCAGGCGCTGCGCAAGCTCACCGCCACGATCAAGAAGACCAACTGCATGGTGATCTTCATCAACCAGATCCGCATGAAGATC
>DATNBX010000296.1:0-31513 GCA_035571795.1 Ramlibacter sp.
ATCAAGGCGAACTGGGCCAGGTCGGCGGGCTTCTTCAGCGGCGCTCCGCTCTTGAGGAGCCACGGGCTGACCACGGGCGTCAGCTGTTCGCCAAAGAGCCGGGTCGCGTGCGGCGGCATGTTGGCCATCGGCCCGTAACGCAGCGCGAGGTCGACATCCGAGACCTCCAGGTCCAGCGCCGTGTCCGACGCGTCGATGCGGATGTCGATGTCGGGATGGTCGCGCTGGAACTGCTCGAGCCGGGGAATCAGCCACATCGACGCGAACGAGGCGAATGTCGTCAAGGCCACCGAGCGGCGCCCGGCGCTCTGGCGGATCTGCCGCACGGCGCTGTCGATGCGGGGCAGCGATTGCGAGACCGCCGTCAACAACTGCGCGCCGGCACTGGTCAGCTCCACGGCGCGCGTGTGGCGCAGGAACAGGCCGGCCCCCACCTCTTCTTCCAGCGCCTGGATCTGGCGGCTCACCGCCGACTGCGTCAGCGCCATTTCTTCCGACGCGGCGCGGAAGTTCAGGTGGCGGGCAACCGCTTCAAAGGCGCGCAGGTGGCCGGCCGAAATGGGCCGGGTGCGCAGGTGCGTCTGGGAGTGCTGCATGGTTCGGTTTCGGCGCAGGCGGGGGTTCTGGATTGATGCTAATCGGGAATCAATAGCGTAGCCGGATTTCATTGGACTGCCAAGCCTTGTTCGCCGATCATTCATTGCCGAATCGCATTAACTGGAGTAACGCCATGGCCTCGCAAACGCTGACGCAAATGCAACAATCCGCTGCCATCCCCGCACTGCCCGGAACCTGGAAGCTGCCGGCCGGCCGCGCCATCACTTTCCAGCCGCGCGAGGCCGGTGTCCTGCGGGTGGCCCGCGGCCGGCTCTGGGCCACCTTCGACGGCCCACATGCCGGACCGCCCAACGACCTGGGCGACCATGTGGTCGGGGCCGGCGCGCAGCTAAGGCTGCTCCCCGGGCAACGGGTGGTGGTCGAAGCCTGGGATTCGCAGGCTGCGACCTGGTTCAGCTGGGATCCGCTGCCGGCCGCCGCGCGCATTGCGCCGCCGCGCGTTGCCGCTGTGGTCCAGCCACTGTCCGACCTGCGGCTGGCTTTCGCGTTCGGCGCGGACGCCGCGGTCCGCCTGATCAAGGGCCTGGCCGCGGTTGCCGGGGACGTGCTCGCTGTCCGGGCGACACGAAGAAGTGCCGAATTGAATTGCGCCTGAGTCGTTCGCGTCCTTCCCATTCGTTTTTCAGGACGTTGGCCATAATCCGCGGATGGCCCGGCCAAAATCATCCCAGCATGAACTCAAGCGCGATGAGATTCTGGATGTGGCGGCCCAATGCTTCGCCGAGCGCAGCTACCCGGCGGCGAGCATGAACGACATCGCCGCGGCCGGCGGGACTTCCAAGGCGCGGCTTTATCACTACTACGAAAGCAAGGAAGCGATCCTGTTCGACCTGCTGGATCGCTACACCCAGCGGTTGCTGGCCCTGATCGGCGAGGCGGAAGCGACGGCGCAGCGCCGCAGCCTGGACGATCGGGCCATGCTGCACGAGCTGGTGCGCGGTTTCCTGCAGGAGTACGAGCACTCCGCGACGCGCCATGTCGCGTTGCTGCACGACACGAAGTTCCTGGGCGACAACCAGCGCGAGCTGATCCTGAACCGGCAGCGCGACGTGGTCTCGGCTGTGACGAGGTTCGTCCGCCGCGCCTATCCCGGCCGCGTCGGCGCGGACAACCAGACGCCCGTGGCCATGATGCTGTTCGGCATGATCAACTGGACGTTCACCTGGCTGCGGCCGGGCGGCCCGCTGAGCTACTCGGCTTTCGCCGACGACGTCATCGCCATGCTCGAGCACGGCCTGGCGCAATGAGCCCCTTGCACGTCGTGGTGATGGGAGTGGCCGGCTCGGGCAAGTCCGCGGTGGGCGGGCAGATTGCGCAGCGCCTGCGGCTGCCACTGATCGAAGGCGATGAGTTCCATCCCCCGCGCAACATCGAAAAGATGCGCCAGGGGCTGCCGCTGGATGACCAGGACCGGGCCGGCTGGCTCGATCGTCTCGGCCGCGAGCTGCTGCGCCGTCCCGGCGGCGCGGTGCTGACCTGCTCGGCCCTGAAGCGCGCCTACCGCGACACCCTGCGCGCGCCGGTCCCGGATCTGCATTTCGTGCATCTCGAGTTGTCGCAGGAGCAGGCATTGCAGCGGGTGGCCGCGCGCGGCGGCCACTTCTACCCGCCCAGCCTGGTCGCCAGCCAATTCGACGCGCTGGAAGATCCGCGCGGCGAGCCGCGCGTGCTGGTGGTCGATGCCGGCTTGCCGGTAGAGGAAGTGGCGCTGCAGGCGGTGAACTGGCTGGCAGAGTCGGGGCTTGGCGATCCGGCGCTGCGTAACTGACGACGGCTCCCTAGAATGGTCCTGCACCGATTCAGGGAGACCACGATGTCCAAAGCCTTCGCCAGCCAGGCCGATCTGGCCGACCGGAACATCACCTTCGAGCAGCTCAGCGCGCATTGCTGGGCTTACACCGCCGAAGGCGACCCAAATTCGGGCGTGATCATGGGCGACAAGTTCATCATGGTCAGCGATGCCACCGCCACGCCCGCAATGGCGCAGGACCTGATCGAGCGGATCCGCGCGGTCAGCAACAAGCCGATCAAGTACGTGCTGCTCACGCACTATCACGCCGTGCGGGTGCTGGGCGCGAGCGCCTATGCGGCCGAAGGCGCGACCGAAATCATCGCCAGCCAGGGCACGCTGGACCTGATCGCCGAGCGCGGCCAGCAGGACATGCAGTCCGAGATGGAGCGCTTTCCGCGCCTGTTCCGCAATGCCGAGAGCGTGCCCGGCCTGACCTGGCCGACGATGGTGATCGGCGGCGGCAACCCCGCCAAGGGCGAGGTTCCCGGCACGCTCACGGTCGACCTGGGCGGGGTGCAGGTGCGCATCTGGCATCCGGGCCCGGGCCATACGCGCGGCGACACGATCGCCTGGATCGAGGATGAAAAGGTGCTGTTTTCCGGCGACCTGGTCGAATACGAGGCCGGCGTGTACACCGGCGACGCGCACTTGCAGGAATGGCCGGCGACACTGGAAGCATTGCGGGCATTGCGTGCCGAAGCGATCGTGCCGGGCCGCGGCCAGGCGATGAAGGGCGCCGCCGAGGTCAACAAGGCGCTCGACTACACCAAACGCTGGGTCGAGACGCTGTTCGCGGCGGCCCGGGAAGCCGCGGCCGCCAACATGGACCTGAAGGCCGCGATGGCCCACGTTCGCAAGCAGATGGACCCGCTGTTCGGCCACGTCTTCATCTACGAGCACTGCCTGCCGTTCGACGTCAGCCGTGCCTACGACGAGGCGCGCGGCATCAAGAACCCGCGCATCTGGACCGCCGAGCGCGACAAGGAAATGTGGGCCGCGTTGCAGGCATGAGGGCGTGTAGTCCAGCGCCGACACGCCGCTCGCGCAATGGACGACAGAACCGCTGGGGGATGGCCTCCTAAAGTCGTGACCTATCTAAAGGAGTGAAGCCATGCCTTCCAGTGAAAAGCCGGTGCCTCGCATCCTGCAGCAGCAGCCGGAACGCGACAGCGACCAGGAGCAGCAGCAATCCGGGTCAAGGGATTTCCAGCCGAAGGCTGCCGCCGAAGGGAACAAAAAGCAGATGGGCGAGGGTAGCTATGAAGCGACCCGCGACTACCAGAAGGACATCGAGGAGTACCTGAAGCGGGCTGACATCGACGCCGATGCCCAGGCGGCCAAACCGCGTTCGCAGCAGGAAGCGCGCGAGCTGGACGAGGCGGAAAAAGAAGGCCGCTCGCATTCGAAGGGCGAGCATTAGGAGCCTGCGCCCCCTTGCAGGCCCAACGCAGGCCTGTTTCTCTGCTGCGCAGGCTCCTTAAGCCGCTCGAGTGCGGCCGATGCGCCTGGCGGCCAGCAGGGTCGCCAGCGCCAGCGCTCCGAGCAGCGCCGCCAGGCCGGCGGCCCCACCCCACTGCAGCGCGCTGCCGCTCGCCAGCGGCCCGACCGTTCCGCCCAGGGTGTAGCCGGTGATCATCGCGGCGGCGCCACCCGCCGTGGCACGGCCGGCAAACTCGTGGGCCACCCGCACCATGGCCAGCGTGTACAGCGCTCCGCCGACTCCGCCCCATACCAGCCCCGCGGCCCAGAACAGCCAGGGTGCGCGATCGGCGAAAGCGAACGCCAGGCTGGCGCCCAGCAACAGCAGGGCCGCCCCGGTAAACACGTTCGACGGCTCGAACCGGTCGGCTGCGGCGCCGGCCGGGTACTGGCACAAGAAGCTGCCGACCCCGATCGCGCCCGCGACGCTGGCGGCAGCGCTCAGGCTGAGGCCGGTCGCCGACGCGTAGGCCGCGCTCACCGAGCCCAGACCGGCCTCGAACACGCCGCCGGCGAAAGCAATGCCCGCCATGGCCGGCATCGCGCGCAACGCGTGCCAGGTCCCGCTCTGAGTGTGCGGCGCCGGCTCGGTCGTCGCGTGCAGCGGGATGGCCAGCGCGATCGCGCAGCAGGCCGCGACCACCGCAACAGCCAGCCACAAGACGGGTCGCGCGCCCCTGCCCACCAGCGCCGGCATGAACGGACCCAGCGCCAGCGCGGCGCCGAGCCAAGTCTGGTACAGCCCCATCACCCGGCCGCGCCGCTGCGGCGGGGCTTCCCGTGCCAGCAGCGCCTCGGTGGCGTTCCACAAGGCGGCGGCGCCGGTGCCGCTGGCGACTGCCGCCGCCGACCACACCACCAGGCCACTGCCGGCCGCGTAACCGACGGCGCCGGCCAGCTGCAGGAAGCAGCCGCAGCGATATGCCCGCACGATGCCCCAGCGGGCCAGCACGCGGGGCACGACCGGGATCAGCAGCGCGACCAGCAGGAACGGAATCATGGCGAACGCGCCGATGACGGCCGTGCTGTACCCCGCCTGCTGCAGGCTCACCGCGAGCACCGGCGCGGCCATGGCGAAGGCCAGCACGATCAGGGTCGTGGCCGCGGCCAGCCGCCAGACCACGGACATCGCCGGCGCGGCTGTCATTGCTGCGCGGCGAGTTCGCTCAGGTCACGCTGGTAGGCGCGCAGGCGCCGCACCGCAGCTTGCCGCTGGGCGGGTGTCGTGATGTTGTGCAAAGCGGCAAAATTGCGACAGCCTTCCTCGATCAGGGCCTGCTGGTAACTGCGCCCGGCCGGGTCGGGCGGCTGCTGTATGCGCCCGAAGTAGCCGCGCAGCATGCCGCGGGCCTCGCTGAAGGACACCGACTCGGTCGCGAGCTTGCGCAGGACCTGCAACGCATCGCGCTGGCGCCGCACACGTTCCGCCAGCGAGCGCTGGCCGTCGAAAATGGATTGCTCGACCTGCCGACGCAACACAGCGCGCTGCGGATCGTCCAGGCTGCCGTAGAACGATTCGCTGCGCTCCAGGAAAAGCTTGAAGCGCTTGTCGGCCACTTCCTCGCGGGCCGGCCGCACCCACTCCTTGCGGTACTCGTCGTTGTTGCGAGCGTACTTGCGCTCCAGGTGCTGGAATTGCTCGGGCGTCAGGCCCATCGCCATCGTCACCACTGCCGGCCCGCCCTGCTCGGCCGTGGCGTGCAGTCGTTCCAACACCTGCGTGAAAACAGCGCAGGTATGCACGGCAGTGACGTCGCCTGGTGCCAGTTCCTCCACGCCGTGGAGAATTTCCGCGAACCGCGGAAGTTCATTGGTGCGATGCCACAGATGCAGCCGCGCAAGGTCTTCACGGACCCGCAAGGCCTGGTCGTCGCTGAACTCGACATAGCTGTCCAGCCACCAGTAGGCTACCTCGCCGATATTGTTGTAGGCGAACTTGATGGCGCTGCAGGCGCTCAGCGCGGCCGCCAAGGCCAGCAGGCCGATAATCCGGCCAAGTCTAGTCATCTGCAAAAGGAAGGTTCATGACAGCAGTCGATGTGGTCATCATGGCGGCGGGCAAGGGCACGCGCATGAAGAGCCGCTTGCCCAAAGTGTTGCACCGTTTGGCGGGACGCGCATTGGTGCAGCACGTGGCCGATGCGGCGGCGGCGGTGCAGGCCCGGCGCATCGTCGTGGTCACCGGCAATGGCGCGTCCGAGGTCGAAGCCGCGCTTGCTGCATGGGCCCAGGGCCGCGGCATGGCGGTGCCGGTCTTCGTGCGCCAGGAACCCCAGCTCGGCACCGGCCACGCGATGCAGCAGGCGGCGCCGGTGCTGCCCGAAGACGGCATTACCTTGATCCTCAACGGCGATGTCCCGCTGATCCACCCCTCGACATTGCAATCCCTCGTCGATCGCAGCGGCGGCCGCGCGCTCGCATTGCTGAGCGTGCGGATGCCCGACCCCACGGGCTATGGCCGCATCCTGCGCGAGGGCGACAAGGTCAGGTCGATCGTGGAACACAAGGATGCCAGCCCGCAGCAGCGCGGCATCACCGAGGTCTACACCGGCTTCATGGCGGTGCCGACCGGCTCGCTCAAGCGCTGGTTGTCGCGCCTGACCAACGACAACGCGCAGGGCGAGTATTACCTGACCGACATCGTCGGCCTGGCGGTACAGGACGGCACCGACGTGGTCGCTGTCACGGCCGACGACAAAGTGCAGGTCGACGGCGTCAACAGCCCGGCGGAACTGGCCGCGCTGGAACGGGCGTTCCAGCTGCGCCAGGCCCAGGCCTTGATGGAGCAGGGTGTGCGCATCGCCGATCCGGCACGCTTCGATGTGCGCGGGCAGCTCGAGTGCGCGCAAGACGTGGAGATCGACGTCAACTGCCTGTTCGCAGGGCGGGTGTCGCTGGGCGACGGCGTGCGCATCGGTGCCAATTGCGTGATCGCCAACGCCACCATTGCGGCCGGCGCCGTGATCCATCCGTTCACCCATATCGACGGCGAAAAGGCGGGCGTGCGTGTCGGCGCGGGGGCGCTGGTCGGCCCGTTTGCCCGGCTGCGTCCGGGTGCCGACCTGGGGGCCGAAGTGCACGTGGGCAACTTCGTGGAAATCAAGAATTCGACCCTGGCTCGCGGCGCCAAGGCCAACCACCTGGCGTACCTGGGCGATGCCACGGTGGGCGAGCGCGTCAACTACGGGGCGGGCTCGATCACCGCCAACTACGACGGTGCCAACAAGCATCGCACGGTGATCGAGCAGGACGTGCACATCGGCAGCAACAGCGTGCTGGTGGCGCCGGTCACGATCGGCCGCGGCGGCACCGTGGGCGCGAGTTCCACCATCACGAAGGACACGCCACCCGAGGCGCTGTCGGTGGCACGGGGCCGGCAGGTGAGCATCGCGAACTGGCAGCGGCCGAAAAAAGGCGGCAAGTAGCGCGGTCTGGGCGCATCGCGCGCTCGGTCGGTTCATGCGCGCGGCCGTGCCAGCGGCAGTTTCGGTTCGAACTTCGCGCGATGCAGCGAGAAGAACGCCTTGACGTTGCGCACGTTGGCGTCGCTGGTGAACAGCCGTTGGGCCAGGGCCAGATAGCCCGGCATGTCGGTCGCATGGACGATGAGGATGAAGTCGGGCCCGGGTGAAACGCGATAGCACTGCTGCACGGCTTCGTCGCCGACGATCCGCGCCTCGAACGCCAGCTGTTCTTCCTGGCCTTGCCGGTCCAGCGTGACTTCGACCACGGCCTGCAAACCGTGCCCGAGCAGGGGGGCGAGCCGGTCGGTGCTGAGGATCGCGATCTGGCGCTCGATCAGGCCGGCCTCGCGCAGCCGCTTGACCCGCCGCAGGCAGGTGGGCGGCGACACGTGCACGCGTTGCGCCAGGTCCTGATTGGTCAGCGACGAGTCCACCTGGAGCTGGTCGAGCAGCGCCAAGTCGATGGAATCGATCTGCGTAGATTCTTCCAAAACTGACGTCATTCAAGAATTATATTTCAGAACTGCCGCAGAGTGAAATAAAATTCCAAAACACAGTCAATATAGCAAGCAAATTTTTCCGGATGACGCCTACAGTCCGCGCACAGCAGCAAGGAGCTTCCCATGTGTGGCATCGTAGGCGCCGTCTCCACCCGCAACATTGTTCCGATCCTCGTGCAAGGCTTGCAGCGGCTGGAATACCGTGGCTATGACTCTTGTGGCGTCGCCGTCTACGCCGGCGGCTTGCAGCGCGCGCGCAGCACCGCCCGGGTGGCGGAATTGCTGGCACAGGTCCAGCAGGAGCATCTCCAGGGCACCACCGGCATCGCCCATACCCGCTGGGCCACGCATGGGGCGCCGGCGGTCCACAACGCGCATCCCCATTTCAGCCATGGACCGGGCCAAGACGCCGCAAGCAAGGCCGGCCGCATTGCGCTCGTCCACAACGGCATCATCGAGAACCACCAGGAACTGCGCTCGGCCCTTCAGGCCAAGGGCTATGTCTTCGCCAGCCAGACCGATACCGAGGTCATCTGCCACCTGATCGACAGCCTGTATGAAGGCGATCTGTTCGAGGCGGTGCAGGGCGCCGTCGGAAAATTGCATGGCGCCTACGCGATTGCCGTGTTCTGCAAGGACGAGCCGAACCGCGTGATCGGGGCCCGCGCCGGCTCGCCGTTGATTCTGGGCGTCGGCCGTGACGATGGCGAAAATTTCCTCGCCAGCGACGCGATGGCTATCGCGGGCGTGACCGACCAGATCGTGTACCTGGAAGAAGGCGATGTCGTCGACGTGCAGCTGGGCAAGTACTGGGTCGTCGACAAGGCCCACAAGCCGGCGACGCGCCTGGTAAAGACCGTGCAGGCGCACAGCGGCGCAGCGGAACTGGGGCCGTACCGGCACTACATGCAAAAGGAAATTTTCGAGCAGCCGCGCGCCGTCGCCGACACGCTGGAAGGCGTGCAGGCCGTGGTGCCCGAGCTGTTCGACGGCGCCGGCGAGAAGGGCCCCGTGAGCGCCTGGCGCGTGTTCAAGGAGATCGATTCGGTGCTGATCCTGGCTTGCGGCACCAGCTACTACAGCGGCTGCACGGCGAAGTACTGGCTCGAAGGCATCGCCAGGATCCCGACTCAGGTCGAGATCGCCAGCGAATACCGCTACCGCGACACGGTGCCCAGCCCGACCACCCTGGTGGTGACCATCAGCCAGTCGGGCGAAACGGCCGACACGCTGGCTGCGCTGCGCCACGCCAAGAGCCTGGGGATGAACCACACGCTGACCGTGTGCAATGTCGCCACGTCGGCGATGGTGCGCGAATGCAAGCTCGCCTACATCACGCGGGCCGGGGTGGAGATCGGAGTGGCTTCGACCAAGGCCTTCACCACGCAGCTGGCCGGGCTGTTCCTGCTCACGCTGGCGCTGGCGCAGGCCAAGGGCCGCCTGACCGAGTCGCAGGAGGCGGCCCACTTGAAGGCGATGCGCCATTTGCCGACGGCGCTGACGGCGGTGCTGGCGCTGGAGCCGCAGATCATCAGCTGGTCGGAGGATTTCGCCGGCAAGGAAAACGCGCTGTTCCTGGGCCGCGGCCTGCACTACCCGATCGCGCTCGAAGGCGCGCTCAAGCTCAAGGAGATCACCTACATCCACGCCGAAGCCTATGCGGCCGGCGAACTCAAGCACGGGCCGCTGGCGCTCGTCACCAGTGAAATGCCGGTGGTGACCGTGGCGCCCAATGATGTCCTGCTGGAAAAACTCAAGAGCAACATGCAGGAAGTGCGTGCGCGCGGCGGCGTGCTGTACGTGCTGGCCGATGCCGACTCGCGGATCGAAAGCGAGGAGGGCATCCACGTGATCCGCATGCCGGAACACTACGGGCCCTTGAGCCCGCTGCTGCACGTCGTGCCGCTGCAGCTTCTGGCGTATCACACGGCGTGCGCCCGCGGCACGGATGTGGACAAACCGAGAAACCTGGCGAAGTCGGTCACTGTGGAGTGACCGACTTCGCGCGGCATGTTATGCCGCGGGGCGAAGCCGCCAGGTTTTCGGTTTGGGGGTGCACTCATATCGCGCAGCGATGTGATGTGCACACCACAAACCGCGCAATCTTGCAAAGAGCGTGACAGTCGAATGACTGCCACTGCGGCGCCCAACCTGTGAATGTCCCTTCGAAATACTACTGACAGCGGCCCTTTGCCGTCGGTGCGTCAAAACCCGCACCCGACCCTTCTCGGTCCTTCAGGCAACGGTGGCGGATGACCGCATTTGCAGCGGTCGCCGTCATTCAGTTTCCGCCAGCCGCCGGAGTCTCGGGCCAGAAGCAGACGTCCGCAGCGTTCCTATAGGTGGCCACTTCGAACTTATCTGCCGGCGCACCAAGCGACCGGCGCTCGAGTCGAACCGAGCTGCGGTGATCTTGGATCGGATTCGAGCTCTTACGTGCGCCCTCCGACTTGCTGGTTTAAGTACTCCTGCAAAAACTCGATGAAGCGCTGCGTCTTCGCCGGTAGCAAACGTGTTTCGGTTAGGGCAAAGACCGGCGTCGGATTGGCCTGCCACTGAGGCAATATGCGGCGCAGGCGCCCGGCCTCCAAGTCCTCGGCGGCCACTTCCTCAGGCAGCAGTATCACGCCTAGGTCCAACGTCGCCAATCGCCGCAACATGCCGACGCTGTTGACCTGAAAGCGTCCCCCGACATCGACCTGCACAGTCTCAGCGTCTCGATGCAGTGCCCACTTGCCGGCTTTCGGAAAGCCCAGGCACTCGTGCTGCGCCAAGTCAGTGGGATGCGTTGGCTCACCTGACAGCTCCAGGTAACGCGGCGAGGCGTAGGCCTGCACCGGCAGGCGGGCCAGCAGACGGGCGATGAGGTTCGAGTCCGAGAGCTCACCCATGCGGATGGCCACGTCGAAGGGTTCGGTGACCAGGTCCACACGCCGGGGGGTGAGATCGAAATCAAAGGTGATGCCCGGGTAACGACGCGCGAATTCCGCGATCAATCGCGCCATGTAGATGGTGGCGAAGTCGACCGGCAGCGACGCGCGCAACACACCGCTGGGCTGCGCCAGCATTTCCCCAAGCTGCTCATGGGCGATTCGAGCTTCCTCGACGATGCGCCGGCACCGCTCGTAGTAGAGCTGCCCGGCCTCGGTCAGCTCGACCTTGCGCGTCGTGCGATGCAGCAGCCGCAGGCCGATGGCCTTCTCCAGGGCGCTGATGCGCCGGGACAGCGTCGAGTTCGGCACCCCCGTGGCATCGGACGCACGACGAAAGCTCCGCGCATGGGCAACCTCGACAAACAGCGCCATGTCGTTCAGCAGTTCCATCTGTATTGCGCCATTTTTGGATCAATGAATGCCAGTTTACCGTATTTATCTTGTCTACGGATTAATAAAGAATACGTCCATCGCATCACACCCCGAGGAATCCACTATGAGTCGACTGCACACCCCCGTTCGTATTGGCCGCCACATGGCGGCGAACCGTCTCGTCATGGCGCCGATGACCCGCTCGCGCGCCGACAACGACGGCGTGCCCAGCGACCTGACGGTCACCTATTACGCCCAGCGTGCCAGTGCCGGTCTCATCATCACCGAAGGCGTGTTCCCGTCCGCCATGGGCAAGGGCTATGTGCACACCCCTGGCATCGAAACCGAGGCTCAGGTCGCGGCCTGGATGAAGGTGACCGAGGCCGTGCACGCCCGCGGCGGCCGCATATTCATGCAGCTGATGCATTGCGGCCGGGTCTCGCATCCCTCGCTGCTCCATGGCGCAACGCCCGTGGCACCTTCGGCCATCAAGCCGGAGGGCCAGGCGTGGACCCCTGCCGGCCAAGTCGACTTCGTCACGCCCCGCGAGCTAAGCGAGGCCGGGATTGCCGGCGTCATCGACGACTACGCCCAAGCCACCCGCCGCGCCATCGACGCGGGCTTCGACGGGGTGGAGCTGCATGCGGCCTCCGGCTACCTGCCCGAGCAGTTCCTCTCGTCGGGCAGCAACCAGCGCAAGGACCAGTACGGCGGCTCGGTCGAGAACCGCGCCCGTTTTGTGCTGGAGGTCCTGGCCGCGATGGTGGCGCAGGCCGGTGCCGACCGGGTCGGCATCAAGATTTCGCCGGAGATGAACTACAACAGCATCACCGACGCCGCGCCGCAGGAAACCTATGCTTATCTCGTCGACCAACTGCGCGGCAAGGGTCTGGCCTATCTGCATGTGGCGCTCTTCGGCGCGAAGTTCGACTACCACGCACTGCTGCGCCCGCGCTTCGACGGCGCCTACCTGATCGGCGGTGGACTGACCCAGGACAGCGCCGAACGCCTGCTGGCCGAGGGCAAGGCCGACGCCACGGTCTTCGGCAGCGCCTTCCTCGCGAACCCCGACCTGCCAGAGCGCTTCCGCCTCGGCGCCGCGCTCAATGAGCCAGACCGCAACACCTTCTTCGCACCGCCGACCGCCCAGGGATACATCGACTATCCGGCGCTGATCGTGGCCGAAGCGGCCTGAGCGACGAAGGACAGATTGTCATGACCCCCATCGCCCGCATGCAACGCGCAAATCGGGGGAGCCAATTCCGCGCGTACCGCCTGCATGGCTCCGATCTCGCGCAGCTCGATCCCTTTATAGGCATCGACCATGCCTGGATGAGCGCGCCCACGTTCCCACCGCATCCGCACGCGGGATTCTCTGCGGTGACCTACCTGTTCCTCGACTCGGAGACCGGCATTGCCAATCGCGATTCGCAGGGCAACAGGACGCTGATCGAGCCAGGCGGCCTGCATTGGACCGCTGCAGGGCGTGGTGTGGTCCATGAAGAGAACCCGGCGGTGCTCGGAAGTACCGCGCACCTGTTGCAAATCTTCGTCAATCTCGCCGTTGATCGGCAGGGGGCCGAACCGTTTGCATTGAGCATTGAACCGCAGGACGTCCCGCTCGTGCACTTGCCGGGTGCAAAAGTCCGGGTGCCGCTGGGTAGCTTTGGCAATCGTCGTTCTCCTCTTCGTCCGCCCACTGATGTAAGCCTCGTCGATATCTCGCTGGAAGACGGTGCCAATCTGTCAGTTCCCATCTTGGCCAGTCACTGTTCCTTCATCATGCCGATTTTCGGTGCGCTGGAGATAGATGGCCAGTCCTTTGATGCCAACGAGCTGAGGCTGCCGGTCTTTTCGGCGCAGGCCACTGCACGCGAAGTCACGCTAACGGCAAAGCACGGACCTGCCAAGGCCGTCGTGTTTTCCGGCGTGCCGTTGCGCCAACCGGTGCATTGGCAAGGGTCTATGGCAATGGCCTCTGCCGAGGCTCTCAATGCACGTATTGCCGCCTACCAACGTGGCGAATTCGGATCTTTTTAACCAATCGGCTGGAAGTCAGCCTTCAACCGGGGGTATCTCACCCCGTTTGTTCTGTAAGGAGAAAGAAATGAGCAACGCAAAATTGAATGCAGACAACACCGCCTTGCTGCTGATTGATCACCAAGTCGGCACGATGCAACTTATCAAGAACATTGATAGAGAACTCGCTGCCAAGCAGTCGATTGCACTGGCCAAGATGGCAAAGATACTCAATATGCCTGTTGTGATCACGTCCAGCCAGGAAGAGCGAGCCCAAGGCCCGATCCTTCCGGAAATCGCAGAGATCTTGCCTGAAGCGCACGGAGCACGGGTCAAGCGTCCCGGCGTCGTCAACGCCTGGGCATATCCCGACTTTCACAAAGCGGTGCTCGCCACTGGACGCAAGAACCTGGTCATGGCTGGTGTAACTACTGACGTTTGCCTTATCTTCCCGGCAATTGACGCTGCCCTTGAAGGCTTCTCTGTTCAGGCAGTCATGGATGCATCTGGATCGCCCAGCACTCTTTCCGAAGAGTTCTCACGTCAACGGATGCACGACGCGGGCGTTGTGCTCACCGCTACCAACACGCTCATGGCGGAAATCGCGCAGGACTGGTCCACCCCGGCTGGCCAGCAGCTGATCACTTTGCTGTTCACCGATGTTTTCCCGGCACTTGGCGTCAGCATTGCTTGATCACTCGACAAACCCTGGTGACTGGTTTCAATGACCTCGTTTTCGGTCAAGAGCAACACGCCACAAGGACACACACGCATGAAGAGATCGATTCCCGCCAAAGAGGCGCATCTCGCCTGGGGAGCAGCGTTTGCCGCAACCTTCCTCGTAGTCGGCTGTGCCAGCTTCGATGGATCCGGGCTGCCGCGTTTCCATTTGATTGACGGAAATCAGATCGAATCTGCGGAAAGCCTGAAGAAGAGCGCCATCTCGCCAGCCAGCTGGCCCGTTTCCAACTGGTGGGAGCGCTATGGCGATCCCCAACTAAGTCAGCTCGTCACCGAAGCGCTTAAGGACAGCCCTTCACTTCGAATTGCCGAAGCGCGGATGCGTCAAGCAACTGCCCTGGCCGGTATTGCCGATGCCGCCCGGAGCCCCCAAGTATCCGGCAAGCTAAACGATACGCGGCAACGGTTCAGTGCGAACAGTACGGTTCCCAAGCCGTTGGCTGGCACCTGGAACTCATTCAACGAGACCACCCTGAACTTCAGTTACGAATTTGATTTTTGGGGCAAGAACCAAGCTGCGGTCGACGCAGCGCTCGACCGAATGCATGCCAGCGAAGTGGATGCCAGGGCTGCCAACCTGATCCTGACGTTTGGCGTGGTTCAAACCTACTTCCGGTTGGCGCAGGCTTATGAGCAGCTGGACCTCGCCGAACTCGTCTTGAAACAGCGGGAAGATTTGCTCGGCTTGACGCGGCAGCGGGTAACCGCCGGCATCGACTCTGACGTGGAATTGAAGCAGGCTGAGAGCGCGCTCCCTTCGGGTAGGCAGCAGCTAGCAGCGTGGCACGAGGCCATTGCCATAACCCGCAACCAGTTAGCTGCACTACTGGGCAAGGGGCCCGATCGAGGATTTGCGCTTGCTCGCCCCGGGCTCACTCACGAACAAGTGGTTGAGCTGCCATCAAGCGTGCCGGCCGATCTGATCGGCCGCCGTCCCGACGTGGTCGCGCAGCGCTGGCGCGTTGAAGCGGCCGGCCGGGACATCGATGTGGCGAAAGCCCAGTTCTATCCCAATATCAGCCTCTTGGCCTTTGTCGGCTTTCAAAGCCTGGGATTGAGCCAATTCCTGAAGGCCGGGAGTCAGGTCACTGGCATGGGGCCGGCGGTGAGCCTTCCGATATTCGATGGCGGACGGCTACGCGGCAATCTGGGCGCTCGCCATGCCGACTACGATGCCGCCGTCGAGCAATACAACCAAACTTTGGTCGATGCCCTGCATGACGTGGTTAACCAACTTACCTCAATTCAGTGGCTTGTCGAGCAACGCGATCAGCAGGTGCTGGCCGTTCAGACAGCGCAAATCGCGTATGAATTGTCGATGCAGCGCTACCGCGCCGGCCTCGGAAACTATTTGCAGGTCTTGATTGCTGAATCTCAGGTCCACATCCAGAAAAAGCTGCTCATCGACCTGAACGCCCGAGCCCTGCAACTGGACGCGAACCTGATCCGCGCCCTCGGCGGCGGTGTCCTTGGAACCTAGCCGCGAGCAGCCCCCTTCGCTTTTCCTTGTCTTGAAAGAAGCCATGAGTCAGACCCAGCGGCCTGCCGCTCACCCAACTCAATCCGCCGATGTCCCGGTCGCCGAAGGCAGACGCCACACCATCCCAACGCTGATTGCGTATGGCGTTCTCCTGGCAGGCTGCTTGGGCTATGGAGGCTACTGGGCGTTGTCGGCTCAGTATCGGGAAAGCACTGAAGACGCCTACGTGGATGGCAATGTCGTTCAGGTCACGCCTCAGGGTAGCGGCACGGTGACAGCGATCAATGCCGACAACACCGATGACGTCCCGGCGGGCAAGGTGCTGCTGACGCTCAACCCGGTTGATGCCCGTATGGGGCTTGAACGCGCCGAAGCGCAATTGGCCAAGACCGTACGTCAAGTGCGCGGGCAGTTTTCTTCAGCGTCCCAGATGCAGGCCAATCTCGACTTGCGGCGAATCGATTTTTCCAGGGCCCAGTCCGACCTGGAGCGACGGGTTCCGTTGGTGAAAACCGGCGCCGTTTCCAACGAGGATTTCCGCCATGCCGAAGAGGCTGTCCGGTCAGCGCAGGCAGCGCTGGCCGCCGCCGAACAGCAGTTTGCCGGCAACTATGCTTTGGTAGATAGCATCTCGGCGGAGGCTCATCCGGACGTGGTTATGGCCGCCACGCAAGTGCGCGATGCCTACGTCGCCAGTGCTCGAACCGAACTGCGAGCGCCGGTGGGTGGCATGGTGACCAAGCGCAATGTCCAGGTCGGACAACGCGTGAGTCCCGGGATTGCCCTGATGTCCATCGTTTCCCTCGATCATCTGTGGGTTACCGCCAATTTCAAGGAATCCCAGCTGCGTGACATCCGCATCGGACAACCCGTCAGGCTTACCGCGGATGTTTATGGCCGTTCTGTCGAGTATGTCGGAAAGGTAGTAGGACTGGATGCCGGCACTGGCAGCGCCTTTTCCCTTTTCCCCGCCCAAAACGCTACCGGTAACTGGATCAAGGTCGTGCAGCGGGTTCCGGTGCGGATTGCCATGGATGCGAACCAGTTGGCGTCCCATCCGCTGCGACTGGGCCTGTCGATGAAGGTGGAAGTGGATACCCGTGAACGTCAGGGTCAACCCTTGGCGTTGGCCTCACTAGTGGGCCCACAGGCCTATGAGACCCAGGTGTTCGAGGGCGAACAAACCGGTGCCGAGAAAGTCATCAGGCAGATCATCCTGGCAAACCTCGCGGCGAAGCCTGCGAAGGTCAAGAAAACGAAGTCATGAAGCCGGCCTTCCCCCAGCCTCGCCTGAGTCTCCTGCTGACGATCTTCCTGTTGCCGGCCCTTGAATTCCTGCAGGCGGGGATGGTGGCTTTTGCCGCTGGCCCGATCATGGGTCAGATAGGCGCGAGTCCCGAAGAATATAGCTTGGCGACTGCCTGCTATGCCGGAGTGGCCATCATCACGATATCCAAGCAGCGATGGCTGGTGGAGCGCCTGGGATGGCGACGTTTTGTCCAGTATTCCCTCGTTATTTTCGTGCTCGGCAGCGGAATTTGCGGGGCGAGCGAATCGTTTCAGCAATTCCTGATTGGACGCGTGGTCATGGGGCTGGGCGGCGCCGCTTTTCTGACTTCCGGGCGAGTCATCGTCAACCTGATTCCGCCAAGCCCGAAGCGTTTCGTAGGGATCAAATTTCTCGCCAGCGGCTTGGCCTGTGGTATCGCCTTCGGTCCAGGAATCGCCTCGCTGACCGTGGCAAACGACGCCTGGAATGCAATCTTCGGTGTTCTGGGAGCCGTAGCTGTGGTGACAGGAATATTAGCGACTGTATCGCTGCCGCTGGACCTCGCCCCGAAACAGCTTCGGACCCAGGCTCACCCAATACTCTTCATGCTACTGGCAAGTGGCAGTTTTCTCCTGCTCTACGTACTGCAACGATCGCAGTACGACGTCTTCAGCGGTGCGACATTGCTAGCAGTGGGCCTGGCGGTCGCGGCATTCGCGCTCTACTACTGGTTCCGAGGGATGCATCGTCACGAGCGTGCGTCGCTGGATTTGAAGGCGCTAAAGCAGCCCCGCTACATCACGGGCGTCATACTTTTCACCATCTGCTATGTGCTGCTGGGGGCTAACAACTACATGTTGCCTGTTCTTATGCAGCGAACCTTGGGCTTTCCTTGGCAGATCGTTGGTGAATTCCAGACCTTGGGACTCCTGTCGGCGCTGGCGGTGTGGCTCCTGATGGCCTGGATGATCCCCAAATGGCCGGGCGCAAAAAAATTCTTCGTGGTCGGCTTTGTCGCCCTGATTGGTTTTGGCTGGCGACTTTCGAGCCTCAATGGCAATGCCAACCTCTGGTCGGACATCTTGCCTGCGCTCGCCGCCAACGGTCTGTTCCTGATGCTGGTAATGGGAACGACCGCCATGCTGACCTTCCGTGACGTTCAGCACAACGAAAACGTGCTGTCCAATGCCAATCAACTCAAGAACATGGTGGGGCAACTCGGGATGGCCCTGGGCATTACCTTGGCGACAATTGTTTTGCAGTGGCGCACGACGGAACACTATGCGGCTCTCAGCAACCGTATCAATGGCGCTGACATTTCGTATGCCTACCTCACCCAAAAGATCTCCGAGTCATTGGCAACAAGCAGCGGCCTGCAGACTATGCCGCAAGCCATCGCCCAACTTGCGCAGCAGCTGAGCCAGCAGGCCACTTTGCTGGCCTGCCTGGACTTCTTCTCTGGCGTTGCCTGGGTCGGTGCTCTCGGAGCCTTGGTGATGGCTGTTCAACGACTCATGAAGTAACGCGACCCAATTGAGGAGATACACATGCAAGACCCATCAAGATTGGAAATTCTGGCCTTCACAGACCCGGTGTGCACTTGGTGCTGGGGCAGTGAACCGGTACTGCGCAAGTTGAAGGCTTGGTACGGCGACTCCCTAAACATCCGCTACGTGATGGGCGGCCTGGTGGAGGATATCCGCGCCTTCTACGACCGTGCCAACGACATCGGTGGCGATCCCGAGATTTCCAATGTTCAGATTGCTCGCCACTGGCTGGAAGCCTCGCAACGCCATGGCATGCCGGTTCGGATAGAAGGCTTTCGGTTGTTCACCGCGGAGACCGTCTCAACTTACCCGCAGAACATCGCCTTCAAGGCTGCCGAACTGACGAAACCAGATTTGGCTGCTCGCTACTTGCGGCGCATGCGTGAAGCTTCCGCCGCCGAGGCGAGGGAAACGGGTCGGCAAGAAGTGCTCATTGAACTGGCCAGCGATGTAGGTCTCGACATCGGCGCGTTCATTGGTCACCTCAACGATGGATCTGCTGAGGCGGCATTCCGGGACGACCTGGAGATGACGCGTCGCTACAGTGCGCGCGGTTTTCCCACCTTCGTGTTTCGATATGGTGAACGTGAAATCATGTTGCGCGGCTACCAGAGTTTCTCCGCCATGCAGGCAGTCATCGACACCTTGAGCGGCGGATTGCTCCGAGGACAGGCGCCGGAAGTGACCCCGGACAGCGTGCTCAGTTTCATTCGAACATGCAAGAGTGCGGCACCGGTCGAACTGGCAACCGTATTCGATCTGCCTCTTGCCGAACTTGAACCGATGCTCGCGGGTCTAGCTGAATCGGGCGCGATCCGCTGCGTGGAAAAAGGTAATGGATATTTTTGGGAGGTAGCATCAATACCGAGTTGCGATGTAGAAAATGGCATTTGCGCCATGTGACATGGATCGTTATTCAGGGGGTGGAGTAGGTCACCAAGCACGATTAGCGGGCCCAGAAGGAACGCCTGGTCGCCGCCATTGCGCAGGCGGGCCAGCTCGCTGCTCATTGCCACTACTCGCAGGCCGTGCAGCCCCCCCAGCCGCGCGGCCACGCGCTCGTGCTTGGCCAGCTCACTTTGCAAAGCGGCAGAGATCGTTTCTCCAGGGTCCGCATCCGGCGCCACCGCCTTGCACAGCACCTGATCGCGATGCGAAACAACGGATGCATTCTTTGATTGCAGAATGCAGATGTGCAACTCGCACGGTTACCAGCCAGCGTACCCCCATGACACTGCCGAACGGGTAGAAAGCCCACTTTAGGAGATAACCCAGCATGCCCATCCAGTCCCCCGCTCCCGACTTGGTTGACCGGCTCGTGTATGCCAACCGCATCCTTTACGACCAGGGCGTCGTCGACGGCCTGGGTCACGCCAGCGTGCGCCACGACAGCGCACCCGGCGTGTTCCTGCTGTCGTGCAACCGCGCACCCGGCATGGTCCGACGCCAGGATATCGCCTGCTACGACTACGATGGCAACGCCGTGTCTGAAACCAGCGAGCGTCCCTACCTGGAACGCTTCATCCATGCCGAAATCTACCGGGCCCGACCCGACGTGATGGCCGTGGTGCACAGCCATTCGCCCAGTGTCATTCCCTTCGCAATCACCCAGAACCCGCTGCGGCCGGTTTTCCACATGTCGGGCTTTCTGGGCGCAGGTTCGGCCCACTTCGAAATTCGCGAGGCTGGCGGCAACACCGACATGCTGATCCGCAGCTCCTACTTGGGCGAGGCACTGGCGCGCTCATTGGGCGGTCACAGCTGCGTTCTGATGCGCGGCCATGGCTCCACCGTGGTCGGCACCTCGCTGGAGCAGGCGGTCTATCGCGCCATCTATGCCGAGGTCAACGCCAAGCTTCAGCTGGCGGCCCACGGACTGGGCGAGATCAGCTTCTTGAACGAAGAGGAGGCCCAGCTGTCTTCGGACATGAACGACGGGCAGATACCGCGTTCGTGGAACCTCTGGGTCAAGCGGCTAGGCGAGGTGGACCTCGGCGATTGACTGGCCGATGACAGGTCAGGGATACAGAAAGAAAGGGGTAGACATGCGATTCAAGACACTTGTCCTCATCGCTTGCGTAGTGGCGCTTCCCGTAGCCGGCATCACGGCGAGCGCCGACACCTATCCCTCGAAATCCGTGCGCATCGTGGTGCCGTATGGGACTGGTGGCGGATCCGACATCCTGGCGCGTCAGATTGGCGCCCGCTTGCAGCAGGCCTGGGGCCAGGGCGTGACGGTGGAGAACAAGGCCGGCGCCTCCGGCAACATCGGCAGCCAGGAAGTGGTGCGCGCAGCAGCTGACGGCTACACCCTGTTGCTGCAGAACAGCACCATGGTCACCAACCTGGGCGTAACGGGCAAATTGCCCTACGACCCCGAAAAGGACCTGACTCCCATCATGTTGCTGGGCATCACACCCATTGCGCTGGCCGCGCATCCCAGCGCACAGGTCGGCGAGCTCAAGGACCTGGTCGCGGCCGCAAAGGCCAAGCCCGACGCCTTCAGCTACGGCTCCTGTGGCACTGGCACGCCACAACATTTCGTCATGGAACTGGTCAAGCAGAAGACCGGCGTGGCCGCCGTGCATGCGGCCTACAAGGGATGTGCGCCGGCGTTAACCGACGTGTTGGGCGGGCAGGTCCCGTTGGCGATCGTCAGCGCCAACCTGGTCGCACCTTATGCCAAGAATGGCCGCCTGCGGGTGCTGGGTGTGTCCACCACCCAGCGCTACGGCCTGCTGCCCGATACGCCGACCTTCGAGGAGCAGGGCTTGAAACCCTTCGACTTCTCGATCTGGTATGCGCTCATGGGCCCAGCCAAGCTGCCGCCTGCCATCGTCGCCAAGCTCGCAGCCGACGTGGAGAAAGTCCTTGCTGACCCGGCCGTGCGGTCTAACCTGTCGAACGCTGGAGTGGAGCTGTACAAGGGCTCGGCCCAGGACCTGGCAGAGCTGATCAAGTCCGACGCGGTGCGCTACCTGCAGTTGGCCAAGAGCGCCAACATCAAGGCCGAATAAGGCGCTTGGCACGTGACACCCTTCGAAAGGTCCGAAATGTTTGCCGACCCTGCGTCCTCCTGGTTGATCCGCAGCGCGCCGGTGGCCGCTGCACAGGCCGCCGGCCGCCCGCTCGTGGCGCTGGAATCGACCATCGTCGCCCACGGCATGCCCTATCCCGAGAACGTTCGCACCGCGCGCGAAGTGGAGGCCCTGATTCGCGACCTGGGAGCCGAGCCGGCGACCATCGCGCTGATGGGCGGGCGAATCCGCATCGGCCTTTCCGATGACGAGCTGGAGTTGCTGGCCCGATCCGGCCAGGCGCAGAAAGTCAGCCGCCGGGACTTGCCTGCCGTGCTGGCCGGAGGCGGACTCGGCGCCACTACGGTAGCCGGCACGATGATCTGTGCGGCCTTGGCTGGGATCGAGGTGTTCGTCACCGGCGGCATTGGCGGCGTGCACCGCGGCGCGCAAGAGTCCTTCGACATCTCGGCGGACCTGCAGGAACTGGCCAAGACCTCGGTGGCCGTGGTGTGCGCGGGTGCGAAGTCGATTCTGGACGTCGGGCTTACGCTGGAGTACCTGGAAACGCACGGCGTGCCGGTGCTCAGTTGCGAACAGGACAACTTCGCCGGGTTCTTCACGCGCGACAGCGGCTTTCGCGCGGACTTCAGGCTTGACGACGCGGCGGATCAGGCCCGGTTCATCCGCACCAAGTGGGACCTGGGCCTGGCGGGCGGCGTTGTCCTCAGCACTCCAGTGCCGGAAGCGGCAGCGATGGCAAGCGGGGAAATCGACGCACTGACCCAGCAGGCGCTCGCCGAGGCCAGGGAGCAAGGAATCACCGGCAAGGCCGTGACACCTTTCGTGCTGTCTCGGATCAAGTTGCTGACGGGCGGACGAAGCCTGGCGACCAACATCGCGCTCGTGAAACACAACGCCGAAGTGGGCGCAAGGCTTGCGCTGGCTCTGGCCCGCGAGGGGCGTAGGCCGAGCGCGGCATAAGGCCGGCACCCTCTGAACGCTATGTTAGGATGAAACTGTTAATGCAACGAGCGGTGCCAGGTCAGGATGAAACTGGACTATTTGAAGAAGTCTTTCCTCTCCCCGCTCGTCCGCAATACATTGCTTGCGATGTTGTTCTGGACGGGTGGCGTGGCCGGGTCGCTGTGGTGGAGCAAGCTGACCCTGCAACAGCAGAATATTGCCTTGGCCATGACGACCGCACGGGGCACCGTCAACAAGGACCTGGCATTCCGGGCATGGGCCGGCGCCCATGGCGGCATCTACGTCGAGGCCGATGAAAGTACCCCGCCCAATCCCTATCTTTCCGATATTCCCGACCGCGATGTCGTCACCAGTACAGGCAAACGCCTGACCTTGATCAACCCGGCGTACATGCTGCGTCTGGTGATGGCGGAAAACGCGCACTTGTTCGGCTCCAAGGGGCATCTCACCAGCCTGCAACTCACGAACCCGGTCAACCAGCCGGATCCATGGGAGCGGGCCGCACTCGAGTCATTCCGAGAAAATGCAGAAGAGGAGTCAACCGTCGCCGACATCGATGGCAAGCCCCATCTGCGGATGATTCGCCCGATCAAGATGGAGCAGGGTTGCCTGAAATGCCACGCCCATACCGGAGTCAGGGTCGGCGAAGTGCGCGGCGGAATCAGCGTGGCGATTCCGATGGAACCGCTCTACGCGATCTCTCGTGCACAAGACAAGAATATCAGCCTGTTCCATGGTGCAGCCTGGCTGCTGGGCATGGGCCTGATTGGTCTGGTTTCGTTGCGCAGCAAGCGGGAGTCCGCCGAGCGGGGACGCGCCTTGCAGGCGATTCGCGAGCTGTCCGGGGAACTGACGATGGCCGAAGAGCGCGAGCGCCGCTCGCTGGCCCAGGACCTGCACGACAATCTCGGTCAACTGCTGGCAGCCGTCAAGATCAAGCTGGCGACCCTCGACCCCAGTTCGCCCAATTCCTCGATCGAGGAGATCGGAAGCCTGGTCGACCAGGCCGACCGGACGGTGCGGATGGTAAGGCAGCAACTGAGCCCGCCGATCCTGCATTCTCTCGGCCTCGGGCCGGCCCTGGAATGGCTGGCTGACGAACTGAAACGCGGGTACGGCCTCACCGTGCACATCGACGACGACAGCGAGCCCAAGCTGCTCGACGAGGCGGGTCGCACAATCGTGTTCCGCAGCGTGCGCGAACTGCTGATCAATGTGGTCAGGCACTCAACGGTAATGCGCGCCGACGTCACGTGCCTCGTGGAGGACCGCAGGTTGATCGTCGCCGTAAGCGATGAGGGCTGCGGTTTCGATGCGGCGGAAATCCTTCGCGCTTTGCCGAGCGCAGGCGGCTTCGGGTTGTTCAGCATACGCGAGCGTTTCGCGTCGATCGGCGGAGGGATGGACATCGACAGCGCTCCCGGCGAGGGCAGCACGATCACGCTGACGGTTCCGCTCGCCGCCGCGGCCAGGTAGGAGCGCAGGCGCCAATGATCCGGATCATGCTGGTCGAGGACCACACCGTCGTGCGGGAGGCGCTGCGCAGCATGCTGGAGAAGGAACCCGACATGCGGATCGTGGCCGAGGCGGGCGATGGCGAGACCGCGCTGCGGCTGTCCGGGGAGGTCGCCCCCGAGGTGGTGGTCATGGATGTCAGCATGCCCGGCCTCGACGGCATCGAAACCACGCGGCGCCTGCTCGCCCGGAACCCGGCCATCAAGGTGCTGGCGCTATCTACGTACCGCGACCGGCGCATCATCCAGCAGATCCTCGATTCCGGCGCCGCGGGCTACGTGGTCAAGTCGGCCGCGGGCGCCGAACTGCGGCGCGGCATACGCGCCGTGATGGAGGGCCACAGCTACCTTTCTATCGAGGCGGCCGAAGCCGTGGCCGACGGGATGCGCAGCTCTCAACAGGGGCCTGAAATGGCACTGTCGCGGCGCGAACGGCAGGTGCTCGCGCTCATTGTCGGGGGCAAGACGTCCCCCGACATTGCCGACAGCCTGCATATCGCCCAGAGCACGGTAGAAGTGCACCGCCGCAACATCATGCGCAAGCTCCAGGTGCACGGGATGGCCAATCTGATCAAGTACGCCATCCGAGAGGGTCTGACCCCGCCCTGAGCGCAGCCCGCCCGAGATCGTCGACACCGATCAGGGCAGTCAGTTTTCCGCCGAGTTGTTCACCAACGTGCTACTGGCTGCCGGCGGCAAGCTTTCCGTGGACAGGCGCGGCTCAGACAACCGGAACCCCTCTACACATATCTGGGTATTGCAAATTACCCGGTACTGGGAATGTTGCGTCCGCGGGGCGACCGTTATATTTCATCATGAAATTGGGGATCAGAGCCGGTCGCCATGAGCGAGCAGGGAACTGATTCAGACCGATTTTCTTGACTGAGGAAGATGGGGTAGATCAATGAAACTTGCCAAACATAAACAGCTTTTCCTGATAACCGCCGTGACGTCCGCTGCGCTGGCGCTGGGAACATTGCTAGCGGGTTGCGGCGGCAGCGAAGCCGTAGCCCAGGCGGTGGTGCCCGCCGTTGTTCCCGTTGCGCCCGTCGTCGACATCGCGGTAACACAAGGCACCGGCCCGGAGGATCAGATTCTCTTTTCGGGCGGCGGACCGGCTACCAGGATCTGGCTGATGGACAGCAAGTACGACAAGATCGTCGCAGCCATCGATGCGGATGGAACCGATGGCCGTCACATCCCGACTCTCAAGACGGCGCATCAATATACCTATCCCGAACTCCACGACAACCACTCCGCGGTCACCAACCTGGCCATGGACAGGATCTACGGCACTGTCTGGGGAAGTTATGACGAACCGTCGTACGCCATCGAGTACGACCCCAAGACTTTCCTGGAGACCCGCCGCGCGCCTGCGGGCAAGGGAGCGCATCACTCCGCGCTCTCGCCCGACGACAAATATCTTTATGTCGCGAACCAGTATGAGAAGTTCCTCTCGGTCATCGACGTCGCGACGTTCACGAAGATCAAGGACATCGATCTTGGCGCCATGGTCGTCTATCCCACCAAGACGAGCTATTTCTGGAAGACCGACGCAAATGGAGTATCGCGGCGGATTCCGATTCCCACCAAGTACATCTTCGTCACCGTCACCGGTGAGCCGCCGGTCAACAATTTCACGAAGGCGCCTGCTGACGTGCCTGCAACCAATGCCGTGGCGGTCATCGACATCGCGACGAATACTCTGGTCAAGAAGATTCCCATTGGCCAGAGCATCCACTCCGTCAACTTGACCACGGATGGCAAGGAAGCCTGGGTCAGCGGGGCGGATGTGACCGTCATTGATACGGAAACCTTGACGATCAAGGGGAAGATTCCGTACGCCTCTACGCACCAGAATTTCAGCCCCGATGGCAAGTACGGCTATCTGACAAGCGGTGGCAGTCTCGTCAAGATCGACAGGGCCACCTGGGCCGCAGTGTGGAAGGCGAGCGACGGCGGAAGCGCCCACGTCCAGGTCAGCAACGACGGGTCGCGCGTCTATACACAGGGAACCAACACAAAACGCTATCCGTATCTGTTGGGCGGCCGGGCGGTCGCAGGGATCCAGGTTTTCAATGCCGCCGACGGCAAGCTTATTACCGAAATTCCCTTCAACAACGGAACGCACGAAATGGAGATCATGCCCAAGAGTTCGCTCGGGCTCGCAGCCCCGGTGGCTCCGGCACCAGCTCCGGCCGCATCTACTCCGGCGCCGGCGGCATCGACTCCCGCTCCGGCAGCCTCAGCCCCGGCTCCGGTGATCGATGGTGCCGCGTTGTACGTCGCCGACTGCGCCAGCTGCCATGGAGCCCTGGCCTCGTCGAACAAGATGGATGCGACGGCGACCGCCATCCAGAACGCCATCAACGCCAAGACGGGCGGCATGGGCTCCTTGTCGTCATTGACTTCGGCCCAGATCGCGGCGATTGCCAAGGCCCTGCAAATGTGAGCGATCCGGCACGGGAGGGCCGGGAACGGCCCTTCCGCGTCCGAGGCTCATAGAGATTTGAAGAATGGAGCCAGGATATGGCAGACGGAAAACCCAGGAAGATTTGGAAGTATCTCGTCAGTTTTGGGACGTTGGGAGTCTTGGTGTTCGGCTTCCTCTTGTTCGGCCCACCCCAAGTGCTTGCGAGATCGGAAGCGCCGATCTTCTGCGGCGGGTGTCACACGATGGAATCGAATTACGAGGCCTTTGCCCACGCGGGCGCGCACCGGCGCAAGCTTTGCGTCGACTGCCACCTGCCGAACGACAACGTGGCGCTGCACTACGCGTGGAAATCGATCGACGGCGTGAAGGACGCAGTCCTGTTCTATACGGGCCTGGCGCCCGAGCAAGTCAAGCTGTCGGATCACAGCGCCCAGGTGCTGCAGGCCAATTGCATACGGTGTCACAGTTCCACGGTGGAATTGATCGACTCGGACCGGAAATGCTGGGAATGCCACAGGAGGCTCTCGCATCGAAGGAGCGGGGCGATGGCGACCTTTTGACCTGACCGCCAGACAAGTCGGCGGTTGGAGACGACACGATTGGTAATTGATATGGAGTCGAAAATGAAACGAGCTAGGGTTCTCTTGATGGCGCTTGTTGCTGCGGCGTCCTTGTTGGTGGCCGGCTGCCAGCCGGCGAAGATCGAGCCGGTAAAGACGGTCAGTATCCCGGACGGCGAGGTAGATCCGGCCGTCTGGGGCAAAGCATTTCCGACCGAGTATGAGCTGTGGAAGAAGACCGAGGAGCCCACGCCCACCGGAAAGAGCACATACAAGCGAGGTTTCGATGCCGACAAGGTCACTTATGACAAGTTGTCGGAATACCCGTATATGGCCCTGCTGTTCAATGGATGGGGATTCGGCGTCGAATACAACGAGCCGAGGGGCCATGCGAATATGCTGCGCGATCAGCTCGATGTGGACCCGTCCCGGGTCAAGGCGGGCGGTGTGTGTCTCAGCTGCAAGACTCCTTACGCTCCCGCCCTCCAGAAAACAAAAGGCGCGGACTACTATTCGAAGCCTTACAAGGAAATACTCGCGTTGATCCCGGAAAAACACAGGACGCTCGGCGTCGCCTGTGTCGACTGCCACGACAACAAGGACATGTCCCTCAAGATATCGCGCGGCTTCACCTTGACGGCTGCGCTGAACGATATGGGGGTGGACGCCGACAAGCTGTCACGGCAGGAGAAGAGAAGCATCGTCTGCGCCCAGTGCCACGTTACCTATAACATTCCGAAGGACAAGGACATGCATTCCACGGGGCTGTTCTTCCCCTGGCAGGGCAGCAAGTGGGGCGCAATCACGGTTGAAAATATCATCAAGAAGATCAGGAGCGACGACTCCTACAGAGAGTTCAAGCAAACCGTCACCGGGTTCAAGATGGGCTTTATCCGCCATCCGGAGTTTGAGCTGTTCTCGAATAACAGCGTTCACTGGAAGGCAGGGGCGGCCTGCGCCGATTGCCACATGCCCTATACCAAGGTCGGCGTCAACAAGGCCTCGGATCATCGCGTCATGAGCCCCCTCAAGAACGATATGAAGGCATGCGTGCAGTGTCATACCGAGAGCGGCGAGTGGCTGAAGGGACAGGTCACCGCCATCCAGGATAGGACCACTTCCCAAATGATCAGGTCCGGTTATGCAACGGCGACCGTGGCCAAGCTTTTCGAGATAGTGCACAAGGCCCAGGCCGAAGGGAAGCTCGTAGACAAGGACCTTTATGACAAGGCAAAGGACTACTATGAAGAGGCCTTCTATCGCGTTGTTTTCATAGGCGCAGAGAACTCGGTCGGTTTCCACAATCCCACCGAAGCGCTGAGGATCACCGGGGACGCCGTCGCCTTCGCCGGCAAGGCCGAGGGGCTGCTGCGGCAAGCCTTGGCCAAGGCAGGCGTGAATGCGCCGATCAAGGTGGACCTTGAGCTGAAGAAATACCTCGACAACCGGGGCGAAAAGAAACTCATGGGCAATCCGGCCTTTGAAATCAAGGATCCGTCGTATCTTGCTGACAAGTTCTGAGACGCAGCCGGGAATGGTTGATATTCCCGGCCCTTCGGCAAGGCAAGTCTTGACGTAACGTGATCAGGTGCGCGACCCAGTCGCGCACCGCTTTTTCTGCCAGCCGCACATGAAAGCCAAGTTCCTGCTCCCGCTCGCGCTGTTTGGCGTGCTGATGGGCTTCCTCGGGTTCGGCCTGACCCGCGATCCGCATGAGATTCCTTCGCCGCTGGTGAGCAAGGCGGCGCCCCGGTTCAAGGTGCCGCAAGTCATGGCCTCCGAAAAGACCTTCTCACCGGAAGAGATGAAGGGCAAGGTCTGGATGCTCAATGTCTTCGCTTCCTGGTGCGTGACCTGCAAGCTGGAGCACCCGCTGCTGGTGGAACTTCAACGCGCGCATGTGGTCCCGCTCGTTGGCCTGGATTACAAAGACACGCGCCCCGCGGCGCTAAGGTTCCTGGCGCAGAACGCTGACCCTTATGAGCTGGTGGCATTCGACGGCGACGGCAGGGTCGGCATCGACTACGGGGTCTATGGCGTCCCCGAGACATTCATCATCGACAAGAACGGCGTCATTCGCCACAAGGAGCTCGGACCGATCACGCCGGAGGCGCTCAGGAAGACCATTCTGCCGCTGCTCGACAAGCTGAAGAAGGAATCGTGAGGCGCCGATTCGCATTGCTGAACCTGGCTTCATTCAACCAGTGCAGCGGCTCAAATGATCCAGCATGAGCTGTGCGGCTAGCGACAGGGAAGTCCGGTCCTTGAACAGGATCGAGAAGCGGCGGCGGGCCCACGGGTCCGACAGCGGGATGAGGCGCAGCGCGGATTGCTTGCGATAAAAGGCGCCCACTTGCGCCGGCATCACGGTGATGGCCAGTCCCGCGGCGACCACCCGAAAAGCCGAATCGATGTTCGAAACCACCACTCGCCACAACACCCGCCGGCCTTCGCGCGCAGCCGTCTGCTCCAGCAACCGCGTGACGTTGGATGATGGCGGCAGGCCCACCTGTTCGTAATCCAGCGTATCGACATAGCGGACCGACCGGCGGCGCGCCAGCGGGTGGTCCGGGTGCACCGCCAAGGCGAGTTCGTCTTGCCGGTACGGCAACTCGGACAGGCTGCCGAACTCCAGGTTGTTCCAGCAGACACCCAGCGCGGCACCGCCGTCACGGACGAGGCGCAGCACGTCGCTGCTGTGGCGCTCCTCGATGTCCACCTTGATCGCCCGGTGGGCCGGATCGCGCAGGAACGCGGCGATGTCGTCGAGCAGGCTTTGGGCGATGGCCGAGGCACTGGCCACGAGCCGCACCTGGCCCTGCACATTCGATGACAGGTCCGCCGTCTCGGCTTCGATGCGCCCGAGGGTGAACATCACATTGCGCGCGTGCTCGAGCAGCGCCTGACCGGCCACCGTTGGCACCACGCCGCGGCGTCCACGGTCCAGCAGCGCGGCGCCCAGCATCTCCTCGAGTTGCGCGATTCGCTTGCTGATCGCCGAAGCCTCGATGTGCTCTTCGGCAGCGGCCTGCCTGATGTTGCGGTGGTCGCATACCGCGACGAACAGCCGCAGCGATTTGAGGTCCAGGTCGAGCATGCCGGAAGGTGCGCCTGTGTTTCCGAAAGGGAATCATAAGGCTGGCAAATGACCACTTCTGAAATCCGAACGGAATCCCTAGACTTCTGCCCACACGATTCCTGCGTCAAAGGAGACAACCATGAACACTCGCCGTAACTTCTCACGGCGCACCGTGCTGGCCGCCTCGGTGGCGGCGATGGCGGCCGGACTCTCACCCCTGTGCGCCTACGCCCAGTCCGGCACGGTCAAATTCATCCTGCCCAACGCTACCGGTTCGGGCGTCGACGCCATCACCCGCGCCGCGCAGCCGGCACTGGCCAAGTCGCTGAACGCGTCGGTCGTGGTCGAGAACCAGCCCGGGGCGGGCGGCGTGGTCGGACTGCAGACGCTGGCGCGTTCGCCGCCCGACGGCAACACGCTGTCCGTGGTCTCCAACAACGTCGTGATCTTTCCGAGCGTGCTCAAGTCGCTGCCGTTCGACATGCCGGGCGACTTCACGCCGATCGCGGTGGTGGGCGCGACGCCGATGGTGCTGGTGGTCAACCCGGCGAAAGTGCCTGCGACCAACAGCCGGGAATTCATTGCCCTGCTCAAGAGCAAGCCGGGGGTGTTGAATTTCGCATCGGGCGGCAACGGCACCATCCTGCACCTGGCGACCGAGTTGTTTCTGGAGGCGGCCGGCGCTACCGCCAAGCACATTCCCTACAAAGGCGTCGGTCCGATGGTGACCGACATGATCGGCGGCCAGGTCGAATTCGGCACCGCGGCGCTTCCGAGCGTGCAGCCGCACATCAAGAGCGGTGCGCTGCGCGCGATCGGCATGCTCACGCCGCAGCGCACGCCGGCCGCACCCGAGATTCCCACGTTCGCTGAACAGGGCCTTTCGAATTTCGCGGTGGAAGCCTGGTTCGCGGTCATCGGCCCGAAAGGCATGCGCGCCGCGTCCGTCAAGAAGGCGCACGACGCGGTCGCCGCTGCCTTTGCCGATCCTGCGGTCAAGGATGCGATGGCCAAGCAGGGCAACACCATCAACGTGAGCACGTCCGAGGAAGCGCAAGCGGCATTCCGGCGGGAGCTGGCGAAATACGCCGCATTGGTGAAGAAGGTCGGGCTCGAGCCGCAATAAGTCGAGCACGCCCTCCTGCACATCTTCTTCGTATCCTCGAGCACCCCATGAACATTTCCCTGCCGGGCCGGATCCTGTTCCTCAGTGCCGATCCCGAGTTGGTCAGGTCCCAGCTCGAGGGGCGCGACCTCACGGCGGCCGAGGCAGGCACCCTGCGTGACGACGTGTCGACCGACGAGATGACATCGCAGGTCGCCAGCACCGTATACGACCACCGGCTGGGCGAGCTGGTCCTGACCGCTTACCAGGCCGGCGGGGTCTATCCGATCGGCCGCCAGGCCGTGAGGAAGGGCGGGTTCTCGGTCATCGTCGCAGGCAATCGATACGGCAAGGGCTCGTCCCGCGAGCACAGCCCACTGGCGCACTTGCACGCGGGCATCCGGCTGATCGTGGCGAACAGTTTCGAGCGCATCTTCCGGCAGAACTGCGACAACCTGGGAATCTTCACCACTACCGACTTCGGGTTGATCGATCGCCTGCAGCGTGGCCAAATGCCGCCGTTGGACGTGCTGGTGGCCGGGCGGGATCGTCTCGCCGCCGAACTGTTGCGGGCCGGCGGCCTGCTGAAGTACGGCAAAGCC
>DATNBX010000297.1:0-4460 GCA_035571795.1 Ramlibacter sp.
CGGGCGAGATCGTCGCGCTGCTCGGCCGCAACGGATCGGGCCGCTCGACCACGGCCAAGGCGATCATGGGCATGGTCCAGTGCACCGGCACGGTGGACTGGAAAGGCCGGCACACACTCGGCATGAAACCCTACGAGATCGCCCATCTGGGGATCGGTTACGTGCCCGAAAACCGCGACATCTTCCCCAAGTTGACGGTGCACCAGAATCTGATGCTGGGCCAGAAAAGCGCGAAGCAGACCGGCCGCTGGGCGTTCGACGACATGTACACGATGTTCCCGCGGTTGCAGGAGAGACAGCACACAGAGGCGGGCGTGCTCTCGGGCGGCGAACAGCAGATGCTGACTCTGTGCCGCACGCTGATGGGAGACCCTGACCTGATCATCATCGACGAGCCCACCGAAGGCCTGGCGCCCAAGATCGTCGAGCTCGTCGGCGAGTATCTGCAGAAGCTCAAGGAGCGCGGCATCTCGGTGCTGCTCATCGAGCAGAAACTCACGATCGCCATGGCGATCTCCGATCGGGCGCTGGTCATGGGGCACGGCAGCATCGTGTTTCAGGGCACGCCTGACAGCCTGCGCGCCGACGCCTATATTCGCAAGGAGTGGCTGGAGGTCTAGTGAGCTTGCCGGTCACCCCGGGCATGGCAGGCCGCAGGACTTGTCCCAACTGGGACAACCGCGGCAGCAGCGATTTTCTACAATCAAAATAGAACGAGCGTTCTTTTTATTTTTTCAAGGACACCAGCATGACCGCTGAATACAAGGTGCATGGCGACGTCGCCGTCATCACGATGAACAACCCGCCCGTCAACGGGCTGGGACACGCGACCCGCCTGGGCCTGGCCAGCGGTCTGGAGCAGGCCAACGCCGACGCCTCGGTGAAGGCCATCGTCATCACGGGCGCCGGCAAGGCGTTCTCGGGCGGCGCCGACATCAATGAATTCGGCACACCCAAGGCGCTGGCCGAGCCGAACCTCGGGTCGGTCATCCTGGCGATCGAGTACTCGGCCAAGCCGGTGGTGGCTGCCGTGCATTCGATCGCGATGGGCGGCGGGCTCGAACTCGCATTGGGCTGCCACTACCGCATCGCCGCGCCCGGGGCCAACATCGCGCTGCCCGAAGTGAAATTGGGACTGATCCCGGGTGCCGGCGGCACACAGCGCCTGCCGCGTGCGATGGGCGTGGAAATCGCGTTGAACATGATCGTCAGCGGCGAGCCTGTCAAGAGCGAGCTGCTTGCGCAGCAGCCCGGCCAGAAATTGTTCGACCGCATGGCGGCTTCCCCGCAGTCGCTGCTGGATGAAGCGATCGCTTTTGCCCGGTCGGTGGCCGATGCCCGGCCGCTGCCGCTGGTGCGCAACCTGCCCTGCAAGCACCCGCAGGGCGAGGCGTATTTCCAGTTCGCGCGCAACATGGTCAAAGGGATGGCCAGGAATTTCCCGGCCCCGCCCAAGTGCGTGGATGCGGTGGAGGCGGCCACCACGATGAAGTTCGAGCAGGGCATTGCGGCTGAGCGTGAGATCTTCGCCAACCTGATGTTCACGCCCGAAAGCCGTGCGCTGCGCCACATCTTCTTTGCCGAGCGGGCCGCCTCCAAGATTCCCGATGTTTCCCCCGACACGCCGCTGCGCGAGATCAAGTCGGTGGCCGTGATCGGCGCCGGCACGATGGGTGGCGGCATTTCGATGAACTTCCTGAACGCCGGCATCCCGGTGAAGATTCTCGAGATGAAGCAGGAGGCGCTGGACAAAGGGCTGGCGACGATTCGCAAGAACTACGAATCGCAGGTCAAGAAGGGCAAGCTGAAAGCCGACAAGTACGACCAGCGCATGAGCCTGCTGTCGACGACGCTCGACTACAAGGACCTGAAGGACGCCGACCTCGTGATCGAGGCGGTGTTCGAGGAAATGGGTGTCAAGCAGAAGGTGTTCGAGACGCTCGATGCAACCATGAAACCGGGCGCGATCCTGGCGTCGAACACCTCGACGCTGGACGTGAACAAGATCGCGTCGTTCACCAAGCGGCCGCAGGACGTGGTCGGCATGCACTTCTTCAGCCCGGCCAACGTGATGAAGCTGCTGGAGGTGATCCGCGGCGACAAGACCGGCAAGGACGTGCTGGCGACGGTGATGACGGTCGCCAAGAAGATCAAGAAGACCGCGGTGGTGTCGGGCGTGTGCGACGGCTTTATTGGCAACCGCATGATCGAGCAGTACAGCCGCCAAGCCGGCTTCCTGCTGGATGAAGGCGCCACGCCGCAGCAGGTGGACACGGCGATCGAGAAGTTCGGCTTTGCGATGGGGCCGTTCCGCATGGGCGACCTGGCCGGCAACGACATCGGCTGGGCCATCCGCAAGCGCCGCGCGATCGAACATCCGAACATGCTGTACAGCCGCACCGCGGACAAGCTGTGCGAATTGGGCCGCTTCGGCCAGAAGACCGGCGCCGGCTGGTACGACTATCAGCCGGGCAAGCGCGACGCCATCCCGTCCCAGCTGGTCAACAAGATGATCGAGGACCACCGCAAGGAACTGGGCATCACGCCGCGCAAGATTGCCGACGAGGAAATTGTCCAGCGGCTGGTGTTCGCGCTGGTCAACGAAGGCGCGCGCATCCTGGAAGACGGCATCGCCTCCAAGGCCAGCGACATCGACATGGTGTACCTCACCGGCTACGGCTTTCCGGTTTACCGCGGCGGCCCGATGCTCTACGCCGACCAGGTCGGCCTGTTCAATGTCGCGCAGGCCATGAAGCGATTCCAGCGCAACCCGCGCGATGACGCGAAGTTCTGGGAACCCGCGCCGCTGCTGGCCCGGCTCGTGGCCGAAGGCAAGACCTTCAACTGACGACCGGAAGGCTGCATGAGCAGCTGCCGGCCATCATCCCGGCGCAGGCCGGGATCCAGGACCTTCATCACCAATTTCAAGAGAGAACGCCATGACCAACGCTGTAATCGTCTCCACCGCCCGCACACCCCTGGCCAAGAGCTGGAAAGGTTCCTTCAACATGACTCACGGCGCCACGCTGGGTGGCCACGTGGTCAAGCACGCGCTCGAGCGCGCCGGCATCGCCGCCGATGCCGTCGAAGACGTGATCATGGGCTGCGCGAACCCCGAGGGCGCCACTGGCGCCAACATCGCGCGGCAGATCGCGCTCAAGGCCGGCTGTCCTGTAACGGTGTCGGGCATGACCGTGAACCGCTTCTGCTCCTCGGGCCTGCAGACCATCGCGCTGGCTTCGCAGCGCGTGATCGCGGGGGAAGGCGAAGTCTTCGTGGCCGGCGGCGTGGAAAGCATTTCCTGCGTGCAGCAGGAAATGAACACCCACATGCTGCGCGACCCCGGGCTGGACGAGATCAAGCCGGAAATCTACTGGTCGATGCTTCAGACAGCCGAGCAGGTCGCCAAGCGCTACAAGATCGGCCGCGAAGTCATGGATGAGTACGGAGCGGCCAGCCAGCAGAAGGCTTGCGCGGCGCAGGCCGCAGGGCGTTTCGACGCCGAGATTGCGCCGATCACCGTGAAAGCCGGTGTCGCCGATCCGGTGATGGGTCTTCGCACCAAGGAAGTCACCGTCAGCAAGGATGAAGGCACGCGTGAGGGCACCACCAAGGAAGGCATCAGCGGCATCAAGCCGGCCCTTGCGGGGGGCGTGATCGCGGCCGGCAACGCCAGCCAGTTCTCCGATGGCGCCGGTGCCTGCGTCGTGGTAAGCGAAGAGTACGCAAGCAGGAAGAACCTGAAGCCGCTCGGCCGCTTCCTCGGCTTTGCCGTCGCCGGCTGCGAACCCGACGAGATGGGTATCGGGCCGGTGTTCGCAGTGCCCAAGGTGCTGAACAAGCTGGGCCTGAAAGTGGGCGACATCGACCTCTGGGAACTGAATGAAGCGTTCGCCGTGCAGGTGATCTACTGCCGCGACCGGCTCGGCATTCCCGCCGATCGCCTGAACGTCAATGGCGGCGCCATCGCCGTGGGTCATCCCTATGGCGTTTCGGGCCAGCGCCTGACCGGCCATGCGCTCATCGAAGGCAAACGGCGCGGCGCCAAGCGTGTGCTCGTGACGATGTGCATCGGCGGCGGCATGGGCGCGGCGGGCGTGTTCGAAGTACTTTGAGGCTGTCATCCCGGGCTCGACCCGGGATCCATGCCTCGAAACGCGGGGCCTTGGCCGGCGTGACATGGATTGCGGGTCAGGCCCGCAATGACAACCTGGAGTTGAAACCATGTCTTTGCGCGCAACACTCGATTTCCTGCTCTACGACTGGCTCCGCGCCGAGGAGCTGACGCGGCGGGCGCGTTTTGCCGACCATTCCCGCGAAACGTTCGACGCGGTCTTCGATACCTGCGAGCGGATCGCGCGGGAGAAGTACGCGCCGTTCAATCGGACGGTCGATACCGAAGAGCCGCGCTTCGACGGCGAAAAAGTGATCCTGCCGAAGGCCACGCACGAAGCCTCCAA
>DATNBX010000298.1:0-10237 GCA_035571795.1 Ramlibacter sp.
GTGGCAGTGGTCATGTGAACTCCGTTGAAGTGAAGCTGGGTTTTAAAGGTGTATTTCAGATGCACCTATGCTAACGACCGGGTCCGCCGCCAAACTTGATCTGGATCAAACGTACCGTCCGGCGCCTCCGGCTACGGCACCGGAATTCGGCGACGCTTGTCACCCATGACAACTCCAACCCAATTCGAGCTGCTGCTGCAGGCGGCGGCAGCGCAACCGGAGCCGCAGCGGCTGCTGTTCGTCTTCGCCGCGGCCGAATTGCCGGCCGATGCCACTCCCGCGCAGCGCGCGCGTTTCGAAGCGGGCCAGGGCGGCGCCCTCTCACCCCTGGCCTGCGTGGACAAGGCCGTGGACGACCTCACCAGCTTCGAGGCGCTGGTGGCCGAATCACGCCAGGCGAGCCCACCCTGGCAGGTTGTCTTCATCGGCGGGCTGCCGGGTCGGGGCGGCAAGCCGCCGTCGGCAGCCCTGGTGGACAGCGCATTGCACGCGATGGTCGACAACGTGCGTGCCGGCCGTTTCGGCGGCTACCTCGCGCTCGGCCCGACCGGCGAGACCCTTTCTTTTTCATAATGGCCTGCCCACCAAGGTCTTATTGAACGCAGAGGACGCAGAGGATTCGCAGAGAACGCAGAGAACAACTCCAGGTTGTCATTGAATTCCTCTGCGACCTCTGTGAGATCTTTGCGTCCTCTGCGTTCAAGAATTCCCGCCTGCGAACGAAGTAGCCATCCAAGGCTAGCTACTTGTCAGCCGCCAGGCCCAGCACTGCCGTGAGCAGCAATGCCGCGGTCATGTTGTGTGCGAGCGCCACTGCCAAAGGCAAGCCGCCGATAACCAGCAGCGCGCCGAGGGCAGCTTGCAGCACCAGCAGCGCAATCACCGCGGCGCCCGTGCGGCGGCCATTGCGCCATGCCGCCACGCCCAGCGGCAACAGCACGGCCGCGACCACCAGCGCGCCGGCCCGATGCAGCGCATGCACCAGCGCACCGGCCGGATTGGCTGGGTCCGTGACATCGAGCGGCGTTTCGTGCCACGGGTCCAGGAATTGCCAGGATCCGGCGGCCGTGTCGCACGCCAGGAGTTGCGGGCAGCTCAGGCCCGCGTGCCCCGCACTGACCAGGCCGCCCAAAACGATCTGCACCACCAGCAGTGCCGCGCCGATTCCTGCCCAGAGGGCGAGGCTGTCCTGGGCCGCGATCGCAGCGGGCTGCTGACTGACTGCTTGAACCAGGCGCCAACTCAGAGCGAGCATCGCGAAACCTGCCAGCAGATTTCCGAGCATCACTGCAGGCACCCGCGCGTCGGTGGTCCAGCGCCCGAGAATCGCCAGGAACAAGGCAAGCGCCAGCAGCCCGAGGGCCATGCGCCCTTCGCGCCACAGCATCGGCTCCTTGGACAGGGTGGTCATCACCAGCCCGATCACAAGCAACAGCGCCACCACGGCGACCACCCGATGCGCGATCCGCGCGGCCGCCACCGGCCCCTCCACCGGCGCTGCGGCCGGCTGGCCGGTCGCCTGCAGGGCCTGCGCATAGCACTGCGGCCACGGCTGGCAGCCCAGCCCGGCACGCGACAAGCGGATGAAAGCACTCAGGCTCGTGATCGCCAGGACCAGTGCGGCGCAGGCCCATGCCAATTTCTTCAGTGTGGGAATTCGGGTGTCAAGTCCAGACATGGTTCCCATGCTAGTCGCGGTTAGCTTGGGGTATTCCCCGATGAAGAGGTATTTGAAATGCATCTTCTTGCGCCAGATCAAAGGCAGGTCGACAGCAAGCCGACACCATGCGCGACACCTGCCCCACTACTAATAGGAGACAACGTGAGCGACAACGACACGGAAAACGGCAAAGTGCCATTGATGCAGCAACTTCTGGACAACCCATTCCTGCTGCTGTTCCTGGGTGTGCTGATCCCGATGGTGGTCTACACCCTGTGGGGCGTCATCGACATCCTGACCATTCCCCTGGCGAAATAAAGGAGCCGATCGATGAGCGCTATTCTTCCGCCGGCGGAACGTCTTTGGTGGAAACACCCCCTCGACCGCGTCGAGGGCACCTGGATCGCCATCGCCTTTGCCTGGTGCATGGTGATGTTCTTCATGATGATCTACTGGCACGCCTACGGCAAACAGAACCTGTCGACCGAAACCTACAAGACCACGCCCGACCAGTTCTCCGCCAAGGCGCAGGCGGTCGTGGACAAGTACACCGTGCGCACCGAGACCGACCAGAAGATCCCGGTGGTCGCGCCGCCGGCGGGTAGCGACGTCTACCTGGTCGCGCGCCTGTGGAACTGGTGGCCGATCATCGAGCTGGAAAAGGACAAGACCTACAAGCTGCACCTGACGGCGATGGACTACAACCACGGGTTCTCGCTGCAGCCGGCCAACATCAACGTCCAGGTGGTGCCGGGCTACGAGCACGTGATCAAGGTGACGCCCAACCAGTCGGGCACTTTCTCGATCGTCTGCAACGAATATTGCGGCATCAACCATCACACGATGGTCGGGCGCATCTACGTCAAATAAGAGGCAAACATGTCCGCAACGATTCCGGTCCCGACGACCCCCCTTCACACCACCACCTACCGCACCTGCCCGCGTTCCGGGCTGCAGTTCGAGGCCAAGGCCGAAAAGCTGATGATCGCCAACGCGGTCGTCGCTGTGGTCGTGCTCCTGGTCGGTGGCCTGCTGGCCATCGGCGTGGTGCTCACGCGCTGGCCCGCGGTCCACTGGCTGGCCGCCGACACCTTCTACATGGTGCTCACCGCCCACGGCATCGACATGCTGATCTTCTGGATCATCTTCTTCGAGATGGCGGTGCTCTATTTCTGTTCGTCCACGCTCTTGCGATGCCGGATCGCGACGCCCAACATGGCCTGGCTCGCGTTCGCGCTGATGCTGATCGGCGCGGTGACCAACAACGTCGCGGTGTTCCAGGGCGGCTCCAGTGTGATGATGACGTCGTACGTGCCGATGATGGCGTCGCCGGCGTTCTACCTGGGCCTGATCCTGTTCGCTGTCGGCGCGCTGATCGGCTGCTTCGTGTTCTTCGGCACGCTGGTGATCGCCAAGCGCGAAAAGACCTACCAGGGTTCGGTGCCGCTGGTGACCTTCGGCGCCATCACGGCGGCGATCATCGCGGTGTTCACCATCGCCTCGGGCGCGATCATCCTGATCCCGACGTTCCTGATGTCGGTGGGCATCGTCAAGCAGGTCGACCCGCTGGTCTACCGGACGATCTGGTGGGCCTTCGGCCACTCGTCGCAGCAGATCAACGTCGCTGCGCACATCTCGATCTGGTACGCGGTGGCCGCGATCGCCTTCGGCGCCAAGCCGATGTCCGAGCGCGTCAGCCGCGGCGCCTTCCTGCTGTACATCCTGTTCCTGCAGCTCGCGAGCGCGCACCACCTGCTGGCGGATCCGGGGCTGTCGACCGGCTGGAAGGTCGTCAACACCAGCTACTTCATGTACTTCGCGGTGCTGGCGTCGATGATCCACGGCCTGACGATTCCCGGTGCGATCGAAGTCGCGCAACGCGCCAAGGGCTTCAACAAGACCCTGTTCGGGTGGCTGCGCAAGGCGCCCTGGGGCAACCCGGTGTTCTCTGGCATGTTCATTTCGCTGATCGGTTTCGGCTTCCTGGGCGGCATCTCGGGCGTGATGATGGGCACGGAGCAGCTCAACATGCTGATCCACAACACCGTTTACGTTCCGGGCCATTTCCACGCCACGGTGGTGGTGGGCACGACGCTGTCGTTCATGGCCCTGACCTACTTCCTGATTCCCGTGCTGTTCCGCCGCGAGATGATCATGCCCGGCCTGGCGAAGATCCAGCCCTACCTGTTCGGCCTGTCGATGTACTTCTTCTGCCTGGTGATGATGGGCGCGGGTACGCTCGGCGTGTCGCGCCGGCACTGGGATATGGCGCTTAGCGGCGCTGCCTTGGGCTACGAGTGGCCCGGTGCGGCGTACCTGATGATGGCCCTGGTCGGCATCGCCGGCGTGGCCGCGATCGCCGGCGGCGGCATCTATATCCTGGTCACGGTCGGCTCGCTGCTGTGGGGCAAGAAACTCGACACCGGAAAAGTGAGTTCGATGTTCACGCCGATTCCGCCCACCGCGCCCACCGCGGTGGCGCAAAGCTACGGCTCGGCCGGTTTTGCAGCGCCGGGTACGTTCATGCTGGCGATGGTGTTCCTGGTCGCCTTCGTGCTGTACTACTTCATCAACTGGAAGTACCTCGGGCAGCTGTGGGGCCTGAGCTGATCGGGAGCCCGGCATGAACACGACCACACTGGAGGGCACCGGTCGCCGCACGGCGCGAGTCGCACGTGACGTGATCTCGCTGTTCAAGCTGCGCATTGGCACCTTGATCATGGTGACGGCGCTGGTCGGCCTGGCGGTGACGCCCGGCGCCGCGCTCGGCCTGGGCCAAGTGTTGGTCTTGGCGCTGTCGGTGCTGGTCGCTTCGGCCAGCGCCGGCGCCTACAACCAGTACGCCGAGCACGACACCGACAAGCTCATGGCCCGCACGCGCCGCCGCGCCTTCGCCACCGGCGCGCTGCCGCACCATCCGGCCTGGCTATTGCTGATCGCCGCGCTGCTGGCTGGCGCTGTCGGCGCAGCCTGGTACGCGTTGAACCCGATGGCGGCGATGTACGTGTTCCTCGGTGCTTTCTTCTATGCGGTGGTCTACACCGTCTGGCTGAAGCGCCGCAGCGCGTGGAACATCGTCGTCGGAGGCTTGGCCGGCAGCTTTGCGGTGCTGGCCGGCGCGGCCGCCGTCGATCCCGTGCCCGGACCCCTGCCGTTGCTGCTCGCCCTGGTGCTGTTCCTGTGGACGCCGCCGCATTTCTGGAGCCTTGCAATCGCCAACCGGGGCGACTACGAAGCGGCGGGGGTGCCGATGCTGCCCGTGGTCGTCGGCACCGAGCGTGCGGCCTGGATCGTGTTCGCCAGCACCGTGGCGCTGGTGGTTGCGTCGCTATTGCCGCTCGCCTTCGGAGCCGGGCCCGTCTACGCGATCGGGGCGGCCGGCGGCGGCGCGCATTTCGTGCACAAGTCGTGGCGGCTGGCGCGCCAGCCAAGCCGTGCGACGGCGATGGGATCGTTCTTTGCTTCGCTGATCCAGTTGAGCGTCCTGCTCATTGCCGCCACCATCGACGGCCTGCTGCGCTGACGGGAAGCAGGCAGTACCCGATGAACCCGGTTCCAGCACGATGTCCAAAGATGGTGAAGGTGCTGGGCCTGGTCTTGGCGTTGTTGCCGTCGGTGCTGTTGGCGGAGCAGCCGCCCGCGGCGCCAGCGCTCGATCAGGCCGACGCCATCCGTGCCAGCCAGGCGGTCGTCGGCCGGCCGGTCGGCGACTACGTGTTGTTGGATCGCGAGGGCCGGCCGGTGCGCCTGGCCGCCTATCGTGGCAAGCCGCTGCTGGTCAGCTTCATCTACACCGGCTGCTTCCAGGTGTGCCCGACCACGACACGCTCGCTCGACGAAACGGTGCGCGCCCTGCAGGGCCGCTTCGGCGACAACCTGTTCAACGTCGTCAGCATCGGCTTCAACCAGCCGGCCGATTCGCCGCAAGCGCTGAAGGCCTTCGCGGCGCAACAGCGCATTGCGCGACCGAACTGGGACTTTCTCAGCCCTGCGGCGGCCATTGTCGCGCCGCTCACCCGCGACTTCGGTTTCCGCTACGAAGCGACGCCTGCCGGCTTCGACCACGTCCTGCAAGTCACACTGGTCGATGCGCAAGGCCGCGTCGCGCGACAGGTTTACGGCGACAAGCCGGCCGCGGACGAGATCGGCGAGCCGCTCAAGCAAATGCTTTCGGGGGCGCCGCTGCCGCCTCAGACGCAGCTGGCCGACCTGATCGACCGCGTGCGCCTGCTTTGCACCGTGTACGACCCCAAGACCGGCAGCTACCGGGTCGACTACAGTCTGGCCATCGAAATCGCCGGAGGCGTGACCTTCATCCTTGCCATGGCCCTGTACATGCTTAACGAGTGGCTGGCGCGGCGAAAGGCACGCCGCGCGCTGCGGCGTGCCTGAAGGGTGGCAGCGTGAAAAGATCCATGCCCTGGTTCGGCCAAGCCCTGCTCTATGGCGCGTTCGCGCTTTTCATCGGCGTCTTTTCGGGTTGGCCGGACTATCGCGCCTTGCCGGCGAATCAAGCATTGGTCAAGGTGAGTTTCATCCATCATGGCCAGCGCGTTGCCGATTGCCGGCCGTTCACGGCCGAGGAACTGGCCAAACTGGCGCCCAACATGCGCACCCCGATGAAGTGCGACCGCGAGCGCTCGCCGGTCACGATCGAGCTCGATCTGGATGGCGCCAACGTGTACCGGCAAGTGGCCGCGCCTTCCGGGCTGTCGCGCGACGGCGCTTCATCGGTCTACCACCGTATCGCCGTGCCCGCCGGCGAACACCGCATTTCCGTGCGTCTGAAGGACAGCGCCTCCGCGATCGCCTTCACGCACACCCGTGAGGCGACGTTGACGCTCAAGCCGGCGCAGGTGCTGGTCATCGACTTCGATCCGGTAAAAGGAGGAATCACCCTGTCATGAGCGCCTTGCCGATTTCGCTTGCCGGGCCGGCTGCCCGGCTTCCGTTAGCCGCCATCCAGTCGCGCACCGACTACAGCTTGACGGCGCCCGCCGACGCGCGCCTCGCGCTCGCGCGCGGCTGGCTGTGGCTGGGCCTGGCCGCGTTGATCGGCTCCGGCCTGTTCTCGATCCTGCTGGTGCTCTCGCGCACGCCCGGCGTGAACCAGCTGCTGCCGGTGGCGGACCTGTTTCATGTTGCGCTCGTCGTGCATGTCGATCTGTCGGTACTGGTCTGGTTCATGGCGCTGGCGGGCATGCTGTGGAGCCTGAACGGTTCACCGCGCCGGATGACCTGGGGCTGGTGCGCGTTGGGACTGGCGTCGATGGGCGCGCTGTCGATGGCGCTGGCGCCCTTCAGCGGTGGCGGCGAGGCGGTGATGGCCAACTACATACCAATGTTTACCGCGCCGCTTTTCATCGCGGGCCTGCTCGCCTTCGCGGCGGGGGTCGGGCTGCTGGTGCTGCGCAGCCTGTCGAATGCGCCCAGGCTCGGATTGCAATTCGACGGGCGCGGCGCGCTGCGCTTCGGCCTGAACGCTGCCGCCATCGCCACGGCCGTGGCCCTGCTCGCTTTCGGCTGGTCCTATGCGGTGCTGCCCGGCGACTTGAACGGCAAGGCCTACTACGAGATCCTGTTCTGGGGCGGCGGTCATGCCTTGCAATTCACCTGGACGCTGTTGATGCTGGTGGCCTGGCTGTGGCTCGCCGGCGCATGCGGCGCCCGCGTGCCGCTCAGCCCGCGCGTCACGCTGCTGATGTTCGGCCTCGCCCTGGCGAGCGTGTTTATCACGCCCTATGCCTATCTCGCGTACGACATCGCCTCGGTGGAGCATCGCGCGCTGCTGACGTGGGCCATGCGCCTGGGCGGCGGCGTGGCCATCCTGCCGGTCGGCCTGGCAGTGGTGTTCGGGCTGCGCGCCGCGCCGCCGCTGGCTGCCGCGGCACGGCCCCTGCGCGCAGCACTGCTCTCGTCGGTGCTGCTGTTCGCCGCGGGCGGACTGATCGGGGTCTTCATCAGCGGCAGCAACGTGCGCATTCCCGCGCACTACCACGGCTGCATCGTCGGAGTCACCCTGGCGCTGATGGGTGTGGTCTTCAAGCTGCTTCCCGCCCTTGGTTATCGCGCGCCGCTGGGTCGCCTGGCCACCGGCCAGCCGTGGTTGTACGCCGCCGGCCAATTGATGCACATCGTCGGCCTGGTGTGGTCGGGCGGCTACGGCGTGCAACGCAAGGTGGCCGGTGCCGATCAAGTCCTGCGCAGCACCGCCGAGATCGCCGGCATGGGCCTGATGGGGCTGGGCGGCGCCATCGCCATCGTCGGCGGCCTGTTGTTCGTGGTGATAGTGTTGCGCGCGATGCGCGGTGCCAGGCTGCCGTCCGGCACCTTGCAAGCGGCCGGCTGATGAAGCAGTTGCAGGCGTTGTTGCAATGGTTGTTCCTGCGCGTCGAGGCGCTGTTCAACCGCGCCTTCGGCGACCGGCTCAATCCCTTCTATCACGTGGGGGCGATTACCTTTTTCCTGTTCTGGGTCGTCGGCGGGACCGGCCTTTATCTGTACGCGTTCTTCGAGACCGGTGTCGCCGAAGCGTATTCGTCGGTCGAGGCGCTGACGCACGGCCAGTGGTTCGCCGGCGGCATCCTGCGCAGCGTGCATCGCTATGCCTCGGACGCGATGGTCGTCACGATGCTGATTCACCTGCTGCGCCATTTCGCCTTCGATCGCTATCACGGCTATCGCTGGTTTGCCTGGATCACCGGCGTGGCGTTGATCTGGCTGGTCTATATCTCCGGCATCAACGGCTACATGCTGCCCTGGGATCGGCTGGCGCAGTTCGTCATCGTCACCAGCTTCGAATGGCTCGACTGGCTGCCCAGCTTCGGCGGCACGCTGATGCGCAATTTCGTTCATGCCAACAGCGTCGGCGACCGCTTCTTCTCGCTGCTGTCGTTCATGCACATCGGGTTGCCGCTGCTGGTGCTGCTGCTGATGTGGGTGCACGTGCAGCGTGTGCCGAAGGCGCGCACGATGCCGCCGCGGCCGATCGCGGCGAGTCTGGTGGCGACGCTGGTGGTGCTTTCACTGGTGCGGCCCGCGCTGAGCCAGGGCGGCGCGGCCGACCTGGGCACGGCCGTGTCCAGCCTGCGGCTCGACTGGTTCTACCTCGCGCTATTCCCACTGCTGGTCGCGTGGCCGCTGGGCCAGGTCTGGGCGCTGGTGGGTGCCAGCACGGCACTGCTCGCGGTACTGCCCTGGTGGCCGCCGAAATTTCGCCGGGCCGACCGGGTCGAGCACCAGCTGCTGGTGCACAGTGCCGACGGCGCCGAAACCCAGCTTAAGGTTCGTCCAGGCGAAACTATCCTGGATGCCGGGTTGCGCGAAGGCCTGCCGTTGCCTTACGAATGCCGCAACGGCGGCTGCGGCGTATGCCTTTGCACGATCGAGCACGGGGCCGTCACGCTGCGGCCCTACCAGCTGAGTGCTCTACCCGATGCCGTCAGAGAGCAGAGCAAGGCGCTGATGTGCTGCGCAATACCCAAGGGCGACATCGTGATCGACGTGGAAGGCCTGGATCACGGCGGCGTCGGCGCGCCCAAGCTGCACGCCGGGCAGGTGGTCGGGATGGAACGGATGGCCGAAGACGTGATGCGCCTGATGATCGCCTTGCCCGAGGGCGAGGCCGTGCAGTTCGCTGCCGGCCAGTACATCAACATCGTGCTGGATGACGGCCACCGGCGCCCGTTCTCGTTCGCCAACCCGCCGCACGAGAACGCCCTGGTCGAGCTGCATGTGCGGCGCATCCCCGGCGGCCGCTTCACGACCCATGTGTTCGAGGAAATGGGCCTGGGCGACATGGTCCGCTTCGAGGGGCCCCTGGGTAGCTTCACGATGAACGAGGGCGCGCGGCCGATCCTGTTCGTGGCCGGTGCGACCGGTTTCGCGCCGATCAAGAGCATCGTCGAGGACGCCTTCCACCGCGGCTTGAATCGTCCGATGCGCCTGTACTGGGGCGTGCGGCAGCGCCAGGACCTGTACCTGCTGGATCTGGCCAAGCAGTGGGAGCGCGAGCACGAAAATTTCCGGGTCATTCCAGTGCTCTCGGACCCGCAGCCGCAGGACAAGTGGCGCGGGCGCACGGGCCTGGTCCACGAAGCCATGCTCGAAGATTTCGGCGACCTGGTCGGCTACGAGGTGTATGTCTGCGGATCGCTGCGCATGGTCGAAGCGGCGGTACCTGCGATGATGGCGCAGGGCCTGAGCCAGAGTGCCTGCTTCACCGACGCGTTCCTGCCGTCGTCGAGATCGCCGCAGCCTGCGCCAACGGGTAGTTAGCTGCGCGCCAGCGTGGATCCCGGATCAAGTCCGGGATGGCATCGTTCAGAGTCCGAGCGACTTCAAGATCCCTTCGACCCGCGCGTGCACGGCCGCATCCATCGCGATCGGGCGGCCCCACTCGCGCTGGGTTTCGCCCGGCCACTTGTTGGTGGCGTCCAGCCCCATCTTGCTGCCCAGGCCGCTGACCGGCGACGCGAAATCCAGGTAGTCGATCGGCGTGTTCTCGATCAGCATGGTGTCGCGCGCCGGGTCCATCCGAGTCGTCATGGCCCAGATCACCTCGCGCCAGTCGCGCAC
>DATNBX010000299.1:0-12157 GCA_035571795.1 Ramlibacter sp.
CGCCCGCCACGACCGTGGGCTCGCCCTGCGCATCCAGCAGGTACTGCGCGCTGTTGGCCCAGACCTCCGCCGAGTGGTGCGCGACGAAGATCGGCGCGTCGCCGACGATGCGCACGCCGCGCGCATGCGCATGGCTGCGCAAGCGCTGCCACTGCTGCATGAACTGCCATTGCACGAAGCACCAGAAACCGATCTCTTCCGCAGCGTCCTCTTCCAGGCGGGCGAGGGCCGCGTCGTCGCGCCAGGCGAACTGCGCCGGCCAGCGGCTCCACGGTGTGCCGTAACGTTGGTCGAGCGCCATGAACAAGGCGTAGTCACCCAGCCAGTGGCTTTGCCGGCGGCAAAAGTCGCGCAGCAGTTCGCGCTCGCCGTCCCCGGCACGCTCGCCAAATCCCTGCCACGCCTTGCGCAGCAGCGCCATGCGCCACGGCGCAGTCCGCGCGTAGTCGGTGCGCTTGCGTTCGAAGTCCGCGTCGGGCACCGAGCTCAGCCAGCCACGCTCGACCAGGCTCGGCAGATCGACCAGCAGGGGGTTGCCGGCGAAGGTGGAAACGCTCTGGTAGGGCGAGTTGCCGGGGCCCACCGGATTGAGCGGCAGCATCTGCCAAAGGGACTGCCCCGCGCTCACCAGCCAATCCACGAAATGGTGGGCCGTGTCGCCGAGGTCGCCGCTGCCGTGCGGCCCCGGCAACGACGTGGGATGGAGCAGCACGCCGCTGCTGCGGACATCGAAAAGCGAGCGCTTGGCCGATGTCATGCGGATTCACTCCGGCCGCGCACCGAATCGATGGGCTGGATCAGGACACAGATCGCCGGGCCCGCCAGCTCGCAGCGCCCGCTCAGCATCCGGTCGCCGCCCCATCCGGATGTGGAGGTGTCCAGGGCCAGGCGCCACGGTCCTTCGGGCAGCGTGAAGGAAAGAGGCGACTCGCCGGGATGAAGCAGCACCATCACCCGCTCGGTGGCGGCAAGCATGCCCTCGCCCACTTCGATGACGTAGGAAAAGCTGCGCTCCCACGGGTCGTCCCAATCCTGGGCCGACAGCGCAAGGCCGTCGGGACGCAACCAGGCGATGTCGCCGCCCGGTGTGTAGGGATGCCCGCCTTCGTGGAGCGCGTGGCCCTGGAACCAGCGCGGATGGCGGAATGCGGGGTAGCGCCGTCGCAGCGCCGCCAGCGCGGAAACCAGGGAGATCAGCGCCTCGTCGGCCCCACCCCATTCGAGCCAGCTGGTCGCGTTGTCCTGGCAGTAGGCGTTGTTGTTGCCCCGCTGGCTGTTGCCCATCTCGTCGCCGGCCAGCAATTGGGGCGTGCCCTGCGCCAGCAACAGCGTGGCAAGCAGGGCTCTGCGCCACGCGGCGCGCTGGCGCAGCACCGTTGCGTCCTGGGTCGGCCCCTCGATGCCGGCATTGGCACTGAAGTTGTTGCCGTTGCCATCGCGGTTGTCTTCGCCGTTGGCCTCGTTGTGGCGATAGCGGTAGGCCGTTACGTCGGCGAGAGTGAACCCGTCGTGCGCCGTGATCATGTTGATGCTGGCCAGCGGGCTGCGCCCATTGTGAGCGAACAGGTCGTCGGAGCCGGTCATCCGCCGCGCCATTTGCCCCGGCGTGCACTCGTGTCCCAGCCAATACATGCGCGCAATGTCGCGGAAGCGGTCGTTCCACTCCTGCCAGCCCGGTCCGAACGCACCGACCTGGTAGCCCCCGGACGCCACGTCCCACGGCTCGGCGATGCGCCTGACGGGCGCGAGCACCGGGTCCTGCGCCATCGCCGTGAACAGCGCCGCATGCGGATTGAACTGGTGATGCAGCGCCGGGTCGCGCCCCAGCGTGGCTGCCAGGTCGAAGCGGAACCCATCGACACCGAAGGCCTGCACCCACCAGCGCAGGCTGTCCATCACGAACTGCACCATGCGCGGCTCACCCATATTGACCGCGTTGCCGGTGCCGGTGAAGTTCACGTACCCGCCGGTACCGTCCAGCGTGTAGCTGCTCGCATTGTCCAGCCCCCGCCAGCACAAGGTCGGGCCGCCCGCACCGCCTTCGGCCGTGTGGTTGTAGACCACGTCGAGCACCACCTCGAAGCCGTGGCGATGCAACTGGTCGACCATGGCGCGGAATTCGTCCCGCACGGCCGCAGGCGTGGCCGATGAGGCGGCGGCATAGCGCGCTTCGGGCACGAAGTAGGCGAGCGTGTTGTAGCCCCAGTAGTTGGCGAGGCCCAGCTCGAGCAGGTGCTTCTCGTCGATGTGGTGTTGCACGGGCAGCAGGCACAAGGTGGTGATGCCCAGTTTCTTGTAGTGCGCCAGCATGGCCGCACAGGCCAGGCCGGCATAGGTGCCGCGCAATCGATTCGGCACGCCGGGATGCAGGCGGGTGAGCCCCTTGACGTGCGCTTCGTAGATGACGATGTGCTCCGGCGCGATGTGCGGGCGGGGCGCGATGGCCGCGCCCGCAGCCAGCTCCCGCTCCAGATCGACGACCCGCGACTTCGGAATCCGCGCGGCGTTGTCATGCCGGTCGGGCTGGTCCTGCCCCGCTGCTTCGAGCGCCGACGCCACTTCGTTGGAGAGGTCGGCCGCGCCGCCGGCGAGTTCGCGGGCATACGGGTCGATCAGCAGCTTGGCGGGATTGAAACGGTGGCCTGCTGCGCTCTGGTACGGGCCGCTGGCTCTCAGGCCATAGAGCTGCCCCACCGGCATGCCGGGCACGAATCCGTGCCACACGCCGTCGGTGCAATGCGCCAGCTGCACGCGTCCGGATTCCAGGTTCGTGTCCGCATCGAACAGGCACCAGTGCATTGCGGTGGCGTGACGCGAAAACACCGCCAGGTTCACGCCCTGCTGTCCCTGCCAGGTCATCGGCGTCGCACCCAGCGGCCACGGCTGGCCGCGCAGGCAGGCGGACGCTTGCATCGTCGTCATGCCTCCTCCGACAGATGCTTCATGCTGCCCACTCGGGTTCGAGCCAGAGCACGCCTAGCGGCGGCAGTGTCAGGCTGAGCGACATCGACAGGCCATGGACCGGCACCGACTCGGCCTGCGCGGCACCCATGTTGCCCACGCCGCTGCCGCCGTAGTGGCTCGAATCGGTGTTGAGGCACTCCCGCCAGACGCCACCCTGCGGCACGCCGATGCGATAACGGCGACGTGGCACCGGCGTGAAGTTGCACACCACCAGCATGTGCTGGCCGCTTTCGTGTCCATGGCGCACGAAACCGAAGACCGAATTCGCGCGATCGTTGACTTCGGTCCAGGAGAACCCGGCGGGCTCGTCGTCGCGCGCATGCAGGGCCGGACGGCTCCGGTAGAGCCGGTTCAGGTCCCGAACCAGGCGCTGCACGCCCGCATGACCGGACTCCTGCAACAGGCCCCAGTCGAGTTCCGCGTCATGGTCCCATTCATGGTGCTGGCCGAACTCGCAGCCCATGAACATCAGCTTGCGGCCCGGCTGCGAGTACATCAGGGCGAACAGCGCCTTCAGGTTGGCGCGCTTCTGCCACGCGTCGCCCGGCATGCGGCCGTACAGGGAGCCCTTGCCATGCACTACTTCGTCGTGCGACAGCGGCAGGACGAAGTGTTCGCTGTAGGTGTACATCATCACGAAGCTGATGCGGTCGTGATGATGCTGGCGATACACCGGGTCGAGCGCGAAGTAGCCCAGCGTGTCGTGCATCCAGCCCATGTTCCACTTGTAGTTGAAGCCCAGGCCATCGGCCCAGGGCGGCTTCGTCACGCCGGCAAACGCCGTCGACTCCTCGGCCATCGTGACGGTGCCGGGCGCCTGTTCGCCGATGACCTTGTTGACTTCGCGCAGGAAGTCGATCGCCTCGAGGTTCTCGCGTCCGCCGAACTTGTTGGGAATCCATTCGCCTTCCGCGCGGCTGTAGTCGCGATAGAGCATGGAGGCCACCGCGTCCACGCGCAGCCCGTCGATGCCGTAGCGCTCGATCCAGAACAGCGCATTGCTCACCAGGAAGTTGCGCACTTCCGTGCGGCCCCAGTTGTAGATCAGCGTGTTCCAGTCGCGATGCAGGCCTTCGCGCGGATCCTGGTGCTCGTACAGGGCCGTGCCGTCGAAGCGCGCGAGGCCATGCGCGTCGGTGGGAAAGTGCGCCGGCACCCAGTCCAGGATCACCAGCAGGCCGGCGTCATGCGCGGCCGCGACGAAGGCGCGAAACGATTCGGGCGTGCCGTAGCGGGCCGTGGGCGCGAACAGGCTGGTTGGCTGGTAGCCCCAGGAGGCATAGAACGGGTGCTCGGTGACGGGCATCAGCTCGATGTGCGTGAACCCCAGGTCGGCAACATAAGGCACCAGCTCCCGCGCCAGAAAGTCCCAATCGGCCATCGCGCCCCCGGGGCGCCGCCACGAACCGGGATGGACTTCGTAGATGCTGATGGGTGAGTCCAGGGCACTGGCCTGTTGCCGGGCGGTGGCGCGGCCCGTCACCGGCTCGGGCAGCGCCGCGACCCGGCTCGCGTGGCCCGGATGCAATTCGGAACTGCGCGAGTAGGGGTCGCTCTTGAGCCGCCGCTCGCCGTCGGCACCGAGCACGTCGAACTTGTACAGCGCGCCGCGCGCCAGGCCCGGAATGAAGATCTCCCACACGCCGCACTCGCGCCTGAAGCGCATCGGGTGGCAGCGGCTGTTCCAGAGGTTGAAGTCGCCCGCGAGCCCGACCTGGCGCGCATTGGGTGCCCACACGGCGAACGCAACGCCGGCCACGCCATCGATCGTGCACGGGTGGGCGCCCAGTTTTTCCCAGGGGCGCAGGTGCCGTCCCTCGTTGAGCAGCCATACGTCGGTTTCGCCGAGCCAGGGCCCGAAACGGTACGGGTCTTCGATCACTCGCTGGCCCAGCGGCGAATCCACCCGCAACAGGTAATCGCCGCGCTGCGCAAGCGCCACGTCGCCCGTGAACAGATCGCCGCCTGCCACCGCTTCCAGCCGGGCCAGCACTTCTCCGGATTCGCGTGCCAGCACCGAGACGCCGTCGCTGCCGGGAACATGCACGCGAAGTCGAAAGTGCCCACGCCGCTGGCCCGGATGCGGCCCGAGGTAGCCGAAAGGATCGGCGCACAGTCCGTCGCGCAGGGTCGCGGCAAGCTGGAGCTCGGCGAGTTGGAGCTCGGCTGCAGCATTGGCGCCGCCTGTTTCAACGCTGGCTCGAGGCCGAGGACTTTCTCTCATCGTCCCACCCGTTTTTTGGGACGACCATTGTGGACTACTCGCTGCGGCTGCGGGGGCGGCCGCCGGGTCAATGGATGAGCTCGGGGCGGATTTTCATGACGCCACGTCGGCGTTCAGGGAGCTGACCAGTTCGAGCAAGTCTTCCGGGTTCACCGGCTTGGTCAGGTGCGCATCGAAGCCCGCCGCCTCCGAGGCTGCCCGGTCGCTGGCCTGGCCGTACCCGGTCAATGCCACCAGCCGGCCGCGGTAGCAGATGGGCGGCGCTTTCATCCGGCCCGCCAGCGCATAGCCGTTCATGCCGGGCAGGCCAATGTCGAGGATCGCCACATCGGGCGTGAAGTCGCGCAGGACGTCGAGCGCGGCTTCAGGTGTGTAGGCGGCGCGCACGACGTTGCCGTGGATTTCCAGAAAGGTGGCGCAGGTATCGGCCGCGTCTTCGTTGTCGTCCACGACCAGGACCTTGCCCGCGCCTGGCGCCGCCGCCGCCGGCGCCTGCGCGACCGGCTCGCTGCCCGCGCCCGGCTGGCACAGCGGCAGCCGCACGGTGAAGCGGCTGCCGCGGCCCGGGCCGGCGCTGCCGGCGTGAACGGTACCGCCGTGCAGTTCCACCAGGCTCTTGACGATGCGCAGCCCCAGGCCAAGGCCGCCGCGGGCGCGGTCCGAACTCTGCGGTGCCTGGTAGAACAGGTCGAAGATGCGTTCGAGCTCCGCCGGCGTCATGCCGATCCCCGTATCTTCGACCTCCACCCGCGCCTGGCGATCCACCACTGCGGCCTTGACGCGGATCGAGCCGCCGGCGGGCGTGAACTTGACCGCGTTGACCAGGAAGTTGCTGAAGATCTGGGCCAGCCGGACCTCGTCGCCCGCGACCCAGGCATTCTCCATTTCCGGCGCCACCTCCAGCGACAGTGCATGCCCCTGAAGCGATGGCCGGACGCTGTCGACGACCTGGCTCAGCACCTGGGCGAGGCGAACCGGTTCGTGCCGGATCGCCAGCCGGCCGCTGGTGATGCGCGACACGTCCAGCAAGTCGTCGACCAGCCTGGTGACATGGAACAGCTGGCGCTCGATGATCCGCCGCTCCGGCGCGGTCCGCTCGTCGCCTTTCAATGCCATGAGGTGCACGGCGGTGGCGATCGGGGCCAATGGATTGCGCAGTTCGTGCCCCAGTATCGCGAGGAACTGGTCCTTGCTCTGGTTGGCTTCCTCCGCCGCGCGCAAGGCATTGTTGACCTGCGCTGCGGCGCGATCCCGGTCCGCGGCGGCCGCCGTGAGCGCGCGCGCGACATCGTCCAGCTCCTCGATATCCAGCGGCGGCAACTGCAGCGGCTCGCCGCGCCCGAGCGCCGCGGCACCGTCTTTCAGCGTCTCGATGGGTGCCAGGATGCGCCGCGACAGCACCCACGCGAGCAGCAGGGCAAGCAGCAGCGAAGCGCCCACCCCCACAGCCACGGCCCGCAGCGCCGAATTCAGTCCCTCGTTGGCCTCGGCGACGGATATGCCGGCGGCGACTACCCAACGCGAATCGGGCAGGCGCGTGTAGCCGGTGTAGGTGTCGACGCCTTCCAGCGTGACCGATCGGCCGACTCCCTGGCTGTCGCCACGATTGAGCAGCACCTCCAGGGAAGGCGATGGATAGACAGAAGTGAAAGCCACCGAGCGCGCCACGCGGCGCCCGGTGTGGTCGACGACAGTCGCGACCGACCCGTGGGGCAGGTTCTGGCGCTTCAGCACGGCAACGATCTTGTCGACGGGCAATACGGCCGAAAGCACGTAAACCACCTGCCCGCCCCGAATCACCGGCAGCCGCACCACGAAGGTGTTAGAGCCCCAATCGGGTGTTTCGACGACATGGCTGACGATGATCGTCCGCGTTTCAACGGCGCGCACCATGCTGTGCGGTTCGCGCGGCGTCGGATCCGACGCGCCATAGTGCTCGTTGGTGCGCATCAGGACCCGGCCCTCCGAGTCGCTCACGCAGGCGTAGCGCCACCCGAGCTGCTCGGCGGTGAGCCTGGCGGTCATCTGGAAAGCACGCAGGTCAGCCTGTTCGAGCTCGTCCGAGGTGCTCATGTGCTGCAGCAGCGTGATGACCGAACGCAGCTCCGCATCGACGGCGGTGGCGAGGGCGCGTGACAGCTCGAGCTGCGTTGTCAGCGCAGTGGCGCTGCGCTCCTCGATCAAGTGATTGAGGCCCCAGCCGAGCACGAGCACCAGCGGCAGCAGGCCACTGCCCGCGAGCAGCAGCAGCCGCATGCGCAGCGGCTGGGCCTGGGCACGGGCGCTGTCATGGGCGGCCTCGGCAATCGTGCCGCTTTCGCTCGCGCTGGCTAGTGACCGTGGGTCGTCTCGCATCGCGTCCCATCCGTTTTCCCGGAGGTCCATTGTGGGGGAAGCGGGTGGATGAGCAAAGTGTGACTATTCGATTCCAAGGTGGCCGTGCAGCGCGGCTTGCTGCTGCTCGAAAGCCTCGCGGGTGCCGGCGAATACCACCCGTCCGGTGCCAAGCAGCACGACGTCGTCCGCCACGCTCAGCGCGAGCCCCAGATTCTGTTCCACCAGCACCATCGAAACATGCTTTTTCAGCGTGGCCAGCACCTGGCCGACCTCGCGCACGATCAGCGGCGCCAGGCCCTCCGAAGGCTCATCGAGCAGCAGCACCCTGGCGTTGGTCATCAGGCCGCGACCGATCGCCAGCATCTGCTGCTCGCCGCCGGACAGGCTGCCCGCCAGCTGGTTCTGCCGCTCCTTCAGACGTGGAAAGATTTCGTAAACATCGTCGCGTTTCCAGTGTTTCGTGGCACCGGCAGCTGCGGGGCGCGCCGCCACATCGAGGTTTTCCCGGACGGTCAGGGTGCCGAAGATGCGGCGTCCCTGCGGCACCAGGCCGACGCCGGCGCGGCAGATCCGCTCGGGCGCCAGCCGCTCGATCGGCTGGCCGGCGAGCGTGATGCGGCCGGAGCGCGGCGGCAGGAAACCGATGATGGAGCTGATGCAGGTCGTCTTGCCCGCGCCATTGCGGCCGAGCAGCGCCAGCAGCCGGCCCTCGCGCACCTCCAGGCTCACGTCGCGCAGCACATGGCTCTCGCCGTAATAGGCGTTGACCCGATCCAGCGCCAACAGGCTGGTGTCAGTGCCCAAGGTAGATCTCCCGGGTGCGCGGGTCGGCCACCACGTCCTGCCGGCTGCCGGCCAGGATCACCTGGCCGTAGTGCAGTAGCGTGATGCGATCGGCAAAGGCCAGCGCCACTTCCATGTCGTGCTCGATCATGATGATGGTGATCGAAGGGTCGATGCGGCGCAGCAGCGCGATGACGGACTCGCGCTCTTGCGGTGACAAGCCGGCCAGCGGCTCGTCGAGCAGCAGCACCTGTGGGTTCTGCGCCAGTGCCATGGCGATCTCGAGCCGGCGCTTCTCGCCGTAGGAGGTCTGCTCCAGCGCGCACTGCGCCTTGCTCGCCAGCCCCGCCGAATCGAGCACTTCGAGTGCGCGCGCAGACAACGTGCGATCGAGGTCGAACGAACCCCAATGGCGCCAGCGCAGCGCGGATTTGCCGAGCAGCGCGAGCTTCACGTTGTGCAGCAGGTTGTCGCGGCCGAACAGCGTCACGATCTGGTACGTACGCGCCAGGCCGAGCTGGGCGCGCGCGGCCGTGGGCGTGCCCGTCACGGGCTTGCCAAGCAGGCTGATGCTGCCCGAGTTGGCCGCCAGGTCGCCCGCGATCAGGTTGAACAGCGTCGTCTTGCCGGCGCCGTTGGGCCCGATCAGCAGGTGCCGCTCGCCCCGCTCGACCCGCAGGTTCACGGAGCGCGTGACCTGCAGTCCGCCGAAGGACTTGCACAGGCCGGCGACTTCGACGACCGCGCTCACGTCGTCTTCTCCAGGGGCGCCGGCTTCTCGGCGGGCCGTGTTGGCTGAAGGCGCGGGCGGCGCACGCGGGCCAGCCCCGCGACGATGCCGCCCGGCACGAACATCACGATGATGATGAACACAAACCCCAGCAGCATGATCCAGCGGTCGATGTAAGCACTGGCCACGTTCTTGAGCACCACCACCAATGCGGCGCCGACCACCGGCCCGCTCAGCGTGCCGGCACCGCCCGCGATCACCATCAGCAGCATCTCGGCGGAGTTGGCCAGCGACAGGCTGTGGGGGCTGATGAACTGGTGGTAGTACACGTACATCAGGCCGGCCACCGCGCCGAGAAAGCCGCTCGCGACGAAGGTGATCCATCGAATCAGCCAGACGTTGTAGCCCAGCGCGCTCATGCGGTGCGGCTGGTCCTTGCTGCCGCGGATGCTGGCGCCGAACGGCGAGCGCACCCAGATCGCGACGGCCGCCCACACCGCCAGGAACACCAGCAACGCGAAATAGTAGAAGTGGGTTGGGTCGCCCAGGCCGATCCCGAATGGCTGCGGCCGCGTCAGGCCCGAGATGCCGTTGTCGCCGCCCGTGACGCCGGTCCAGCGATACGCCAGTCCCCACAGGACCTGGCCGAGTGCCAGCGTGATCATCAGGAAACTGATGCCGGCCGCCCGCAACGCAATGAGCCCGAAGATGGCCGCCATCACAGTGGAGAACGCCAACGCGGCGGCGGCCGCGGCCAGATGGCCCCACCCGAGATGCGTCATCAGCCAACCGCTGGTATACGCTGCCAGGCCGAGGTAGCCGGCGTGGCCCAGCGAGGTGAGCCCGGCATATCCCACCAGCAGGTTCAGGCCGAGCGCAAACAGCGCGGCGATCAGGGCCTGGCTGGCGAGGTTGGTGTAGTAGACGCTACCGGTCAGCAGCGGCAGGCACAGCAGCAGAGCGAGAAATGCCGCGAACAGGGCGCGCCTCACGCGCTGATCCTCCCGAACAGGCCGCGCGGCCGCGCCGCCAGGATCACCACCATCGGCAGGAACAGGATGATGTAGGCCAGGTCGGGGAACAGCACCTGGCCGAAGCTGTAGATGAAGCCGATGACGAAGCTGCCGACGAAGGCGCCCGCCAGGCTGCCCAGCCCGCCGAGGATGACCACCACCAGCGCAAGCGGCAGCATGTCGGCATCGAGCCCCGGATACACCGAGAGGATAGGCGCGGCGACCACGCCGCCGATGCCCGCCAGCGCCGTGCCCAGGCAGAACACCACCGTGAAGAGTGTCGATGCCGGCACACCGATGCCCTGCGCCATCTGGCGGTCGTCCACGCTGGCGCGGATCATCATCCCCAGGCGGGTCTGGTCCAGCAGCAGCCACAGGCCGATGGCGACCACGATGCTGAACACCAGCACGGCAAGCCGGTACAGCGGGAACGTGAGACCGAACAGTTGCACGCCGCCGGCCAGTAACGCAGGTGGAGGCACGGGCCGCGGATCGCCGCCCCAGATCCACAGGCTCGCATCGGCGATGACGAAGGCCACTCCCAGCGTGGCCAGCACCTGCGACAGCGTGTTGCCGGCGAGGCGCCGTAGCACGACGCGCTCGACGATGCCGCCGAGGATGCCCACGCCCAGGCCCGCGGCGAGCACCGCCGCACCGAACCCGTAGCCACGCTCCAGCACGGTGAAGCCGATGTAGGCGCCGACCATGAAGTAGGCGCCGTGCGCCAGGTTGGCGATCCGCATCAGCCCGAAGATCAGCGAGAAGCCGGCCGCCAGCATGAACAGCACGCCGCCCAGCGCGAGGCTGTTCAGGCTCTGGATCAGCCAGAAGTTCATGCGCGCAATGTACCTGCAATCATCTGTCGCGGTGATATCGCAGACAATCGGAAAACAGCGGGCCGGGAGCCTTCTCTTCAAGAGGAATCGTCATGGCAAGCAGCAGCAATGAGCCGTCCCTGCACGGCCTGTTCATCGACGGCCGCGAAGTGCCCGCCAGCGGGACCGGGCTGCTCGACGTGATCAATCCGGCCACCGGCGAATTGCTCGCACAAATCAGCCACGCGAACGATGAGGACGTGGACCGCGCCGTACGCAGCGCCCGCGCCGCCTTCGAAAACCCGGAATGGGCCGGCATGTCCAACCGCACCCGCGCCAGGCTGATCAACAAACTGGCCGACGTGTTCGAGGCGCACCTGGAAGAGATGTACCTGCTGGAGACGGCCAACAACGGGCGCTCGCGCAACGAGACCCGCGCGCAGATTTCGCGCCTGCCGGATTTCTTCCGCTACAACGCCGGCCTGGCGATCGCGCGGCGCGACTCGGTGATCCCGGTGGACGGCAACTACCTGAACTACACGATCCGCACGCCGGTGGGCGTGGTCGGCAATTCGACGCCGTTCAACCATCCGCTGATGATCATGTGCAAGAGCCTGGCGCCCACGCTGGCCTCGGGCTGCACGACGGTGGTCAAGCCTTCCGAGTACACGCCGCTGACGACGCTGCGGCTGGCGCAATTGTTCGTCGAAGCCGGCCTGCCGCCCGGCTGCTTCAACGTGGTCACCGGCCTGGGGCCGACCACCGGCAAGGCGCTGGCGCAGCATCCCGGCCTGGCCAAGTGGGTGCTGACCGGCGGCACCGAAGCCGGCCGCATCACGGGCGCACTGGCCGGCGCCAACCTGGCCCACCAGACGCTGGAACTGGGCGGCAAGACGCCGGTGCTGGTGTTCGACGATTTCGATCTCGAACAGGCCGTGAACTACGCGGCCTTCGGCGCCTTCATCGGCGCCGGGCAGACCTGTATCTGCGGCAGCCGCCAGATCGTGCAGGAAAAGGTCTATGACGAATTCGTCGAGCGGCTCGCAGCCAAGGCCCGGTCGATTCGCATCGGCAACCCGGCCGACCCGTCGGTGCAGCTCGGACCGGTCATCTCGGCGCGCCAGCAGCAGCGCGTGCTGGACTATGTGCGCATCGGCATGGAGGAGGACCGGGCCCGCCTGGTGGCCGGCGGCAAGATTCCCACCGACCCGGCGTTGAAGAACGGGTTCTTCGTCGAGCCCACCGTGTTCGCCGACGTCACGCCGCGCATGCGCATCTTCCAGGAAGAGGT
>DATNBX010000300.1:0-33651 GCA_035571795.1 Ramlibacter sp.
GATCACTGATCTCCAGCTGGCTGGGCGCCTGCGAGCGGATTTCCTCGATCAGCTCGTCTTCGAAGCGGTCGCGGGCGAACGCGACTTCGCTGTACTCCAGCGTGTCGGCCATGCGGCCGACACGGTCGTGCTGCTTGACCAACAGGTACTTGCCCTTGATCTTCTCGCGCGTTGTCTCCTTCTGCGGCGGGAAGTTGTCCTTGATGAGCTTGAAGACATAGGGAAACGACGGCAGGTCGAATACCAGCATCACCATGCCCTTGATGCCCGGCGCGATGCGGAACTTGTCGCTGGAATGTTTCAGGTGGTACAGGAAGTCGCGGTAGAACAGCGTCTTGCCTTGCTTGGCCAGGCCCAGCGCGTTGTAGATCTCGCCGCGCGGCTTGCGCGGCATCAGCGACCGCAGGAACTGCACATAGGCCGAAGGCACTTCCATGTCGACCATGAAGTAGGCGCGGGCGAACGAAAACAGCATCTGCATGTCGTCCTCGCCGAACAGGCAGGTGTCGATCATCAGCGCGCCGGCCCGGTTGTGCAGGATCGGCAGCGCGAACGGCACCTCGTTGAAACCGTTGATGAGCTTGCCCACCACGTAGCAGCCCTTGTTGCGAAAGAACAGCGACGAGAGCACCTGGATCTGGAAATTGGCGCGCAGCTTGACCTGGCTGAGCCGCCCGCTCATCGCCTCGAGCACATAGCGCGCGTCGCGCTGCAGGTCCTCGAACGGGCGCTGCAGCCGGAAGTTGTCGACGATGCGCACGATGGTGTCGCCCAGCGTCTCGCGCGTCGGGTAGTACGAGCGGTAGGTCGGCATGGCGGCCGGCTCGTCGTTCTCGATGTACTCGGTGCTCACCGCCGGGCGCACGAAGATGAAATCGTTGTGGAAGTGCGTGCGGTGCAGGATCTTGGTCGTGACCGAATTGAAAAAGGTTTCGGCCAGCTCCGGCTGGTGGTGGTCCACCAGCAGGCCGATGTAGTGCAGCTTGACCTGCTGCCACACCTCCATCGGGTGCTCGCCGGCCCTGAACTCCTGTTCCAGGCGAGCCACCGCTTCCTTCACGCGCAGGTCGTAGAACTCGATGCGCTCGCGCTGGGCGCGCTGCTGGCCGTGCCAGTCGGCCGTCTCGAAGCGGTGTTTGGCCCGCGCGGACTCGGTGCGGAACAGCCGGTAATGCCGGTTGAAGCCGTCCATCATCGCCTTGGCGATGTCGTAGGCCAGCGGAGAATCGAGGCGCTGCGGGAACATCATTCGGGGCCCTGGCCGCGCGCGGCGACGACGCCTTCGATCGCAGCGCGATACAGCGGCTCGATCGAATCGGTACTGGACACCGTCAGGTGCAGATCCTGCAGCAGCCCATCGTGCACGCCGAAAACCCAGCCGTGCACGCTGGCGCGCTGCCTCTTGGCCCAGGCGTCGACCATCACCGTGCTGACGCAAACATTGACGACTTGCTCGATCACGTTCAGGTCGCACAACGCATCGGCCCGCTGCGCGGCGGGCAATCCTTCCAGCAAGCCGCGATGGCGGTCGCGCACGTCCTGGATGTGGCGGATCCAGTTGTCGGCCAGCCCGATACGCGCGGCGTCCAGCGCAGCCTGCACGCCGCTGCAGCCATAGTGGCCGACGACCATGATGTGCTCGACCTTGAGCATTTCCACCGCGAACTGGATGGCGGACAGCGCGTTGAGGTCGGAGTGCACCACGACATTGCCGACGTTGCGATGCACGAACACCTCGCCCGGCTCCAGCCCGGTGATCTGGTTGGCCGGCACGCGGCTGTCCGAACAGCCGATCCACATGTACCGCGGCTTCTGCTGCTTGACCAGCCCGGTGAAAAATCCGGGCCGCTCGCGCTCCATCCGGCCGGCCCAGGCGCGGTTATGGGCGAAAAGCTCGGGGATGGAGGTCATGCGCTATTCTCGCCTGCCTCGACGACAAGGCGCGGCGCCTACATCGTCTCCGCGAACAGCTCCCGGCCGATCAGCATGCGGCGGATCTCGCTGGTGCCGGCGCCGATTTCATACAGTTTGGCGTCGCGCCAGAGGCGCCCCAGCGGGTAGTCGTTGATATAGCCGTTGCCGCCGAAGACCTGGATGCCCTCGCCGGCCATCCAGGTGGCTTTCTCGGCGCACCACAGGATCACCGAGGCGCAGTCCTTGCGCACCTGCCGCACATGTTCGCTGCCCAGCATGTCCAGGTTCTTGCCGACCGTGTAGCAGAAGGCGCGAGCGGCCTGCAGCACCGTGTACATGTCGGCCACCTTGCCCTGGATCATCTGGAATTCGCCGATGCTCTGGCCGAACTGCTTGCGGTCGTGGATGTACGGCACGACGCTGTCCATGACGGCCTGCATGATGCCGATCGGGCCGGCGGCGAGCACCGCGCGCTCGTAATCGAGGCCGCTCATCAGCACCTTGGCGCCACCGTTGAGGTTGCCCAGCACGTTGGCGGCCGGCACCTCGACGTTCTCGAACACCAGCTCGCCGGTGTGCGAGCCGCGCATGCCCAGCTTGTCGAGCTTTTGCGCGATCGAAAAGCCCTTCATGCCCTTTTCGACCAGGAAGGCCGTCACGCCGCGCGCGCCCAGCTCCGGCTCGGTCTTGGCATAGACCACCAGCGTGTCGGCGTCGGGGCCGTTGGTGATCCACATCTTGCTGCCGTTCAGCAGGTAGTAGCCGCCCTTGTCCTGCGCCTTGAGCTTCATCGAGATCACGTCGCTGCCGGCACCGGCCTCGCTCATCGCCAGCGCGCCGACATGCTCGCCGGAGATCAGCTTGGGCAGGTACTTGCGCCGCTGCGCGTCGCTGCCGTTGCGCCGGATCTGGTTGACGCACAGGTTGCTGTGGGCCCCGTACGACAGGCCGACCGAGGCCGAGGCGCGCGAGATCTCCTCCATCGCGATCATGTGCGCCAGGTAGCCCATGTTGGCGCCGCCGTACTCCTCGGGCACAGTGATGCCGAGCACGCCGACCTCGCCCATCTTGCGCCACAGGTCCATGGGGAACTGGTCGCTGCGGTCGATCTCGGCCGCCCGCGGGGCGATCTCCGTTTGCGCGAACGCGCGCACCGCGTCGCGCAGCGCATCGACGTCCTCGCCCAGCTGGAAGTTCAGGCCCGGAAAGTTCATTGCAGCGTCTCCTGGATTTCAGTGTTCAGTGATGGATGCCTTCGCGGCCGAAGACCGCCATCAGCGTGGCATTCATGGTCGCGATGACCTTCTCGCGTCCTTCGTCGATGGCATAGGCGATGCCCTCGACCACGCTGATGGTGCGGCCGGGCTTGACCACGTCGGCCTCCATGCGGAAGCGCTGCCCCTGGGCCGGCGCCAGCAGGTTGATCTTGTATTCAATGGTCAGCACCGCGGCATCGGCCGGCATCAGGCTGAAGCCGGCGTAGCCGCAAGCCGTGTCCATGGCCGCGGCCACCATGCCGGCGTGCAGGAAACCGTGCTGCTGGGTCAGCTCCCGCGCCCACGGCAGCTCGATCACGACCCGGCCCGGCTCCACCGACACCAGCGTGGCGCCGATGGTTTTCATCGCGCCCTGACGCGCGAAACTGGCGCGCACGCGCTGCGCGTAGTCGGGATCTTTCGGCTCGAAGCGCGGTTGGGTCATGGCTGGCTAGTGGGTTTTGGAGTTGACGTTTACGTAAACGTCAATTATGCCCGGTCAGGCGACTTGGCGCGACTTCTCGGCGCGGGCCAGCAGGGCGCGCGCCTCCCGTTCGTGCACCTTGACCTCGTCCAGATTGGCCTGCAGGTCGGCCATCTGCTCTTCCAGCTGCCGGCGGTGCTGGGCCAGCACCGCCAGGAATTTCCTCAGCTGCGGCCCGGTGTCGCGCGGACTGTCGTACATGTCGATGATCTCGCGCGCTTCGGTCAGCGACAGTCCGAGCCGCTTCGCACGCAGCGTGAGCTTCAGGCGGGTGCGGTCGCGGGCGCTGTACACGCGGTTGCGCCCGCCGGGGCCGGACCGCTCGGGCTGCAGCAGCCCCAGGTCCTCGTAAAAACGCATGGCCCGGGTGGTGAGGTCGAACTCCTTCGCCAGGTCGCTGATGGTGTAGGTGGTGGTCGCCATCGTGGTCGCCATTAGGTAAGCATGTACGGCAGGGGACAGCAAGGGCATACGCCGGTCCCTACAATGCCGATTACATATGACGTTTACGTCAACGTCAATCCTAACCGACCACCAGAGCGCGCCGCCGATGAATTCGCTTGAACAGCTGCTGAATTACCCGCTGGGCGACGCCATGCCCGGGCGGGGCGAGACCCTGGTGGTCGCGGGCGGGGCCGGCACCGGGCTGGTGCCGGCCGTCAAATGGATCCGCATGGCCCTGCCGTTCGCCCTGGACCACATCAACCTGTGGCTGCTGCGCGACGAGATCGAAGGCCGCGCCGGCTGGACCGTCGTCGACTGCTGCATCACCCGGGACGAGTCGATCGCCCAGTGGGAGCAGGTCTTTGCGACCGGCCTGGAAGGCTTGCCGATCCTGCGCGTCGTCGTCACCCACATGCATCCGGACCACATCGGCCTGGCCCACTGGCTGTGCAAGCGCTGGGACGCGCCGCTATGGATCAGCGCAACCGACTTCAATGCGGCCCATACGGCATCGCACCGCACCAGCGGCTTTGGCGGCGAGGGCGCGGCCAACTTCTTCGCGTCCCACGGGCTCATCGATTCGGAGGCGATCACCAAGGTCCGCGGCCGCGCCACCTATTACCCGAGCATGGTGCCCGATATCCCGCCGAGCTTTCGCCGGATGCAGGACGGCGACTGCCTGCGCATCGGCGGGCGCGACTGGCGCTGCATCAGCGGCTATGGCCACGCCCCCGAGCACATCGCGCTGTATTGCGAGGCGCTCAAGCTGCTGATCAGCGGCGATATGATGCTGCCGCGCATATCGACCAACGTCAGCGTCTATTACATCGAGCCCGAATCCGACCCGTTGCGGCTGTTCCTCCAATCGATCGACAAGTTCGCCCGGCTGCCGCAGGACACGCTGACGCTGCCGTCGCACGGCAAGCCGTTTCGCGGCCTGCACGAGCGCATCCGGCAGCTGCACGAGCACCATCGCGAGCGGCTGCAGGAGGTCGAGCAGGCCTGCGCCAAAGCGCCGCAATCGGCCCGCGACATGCTGCCCGTCCTGTTCAAGCGCGAGCTCGACTTGCACCAGACCACCTTCGCCATGGGCGAGTCGGTGGCGCACCTGCACGCGCTATGGTTCGCCGGCAAAGTGGTCCGGCGCAAGGGCCAGGACGGCATCTACCGCTTCGCCGCGTAGGCCGGACAAAAGCCCGGTAGGGCCTGCTCACACTATTATTGACAGATGCGTTGCGAGTCAAAAGGGCCAAGTGCTAGGCGCGGCGGTGCAGCCGCACTTGACGTGCGGCCAGCCGCCGCAACAACGCAATTGGCCCTTTTGGCCGCAACCCGGAGGGAACGTGATGAAAGCCGCGCCACTCGTTGTTGAACTCCTAGCCAAGGCGTCCAGCCTTGGCGTCGTCGTCCGCCTAGATTGGCGCGGCTTTCATCACGTTCGCACTGCCAAAACAGTGTGAACAGGCCCTAGCATCGGCGGATATGTCCGCCGCGCCGAACATCGACCCCGCTGCGAGCGCGTCCGCGCCCATCGGGCCGGAGCGTCCCGCCCGCGCGTGGCCCGGCCGGCTCGCGTTCACCGCCATTCTTGCGCTCGCCGCGGCGCTGCGGCTGTGGCATCTGGACCAGAACGGCTACGGCCGCATGTACTACGCCGCCGGCGTACGCAGCATGACCGACTGCCTGCACTGCTTTTTCTACAACTCGTTCGACCCGGCCGGCTTCGTGTCGCTGGACAAGCCACCGGTCTCGATGTGGCTGCAAGTGCTGGGCGCCAAGCTCCTGGGCTTTTCCGCGTTCAGTGTGATGCTGCCGCAAGTGCTGGAAGGGCTGGCCGCCGTGGTGCTGGTCTATCTGCTGGTGGTGCGCCGGTTCGGCCGGACCGCGGCGCTGATGGCGGCCGCGTGCCTGGCCATCGCGCCGATCAGTGTTGCCGTCGATCGCTCCAACAATACCGACAGCTGCCTGATCATGGTGCTGCTGCTGGCGGCCTGGGCAGCCATCCGTGCCGCCGAAACGGCCAGGTTGCGCCTGCTGGTGCTGGCCATGGTGATCGCCGGCGTCGGCTTCAACGTCAAGATGGCGGCGGCCTGGGTGGTGGTGCCCAGCATGTTGCTGGCGTATTGGCTCGGCGCGCAGGAGCTGCCCGTCAAGCAACGCCTGCGCGATGTGGCGCTGTCGGGGCTCGTGCTGATCGTGGTGTCACTGTCCTGGGCCTTCGCCTTCGACCTCACGCCGGCCGATCGGCGTCCGTATGCCGGCAGCACCCGGCACAACTCGATGCTGGAACTGGCGGTGCTGCACAACGGGCTCGACCGGTTCGTGCAACCTTCGCCGGACAAGGCGGGCGCGCCGCCTGAGGTTCCCGTCCCGGCCGCAGCCGCCGGCGAGGACATCGATCAGCAGGCCGCGCCGACAGCGCCCCTTTGGGACCTGACGCCGGTCGGGCCGCTGCGGCTGGCGACGCCGCACCTGGCAGCGCAGCTGGCCTGGCTGGCGCCGCTGGCGATCGCCGGGGTTGCATTCGGCGCCATGCCCTGGCGCCGCAAGCAGCGCCTGTCGGCGCAGCAATTGAACATCGTTCTCTGGAGCGGCTGGGCGTTCACTTATGCGGCCGTCTTCAGCTTCGCGGGCGGGGTGTTTCACACCTACTACCTGGCGGTTCTGGCGCCACCTGTCGCGGCGCTCTCCGGCATCGGATGGGCGGCGTTGTGGCGGCGTTTCAGCGATCGATCGCTGCGGCTGGGCCTGCCCGTGGCGTTCGTCGCCACGGCCGCCTGGCAGGCGTACATCGAGCGCGGCTACGTGGCGTGGCGCTACGACGACTGGCGCAGCTGGCTGCTCGCGTGGACGGTCGGTGCCCTGCTGCTGGCGGCCGCTGCCATGACGGCGGCGCGCGACACGCGTTGGCCGCGTCCGCTGGCTGCGCTGGGCTTGTTCGCGATGCTGGCGACGCCTGCCGCGTGGGCCCTGAGCACCGTGCTGGTGCGGCCGAACGTCGCCGCGCCCGCTCCGGACATCGGCGCGCTCGCCCATGGCGCTGCCGCTTCAGGACTGAGGGCCGCGCCGGCCGGGACGCGCGCAAGTGCGCGAAAACTGATCCGCTTCCTGCAGGCGCAGCGCGGCACGGAACGTTTTCTCGTGGCGGTGCCCAATGCCATGCAAGCGGCGCCGCTCATCGTGCGCACCGGCGCGCCGGTGATGGCGATGGGAGGCTACCTGGGGCGCGACCCCATCCTCGCCACGCGCGACCTGGAGCGAATGGTGAGCGACGGCCAGCTGCGCTTCGTGATGCTGGGCGGCTATTCCATCGTGACAGCGAATTCGCCGCGCCAGCGGGCACTCGAACAATGGATACGGGCGCACGGAACGCCGGTCGATCCCGCCCTGTGGCGCGACACGCCGCCGGCTTCGGAGGCCGCGGCAAAGCCCCTGGCGCAACGACGCGCCGGCGCGCAGCTGTACGACTTGCGCGGCAGCGCGAGCTAGTGTCCTGTCACCAAGTTGCCGGGTCCTCTCCCGCCAGCCAGGGCGGCGGCGCCGATTCGGACAACGTGAAGAAGAACGTGGTGCCTTCGCCCACCCGTGACTCGGCCCAGACGCGGCCTTGGTGGCGGGTCACGATGCGCCGCACCGTCGCCAGACCGATTCCGGTGCCGGGGAATTCGGCTTCCGTGTGCAGCCGCTGAAAGGCGCCGAACAGCTTGTTGGCATAAGCCATGTCGAAGCCGACGCCGTTGTCGCGCACGGCGAACACGCTGCTGTCGTCGATCCGGCTGACTTCGATACGTCCCTCCTCGCGCTTCGAAGTGAATTTCCAGGCGTTGCCAAGCAGGTTCTCCATCACCACCCGCAACAGCCGCGCGTCGCCTTGGGCCACCAGCTCCTCCTGCACCTGAAGGCTGACCTTGCGCTGGGGTTCGCTCGACTGCAATGCTTCCAGCGTGTCGCGCGCCATTGCGCCCAGGTCGACCGGGCCGTAGTTCAGCGGCGCGCGCGCAACCCGGGCCAGCGACAGGAGGTCCTCGATCAGCTCCTCCATCTTGCCCACCGCCGCCTGGATGCGCGCCAGGTAGTGCTTCACGCGCTCGTCGGGATGTCCCTCCAGCTTGAGCGACAGCGCGCGGCTGAAGCCGCCGATGGCGCCCAGCGGCGCGCGCAGGTCGTGCGATACCGAATAGGAAAAAGCCTCGAGTTCCTGGTTCGAGCTGCGCAGGGCGCGCTCGATCGCCTTCAGCTCCGTGATGTCGGTATCGATGCCGACCCAGAAGGCAACCTGCCCCAGTTCGTCGAGCACCGGTGCAGCCTTGAACGACATGGAATGGTAGCTGCCGTCCTTGGCCAGGAAGCGGCGGATGCCGCCGTAGGGCTGCAGCGTTTGGCGCGCGTTTTGCCAGAGGCGCTGGACCTCGGCCACATCGTCGGGGTGCAGCCGAGTCATCCAGCCGCTTTCCAGCCAGTCCGCGGGCGTGCCGCCAATGAGTTCGTACCAGGCCCGGTTCAGATAGGTCGCACGGCCCGGCCCCTCGGTCTTCCATATCACTTCGGGCGCCTGTTCGGCCAAGGTGCGGAACAGCAGTTCCTGGCGCGTCAGTTCGGCCGTGCGCTCGGTGATGCGCGCCTCCAGCCCGGCGTTGAGTTCGCGGATCTCGGTGAACAGGCTCGCGTTCTCGATGGCGATCGAACCCAGCTGCGCCAGCTCCATCGCCACGTATTCGTCACGCTCGGTGAATTCGCCTTGCTCCTTGTCCAGCAGCACCAGCAAGCCGATGTTCTGGCCGTTGCGGCTGACCAGCGGCATTGCCAGCAGGCCGCTGGGGGGCGCGTGCGCATCGCCGTCGCCACCGACAACCGCGAGCCAGCCGGGATCGGCTTCCAGTTGCGCCTGGGTCAGGCGCAATGCTGCGCGCGACTCGCGCATCATTGCCTCGATATAAGCCGCGAGCGGTGCCGGCCCATGATCGCGCCACGGCGCGTACTTCCCCGACAGCGACACCGACGTCACCATCCGGCTCCAGTCCTTGCTTTCCGCGAGGCTCACCATCGCCTGATGGCATCCGATCACCCGGCAGGCCTGGTCGGCGACCTCCTGCATCGTGTTCTCCGGCGAGGGGTGGGCCGTGATGGCGTGGGCCGCCTCCGCCGCGCGCTGCAACATCAGCGTGTAATCGTGCAACTGGCGTTCGCTGTCCAGGAGGGCCTGTTCGTCCCTCTTGCGGGCGGTGATGTCCTGCACCACGCCGCCGTACCAGACCGGCTCGCCGTGAACATCGCTGCGCGCCTCCGCGATTTCGTGCATCCAGGCGACCCCGTCCGGCTTCAGCACCCGAAATTCCACGTTCACCGGCCGGCCTTCACGCAGCGCCGACTCGCGCGCGGCCTTCAGCAGCGGCCGGTCGTCCGGGTGGACGCAATTGATGAAAGCCTCGAGAGTTCCGTCGAATTTTCCCGGCGCCACGCCAAGCAGCTCGTACACCTCCTCGGACCACCAGAGCCGGCCGTCGCGCATGCCCAGTTCCCAGTTGCCCACGCGTCCGATCCGCTGCGTCTCGACCAGCTTGCGTTGCACTTCGCGCAACTGCTCGAATTGCGCTGCCTGCTCGGACTGCAGCCGCTGCAGCTCGGTCACGTCGGTGAAGACCACCAGCCCGCCGCTGACCCCGCTTTCGCTGCGGATCGGCTGCCAGCTGCATTGCAGCATCCGGCCTTCGGGCACCAGCGTGTTGCGAACGAACAGCTGCTGCAGCCGGCCGCTTTCTCCGCGCGTGGATCGCACCAGCGGCAGCTCCTCGGTCCGGTAAAGCGTGGTCTTGTCGTCGCGGTAGAAGCCGAAGCCCTCGGCCCACTGCTGCGGCAGCAGCGCCGGGCCGTTCAGCGGGAACAAGCGGGTGGCCGCCTCGTTGAACAGCAGGAATTGGCCGGTGCTGGTCACGGCCACCAGGGCGTCCTGCATGCTGTTGAGCACCAGGTCCAGCACGGTGTAGGCGCTGCGACTGCGGCCAAGCTCGGTCTGGAGATCGAGCTGCCGCAGTTGCAGCGATTCGGCCATCAGGTTGAAGGCCGATCCGATCCGGGCGAACTCTCCGCGCCGCATGCCCGCCTGAAGCGGCACCCGGGCATCCAGATTGCCGTGCTCGAGCCGCCGCACCGTCGCCAGGATCTGCTTGGCGGGCAGGACGATCACGCGTCCGCCGAGCCACCAGGCGGCGGCGAGTCCGACCGCCAAGGCAAGTAACAGCGCCAGCAGTTGCGCACGAAGATTGGTGAACACCGCCCGCGCCACCTGCCCCTTGTCGATGCTCACCGCCGCGAGAAAACCTTCGTCGAAAACGAGATGGCTCGGCGCGAAGGCGTGGATGCGTGGCTCGCCCGAAGCGTCATTCCACTCCCCCGTGCCGGCTGCCATCTGCCGCGCCGCGTCCAGCAGCGAGGGTTCGGCCGGCGTCGTGCCGGACACGCCCCCGGTGCGCGGCGGATGCTCCATCAGCACGAGACCGCGCCGGTCGGTCACCACCACCCGCGCGCCGGCAGGCAGCTGCGCGCCGGCCAGGGCGCCGCCCGCCTGCTCGAGATCGAGCGCGGCGAACGCGATCGCGGTCACCTTGTCGCCATCGAATATGGGCCGGGCGAACGGGACGATGAAGCGGCCCGATACCTTGCCGTATGCCGGCGCTCCCATCACAAAGCGGCGTTCGGCCAGGGCCTTTGCGAAATAGGATCGGTCGGCCAGGCTGAAGTCTCCACCGCGGAAGTTGGCATGGCACAAGCCCTTGCCCTGGATGTCGACAATGCCGAAATTGGAGTAGACCGGATGGAGATCGTGCAGGGTCTCGAAGAACTTGTTGCAGGTAACGGGCTCGGGCCTGCGCATCTGCGGCATCGCGCCGATGGTCGCCAGCAGATTCCGCGCGTCTGCCACATTGCGGTCCTGGTGGGCGGCGATCAGCGACGCGGCGAACGTCAGCTGCGACTTCGCGTCCGCGATGTCGTCTTGCATCTCGCGCACCGAAACCCAGACCAACAGCCCGGCCAGTGGCAGGATCGCCGCCAGCACCAGCAGCAGCAGGCGCTCGCGCAGACTCAGCCTGTCACCCATGTGTTCCCTTTCCTCCGTTGGCCCGCTGCCGATACCTTGGCGCCGACGCCGCAGTGTAAGGCGCGACGGCTTGCGTCAGCGCGCCCTTGCACGTCACTCACCACGGCGGCAGTGCTTCGTCCTTGAGTTGTCCGCGCAATTGCGCGTAGTCGGGGATCACGCTGCGCACCGTTTCCCAGAAACGTGGACTGTGGTCCATCACGCGCAGATGGCTCAGTTCGTGTGCCACCACGTAGTCGATCACCGGCAGCCGGAAGTGCACCAGCCGCCAGTTCAGCCGGATCAGGCCGTCCGCATGCGCGGTGCCCCAGCGGGTGCCGGCGTTGCTGAGGACGAGCTTGCGCCACCGCACGCCCAGCAGCGGCGCGAAATGCGCCAGCCGTTCAGTGAACAGGCGACGCGCCTGCCGCAACAGCCAGGACTGGACCGCGTCGCGTATCTGCGTGGCCGGTGCGTCGTGCGGCAATCCGACATGAAGCGTCAGCCGCGGCATGCCGGGCAATGCCTCGCCGTCGGTATTGAGCACCGCGCCGACCTCGTCCGACCCCTGGCGCGGGTCGAGCACGACGATCACCTCCTCGCCGAGAAAAGGAAATGTGGCTCCGTCGCGCCACTCGATGCGGGCCGATTCGATGCGGCGGTGGCGCTCGTGCACGTCGCCCAGTTTCCTGACGATCCAGCCGGACTTGCTCTTGACCGCGGCGTCCACCTCGTGCAGCGGCACCCACTTGGGGGCGCTCACCGTCAGCCCCTCGGGGCCGATCATGAAGCCGATGTTGCGCCGCCTGGCGCGGCGAAATTCATAGGCGACGAAGGAGTCGCCCAGCAGCGCTTCGCGGTTGGCGCGCGGGTGCCGGAATGAAGCCGGCGAAAGCAGCGGATCCAGCAGGTCGGGCGCTGCCGGCCTTGCAGCGCGCGGGGTAGCGCGCTTGCTGCGCGGCGGGGGTTTCGGCTCCAGGGGTTGGGCTGGGGCAGCGGGGGAGGAATCGAAAAAGTCGAGGGTAAGCTGCAACAGCCGGAACATGCCGATGAGTTTAGCCCAGCATCTGCGTTCCGCATGCAGTCTTGCCGGAGCAAAAACCTGCCCGCGTGAATTATTGATATGCCTCGGGATCGAGCCGGTGCATTTCGGATTCGATCCAGCCCTGCACCTCGCGCATCAACTCCTCGGGATCTCGCCCCTGGCTGGCAATGGGCTTGCCGATCGACACGTGCACCACGCCGGGCCGCTTGATGAAGGCCTTGCGCGGCCAGACCTTGGCGGAGGACACGGCAATGGGGATCACGGGCGCGCCGGTGGCCACCGCGAGGCGCGTGCCGCCGTGCTTGTACGTCCCCTGCTGCCCGCGCGGGATGCGGGTTCCCTCGGGGAAGATGATGACCCAGACGCCCTGCGCCAGCAGCCGTTTGCCCTGCTCCACCACCTTGGCGAAGGCCTCGGCGCGCAATTTCCGGTCGATGTGCACCATGTCCAGCCGTCCCATGGCCCAGCCGAAGAAGGGCACTTGCAGCAGTTCCTTCTTGAACACGTAGGCCAGCGGATGCGGCATCAACGTGGGCATGAGAAAGGTTTCCAGCGTGGATTGATGCTTGACCAGCAGCACGGCCGGACTGGTCCGGCCAACCGGCAGGTTTTCCATGCCTTGCGTGCGCACCTCGATGCCCAGGATGACGCGGGCGCCGCCGATCACCCAGCTCAGCCAATGCACCGCCATCCAGTACAAGGCCAGCTTGTCGCGCCACAGCGAGCCCACCACGATGGCGACGGCCCACGGCACCACCGTCAGCAGCGCCCAGATGGCATGGATCGTCGAGCGGACGAAGGCCATGGACGGGCGAATCAGGAGGGAATCTTCGCGCTCGCCCGCCGGGCAATCAGCCAGTCCGCGAAGGCCGCGAGGTCATCGTGCACCATGGTGTTGGCCGGATAGTTTTCGGGCAACGGCCGGCCGCGGAAAGCCGCGCCCTTGCCGGTCAGCACCAGGTGCGGCTCGCAGCCGGCCGCCACGCCGGCTTGCAGGTCGCGCAGCCCATCGCCGACGACCGGTGAGCCCTTGAGCTCGACCCCGAAGCGCTCGCCGATCTGCTCGAACAGGCCGGGCGAGGGCTTGCGGCACAGGCAGCCCTCGTCCGGGCTGTGGGGGCAATAGAACACCGCGTCGATGCGGCCGCCCTGCGCGGCCAGCATTTTGTGCATCTTGGCGTTGATGGCGTTGAGTGAAGCCACGTCGAACAGCCCGCGCCCCAGCCCCGACTGGTTGGACGCGATGACGGTATGCCAGCCGGCGTGATTGAGCCGCGCGATCGCTTCGAGCGCGCCCGGCAGCGGCAGCCACTCGTCCGGCGTCTTGATGAATTCATCGCTGTCGGCGTTGATGGTTCCGTCGCGATCGAGGATGACGAGTTTCATGACGATCCGTGTCAGGCGGCCAAGCGCGAAAGATCGGCCACGCGGTTCATGGCCTGGTGCAGGGTGGCCAGCAGGCCCAGGCGATTCAGCCGCAAGTCGGCTTCTTCGGCGTTGACCATCACGTCGTCGAAGAAGGCGTCCACCGTTTCGCGCAGTGCGGCCAGCGTCTGCAGCGAGCCGGTGTAGTCGCCGGATTCGAATTGCAAGGCGGCTTTAGGTGTGACAGCGCACATGCCGGCAAACAGCGCCTGCTCAGCTGGCTCTTTCAGCAGAATCTCGCTCACGTGCGGATCGACTGCGCCATCGGCCTTCTTCAGGATGTTGCCGATCCGCTTGTTGGCCGCGGCCAGCGCCGGCGCTTCGGGCAAGGCCGCGAATACACGCACCGCCGCCAGCCGCTTGGCCACGTCGCCCAGGCGCTGCGGCCGCAAGGCCAGGACCGCATCGACTTCCTGCGCGCTGTATCCCTGCTCGCGGAGCGTTCCGGCGAGGCGCTCGTAGATGAAATCCGACAGCACGGCGGCGGTCTTGGGATCGGCCTGCGGAAACAGCGCCACGGCCTGCCCGATCGATTCGTCCAGGGCCAGCGGCAGGTCCTTTTCCATCAGCATCCGCACGATGCCCAGCGCATGGCGGCGCAGCGCGAACGGATCCTTGTCGCCGGTGGGCAATTGGCCCACCGAAAACAGCCCGGCCAGTGTCTCGAGCTTGTCGGCCAGCGCGGTGACCAGCCCGGTGGTGTTGCGCGGCAACTCGTCGCCGGCAAAGCGCGGCTTGTAGTGGTCCTCGATCGCGTCCGCGATCTCCTGCCCCAGGCCGTCGTTCAGCGCGTAGTAACGGCCCATGATGCCCTGCAACTCGGGGAACTCGCCCACCATGTCGGTCAGCAGGTCGGCCTTGGCCAGCTGCGCAGCCCGGTCGGCCTGCGCCGCAAGCTTGTCGCTGCCCAGTTGCGCGCCAATCACCTTGGCAATGGCCCGCACCCGCTCGACCCGCTCGCCCTGCGTGCCCAGCTTGTTGTGATAGACGACTTTCGCGAGGCCCGCCACGCGGGAGGCCAACGGCTTCTTGCGGTCCTGGTCGAAGAAGAACTTGGCATCGGCCAGGCGCGGGCGGATCACGCGCTCATTGCCCCCGATCACCGCGCTGGCATCGGCGGGCCGGATGTTGCTCACGACCAGGAAACGGTGGGTCAGTTTTCCGTGGGCGTCGAGCAGCGGGAAGTATTTCTGGTTGGCCTTCATCGTGAGGATCAGGCATTCCTGCGGCACCTGCAGGAACTGAGTCTCGAATTCGCACACCAGCACGTTGGGACGCTCGACCAGCGCTGTGACTTCATCGAGCAGGGCCTCGTCCTCGATCGCCCGGGCACTGCCGGCCTTGGCCGCGGCAGCTGCCAATTGGCGCGCGATCTCGGCGCGGCGGGCCTCGAAGCTGGCGATCACCGCGCCTTCCGTTTCGAGCGTGGCCGCGTAACTGTCGGCATCTTCCAGCCGCACTGGATCGACGGCAGCTTCGAACCGGTGACCGTGCGTCGTATTGCCGGCCTGCAGGCCCAGCACTTCGACCGGCACCACCTGGCTGCCATGCAGCGCGATCAGCGAGTGCGCCGGCCGCACGAACTTGACGTCGGTCCAGCCGTCGGCCAGCTGGTAGGTCATCACTTTGGGAATCGGCAGCCGGGCCAGGCTCTCGTTCAGCGCCCGCTGAAGGCCCTCGGCCAGCGCGGCGCCCTTGACCATGCTGTCGTAGAACAAGGCCTCGGCCTTCCCGTCCATGGCCCGCCTCAGGCCCGGCACCGCCGACGCATCGGCGCCAAGCGACTGCAGCTTCTTCAGCAATGCCGGCGTGGCGCTGCCGGAGGCATCCAGGCCCACGCTCACGGGCATGAGCTTTTGCGACACCGACTTGTCGGCAGCGTGGGTCGCCACCTGCGTCACATGCGCGGCCAGCCGGCGCGGCGAAGCGAAAGAGGCCAGCTGCGACTGCGCCGAAGCCAGCCCCTGCAGCTTCAATTGCTCGAACATCACTGCGGCGAAAGCTTCGCCCAGCTTCTTCAGGGCTTTGGGCGGCAGCTCTTCCACGAAGAGTTCGACCAGCAGGTTTTGCGTCGTCATTGCCTTACGCCGCTTTCTTCTGCAGGTTCGCCACCCACTCGCGCGGCGCCATCGGGAAACCCAGGCGTTCGCGGCTGTCGTAATAACTCTGGGCGACGCTGCGCGCCAGGTTGCGGATGCGGCCGATGTACGCCGCGCGTTCAGTGACGCTGATCGCGCCGCGCGCATCCAGCAGGTTGAAGCTGTGCGCGGCCTTGAGCACCTGCTCGTAAGCCGGCAGCGCGAGCTGCTGCTCCATCAGGTGCCTGGCCTGCCTCTCGTGCGCCGCGAAAGCCGTGAAGAGGAAGTCCGGATCGCTGTGCTCGAAGTTGTAGGCCGACTGCTCTTTCTCGTTCTGCAGGTAGACGTCGCCGTAGCTCAGGCCTTCGGTCCAGGTGAGGTCATAGACGTTGTCGACCTCCTGCAGGTACATGGCCAGGCGCTCCAGCCCGTAGGTGATCTCGCCGGTGATCGGCTTGCAATCGATGCCGCCAACCTGCTGGAAATAGGTGAACTGCGTGACCTCCATGCCGTTGAGCCAGACTTCCCAGCCCAGGCCCCAGGCGCCCAGCGTCGGGTTTTCCCAGTCGTCTTCGACAAAACGGATGTCGTTCTTCTTCAGGTCGAACCCGAGCGCTTCGAGCGAGCCGAGGTACAGCTCCAGGATGTCGGCCGGCGCCGGCTTCAGCACGACCTGGTACTGGTAGTAGTGCTGCAGGCGGTTCGGGTTCTCGCCGTAGCGGCCGTCCTTGGGCCGGCGGCTGGGCTGCACGTAGCCTGCCTTCCAAGGCTCGGGGCCAAGGGCGCGCAGGAAGGTGGCGGTGTGCGAGGTGCCTGCGCCGACTTCCATGTCGTAGGGCTGCAGCAGCGCGCAGCCTTGCCGGTCCCAGTAGGACTGCAACTTCAGGATGATTTGCTGGAAGGTCAACATGGGACAGTTCGGAGGCGGCGCGGCAAACCGTTGATTTTACGGCTCTGCTGCCCTCGCCCCCGCGCCGGTTGGCGAACGCCCGCCGCGCTGCTGCCACGCGGCCAGGGCGACGATCGCCAGTGCGAGCAGCCACCACGGCCACAACCCGAAGCGCGCCACCCACGATGCATACGGCGTGATGGCGGTGCGGCCCTCGACCTCGCCGCGCAGCACGCCGCGGGTGTGACGCGGCAGCGAATGGGTTACGCGTCCCCGGTGGTCGATGATCACGGTGGCGCCGGTGTTGGTGGCGCGAACCATCGGCCGCTCGAACTCCAGCGCGCGCATCCGGCTGATCTGCAGGTGCTGGTCGATCGCCACCGTGTTGCCGAACCAGCCGATGTTGCTGACGTTGACCAGGATCGTGGGCGCGCGCGCCGGATCGACGAACTGCGCCGCCAGTTCTTCGCCGAACAGGTCTTCGTAGCAGACGTTGGGCGCCACGCGCTGCCCCTGCCATTCGAAGGAAGGCTGGCCGATCGGGCCCCGGTTGAAGTCGCCCAACGGGATGTTCATCAGGTCGGTGAACCACCGGAACAGCGGCGGAATGAATTCGCCGAACGGCACCAGGTGATGCTTGTCGTACCGGTAGATTTGCGCCCCGGGCTTCAGGCCGATGACCGAATTGGTATAGCCCTCTTTCATGCCGCCCAGCGGGATGCCCACGAGCGCGGCCTGCTGGCCGCGGGCAAAGCGCCCGACCAGTGCATCGAAGTACCCGTAGGGCAGCTGCTGCGGCAGCATCGGAATCGCCGTCTCCGGCGCGATCACCAGGCTGGCCGTGCTTTCATTCAGTTGCCGGCCATACCAGTCGAGTGCGACCGGGATGCCGGTGCCGCCCTGGAATTTCTCGTCCTGCGGAATGTTGCCCTGGAGCAGCGCCACCGACAGGCGTGGCTGGTCGCCCGTCGGTGGTTGCGGCACGGCCGCGATATTGCAGGCTGCCAGCAATCCCGCCAGGCCGGCGACCGTCGCCCAGTACCGCCACGATCCCAGCGTGCCCTCGCGCGGCAGCTGTGACAGCGCGAAGGCCAGCAGCGCCGCCACCGCGGTGATGCCGTAAACGCCCAGCCGCGGTGCCAGGAACGCCAGCGGACCGTCCACATGCGCATAGCCGCCCGCGCCCCAGGGAAAGCCGGTGAACCAGGTGGCGCGCATCAGTTCCGCCAGCAGCCACAGCGCCGCGAAGGCCAGCCCGCGCGACAGGCGATTCGGGCGATCGAGCGCGGCAAAGACCGCGCAGGCGGCGGCGAAGTACGCGGCCACGACCGCGGCCAGCCCGAGCACCGCGATGCCGGCCAGCGGCGCAGCGAGCCCGCCGTAGGTGTGCATCGAGATGAACATCCACCAGAACGTTCCGGCAAACCACGCGGTGGCGAAGATCCAGCCCAGCAGCGCCGCTCGCTGCCACGAGGGTGCCTGCTGCACCAGCCACGCGAGCGCGGCCAGCGAGAGCACCTGCAGCCACCACAGCGGCTGGCCGCTCCACGGCGCCGCGATCGACACCGCCTGGGCCAGTCCGGCCCCCAGCGCTAGTGCCAGGAGAAGCATCAATCGCGGGCCACCGCGGATCCGGCTTTGCCGGGCCGCTGGTGGGCCTTGCAGGCCGCATGGCCGCGAGACGCGGCCATTCCTCGACCTGTCCAAACCGACACAGGTCGGTTTGGAGCCGCAGGTCTCGGCCCCCTTGAGGCTGCGGAGAGTCGAGGGGGGGAGCTCATTTATCCGGTGCTGTCGTCGTCTTTGGCCGGCGATACCTTGAACCAGCGCACCGCGCCGCCCTTGGTGTGCAGGACCACGAAATTCAGTCCGGCCAGCGTGAAGTGCTCGCCGCGCTTGGGCACATGGCCCATCTCGTGCGCGATCAGCCCGCCGATGGTGTCGAATTCCTGGTCGTCGTCGGTGGGCGCCAGCGTCACGCCGAAGGCCTCGCCGACGCGACCGACCGCCGTATCGCCGCCGACCCGGTAAGTGCGGTCGGCCAGGCCGAAGATGTCGCCCTCGTCTTCGTCGATGTCGAACTCGTCCTCGATCTCGCCAACGATCTGCTCGAGCACGTCTTCGATGGTGATGAGGCCGGCCACCCGGCCGAACTCGTCGATCACGATCGCCAGATGGTTGCGGTTGCCGCGGAACTCGCGTAGCAGGTCGTTCAGGCCCTTGGTTTCGGGCACGAACACCGCCGGCCGCAGCAACGCCCGGATATTGAGTTCCGGCGCGCGCTGCAGTTTCAGCAGGTCCTTGGCCAGCAGAATGCCGATGATGTTCTCGCGGTCGCCTTCATAAACCGGAAAACGCGAGTGCGCCGTGTCGATCACGATGCCCATGATTTCGTCATTGGGCGAGTCGATATTGAGCAGGTCCATCCGCGGCGCCGCCACCATCACGTCGCCCGCGCTGAGCTCGGCCATCCGGATGACGCCCTCGAGCATCACCCGGGATTCCGCGCCGATGATGTCGTTGTCTTCGGCGTCGGCCAGCGTTTCTATCAGTTCGGCCTTGGAGTCCGGTCCCGGGTGGATGAACTCGGCAATCTTCTGCAGGAAAGTGCGGCGGTCTTCCTTTTCGGCGGAAGCGCGCGCAGGGTGCGGGTCGGACACAGCCTTGGGGTGCAGGACGTGCGGTAGTGAAGGGACCAATAGGATAGCGGAAGAATGCGGCTTTCAGGCTTGCCGCGATGGCAGCGTTCCGCTATCAGCCCGCCTCTGCGGCTGAGCTGGCGCACGCCTAAGCTCAGCCGGCGGACTTGTGGCGGGCCTCGCGCACGCCCTGCCGCACTTCCTGCACGCCGATCAGGAAGTCCCAGAAATTCTTGGCCTGCACCTTCAGGCGGTAATCGCTCTGGGCCAGCTGCTCTTCCAGCAGCTCAACCACGCGGCTGTCCAGCGTCGCCGGCGGCAGCCGCAGGTAGGCATCGGTTTCGCTGCCGGCGCGTTCCAGCGTCGCGCCCGAGTTGCGCGCGATCTTGAGCATCGCCGTGTTTTCGCTCAAGGCGTGGATGAACAGCATTTCGACGCCCTCATTGCGGGCATGCATGACGGCGCGGTCGAACAGGCGCGTGCCATAACCATGGCCGCGCGCCTTCTTCAGCACCGACACGCCGAATTCGCCACATGAACGGTGAGCAGGATCTTCCGAGAATGCGAGATGCGCTATCGCGATCAGCTCGAGTTTGCGGTTGTAGACGCCGAAAATTTCGTCGCGCTCGAAATCCAGTCCCTTGACGTAACGCCGAATTTGCTCATCGGTAGCGGAGTAGCCGAACCGCAGGTAGCGGTCGTGCTCGTCAAGGTCGAGCAGATGCTTCGTAATGCGATCGCAATGGCTGGGCCCCAGGGACCGGATGGGTACGGTCACGTGGGCCTTGGTGGCTTCGTGGCTTTCGTTCATAACTGCAATTTAAGGGTAAACACGGGTAATCCCGAGCTGAACGTAGCCTAACTGCCACGGTAAGGTAGTTCTACCTAAATCCCGCCGCCAGTTCGAAAATGTCAACTGAACAGATCATTTTACGGGTCACCGCCCAGCTGGCATTAAGTCGTTCGAAGTAATTACGCTGCAAGAGACCCCGAAGCTCGCGGTGCGGATTAGAGTGGATCATCTTGTGCCGTGGAGACAGCGCCATGAACCAGGTTGTGCCCCGATCCGCCCCTCAAAGTTCGGCTTGGGACAACCCCATGGGCACGGACGGCTTCGAATTCATCGAATACGCCGCGCCGGACCCGAAGGCCATGGGCCAGTTGTTCGAGCGGATGGGTTTCAAGCCGATCGCCCGGCATCGCCACAAGAATGTGGTGCTGTACCGGCAGGGCGGCATCAACTTCATCCTCAATGCCGAACCCGAATCGTTTGCCCAACGCTTCGCCCGCCAGCACGGGCCCAGCATCTGCGCCATAGCGTTCCGCGTGCAGGATGCCAAGCTTGCCTACGAGCGCGCGATCGGGCTGGGCGCGTGGGGTTACGCGGGCGTGGCAGGACCGGGCGAACTGAACATCCCGGCGATCAAGGGCATCGGCGACAGCCTGATCTACCTGGTCGATCGCTGGCGCGGCAAGAACGGCGCGCGTGAAGGCGATATCGGCAACATCGGTTTCTACGACGTGGACTTCGAAGCGCTCACTGGCGGCGCCGCTCACGAGGCGCTGAACCCGCCGGGCTTCGGCCTGAATTACATCGACCACCTCACGCACAACGTGCACCGCGGCCGCATGAACGAATGGGCCGACTTCTACGAGCGCCTGTTCAACTTCCGCGAGATCCGCTACTTCGACATCGAGGGCCAGGCCACCGGCGTGAAGAGCAAGGCGATGACCAGTCCTTGCGGCAAGATCCGCATCCCGATCAACGAAGAGGGCAACGAAAAGGCCGGCCAGATCCAGGAGTACCTGGACATGTACCACGGCGAGGGCATCCAGCACATCGCGCTGGGCTCCACGAATCTTTACCAGACAGTGGATGCGCTGCAGATGAATGGCGTCACGCTGCTCGACACCAGCGACACCTACTACGAGCTGCTGCCCAAGCGCATCCCCGGCCTGGCCGAGAACATCGCCGACCTGCAGGCCCGCAACATCCTGGTCGATGGTAAGCCGGGCGAACTGCTGCTGCAGATCTTCAGCGAGAACCAGCTCGGCCCGATCTTCTTCGAGTTCATTCAGCGCAAGGGCAACGAAGGCTTCGGCGAAGGCAACTTCAAGGCGCTGTTCGAGACCATGGAGCTGGACCAGATGCGGCGCGGGGTGCTGGACAAGAAATAGCTGGCTGCCCCCGCCGTTTATCGCGACGGCGCCGCGGTCCTGACCAGCAGCGTGAATTCGCGCAGGCCGTAACCTTGTACGACCTCGACGTCGGCCCCGAAAGTGCGGCGGCAGTAATCGGCCCAAGGCGCGGGCCGCGTGCGATACAGGCCTTCCAGCGGCACGAGCCCCCGTCTGGCGGGCAAGATGAAGTTCACGGCGAATCCGTGGCGGCTGGCGCGGTGCAGCTCATCCAGCACCTCGCGAACGAAGGAGCGCCATCGGGCCGGCGCGTGCCCGAGTTGCACGTTGAAAACGCCACTGGCAACCGAGTAATCCGCCACACGCGGCAGCGACGAACCCACGACGAACGATGCACGCGCGTCGTGCGCAAAGTCGCGCTCGGCGCATTCGATCATCGCGGGCGCGACGTCGGCGCCGGCGTAGTCGACGGCATGTTCGCCGTACCGTTCGCGGACGAACGAAAGCAATGCGCCATAGCCGCACCCGAGGTCATTCACCGAGAAGCGGCGGCGGCGCTCCGCGATCTTCAGCAGCTGGACGAAACGCATCTTCTGCGTGAGCGCGCACGTCCAGTCCACGCCCCACGGCGTCGGCCCGAATTCGCGCACGCGGCTGTCGTAATAGCGCGCGACGGCTTCGATTGGCTCGGCGGATGCTTGCATCAGCCCTCTCTTCGCTTAAACTGCGCTGCATTCTGCAACAACGCGCCACCGTGGCCAGGAGGGTTTCCCAATGGGTTTCTTCATGAAGCACAACGACATCCTGATCGGCAGCTTGCTGGACCAGCTGAATCTGCGCTTCGCGCCGCCGCAAGGCAAGGAAAAGACGCATGGCGGCATCGCGGAGATGCCCGCGTTGCAGAAGGAATTCGAAATCTTCAAGAAGGGACGGCCCTTCGCCACCAGCGTCGCCGTCCTCAACCTCGCCGCGTACAACAATGACGCCCGCAACCACTGGCACGACCTGCTGGGCAGCCTGCATCGGCACAAGTCCAACCGGGGCAAGCTCAATGGCGACGAGGCGATCGTCGATGCGCTGGTGAAGAACCTGGCGTCGAAGAAGCCCTTGCCCGTCTACTTTGTCGCGCACGACATGCGCCAAGGCAAGGAAAGCGAGAAGGTGCTGATCACGGACAAGGGCCGCCCGGTGTTCTACATCGAGCTCGATTACCTCGTGATCTCGCTGCCGATGAAGCCTTGGGACCAATCGGCGGACCGCAACGCGGGCGCCGCGCCCAGCGCGCCCGCCGCCGACTCCCGGCCAACAAAGCCGGCCAAGGGCAAGAGCGCGACCAAGAAGAAGTCGAAGTAAGCCTCCTGGGAGCGGGCTGCTAGCCCAGCACGATCTCGGGCAAGGCCTTGACGCGGAACGCGAGCGCGCTGGCGCCGCTGGCTTGAACGAGCGTGCGCGCACGCTGCAGCAGGTCCGCAGCCTCGCGCCGGTCCGCTTCGGTGCCTTTCGCCCGCAGCACTTCGCTTGCAATGACGAGCGCGCGTACGTGCTGGTGCCTGTTGCTGCGATCGCGCGACAGCACGATCGCCTCTTCGCAGAAGCCCTCGGCAGCACGCAGGTCGCCAACCGCGTAGCAGCACTCGGCCAGGCACGCGAGCAGCTCTGTCTCGAATTCCTTGGCGACGTTGTGACGCCGCACCATTTCCAGCGCCTGGCGGAAACCGCTGATGGCGGACAGGAGCTGCCCACGCGCGTGGTCCACCAGCGCGCCGCAGGCATGGGCAAAGCAACTCAGGTAGGCGTTGTCGTGTTTTCCGGCGATGCCCGCGACCGTGCGCCGGTGATGCTCGGCGCGTTCGATGTCCTCGGCCGCGCACGCGACCTCGGCCATGCCGTAATGGGCGATCTCGAGCAGGACGGGATCCACCGTGTGCGGCGGGAGCGCGAGGACTTCGTCCAGGCAGCGAGCCGCTTCGTCCAGGCGCCCCAGCCGCGCAAGCACGCGGCCGCGCAAGACGAGCAACCATTGCTTCAGGCTGTAGCCGATGAAGTCCTCTTCGAACTTGTCGACCACGTCGATGCCGGCCAGGGCGGCATCGCTGGCCTGCAGCGCCTTGTCGAACATCCCCGCCCACCCATAGGCCTGGCACAGGCCGATATTGAGAAGCACCTTGCTGCCCAGAGATGCGTCCGGCTCCATGGTCGACAACGCCTCGCTCACGAGTTCGGCGTAACGGTCGACCGACCCCCCGTTGGCCTGCAGCATGCGGCCCTCGAGAAACAGCAGCAGGCGGATGATGCGCGCATCGCGGCTGCCTGCGATCTGCCGCGCCGCTTCGATGAGAAGCAACACCTCGCCCATCGGTGTGCCCTCGCGCCAGCTCAGCCACGCCGATTTGGCAAACGCGAGCACCATGAGGCTGTCGCCCTCGGGGCTCGCCGGCGTTCGCTTCACCAGCTCGCGGACCTTGCGCCATGCATTCATGGCGCGTCGCGAATCCGAGGAGGCGGCCCAGTTCGCCGCACGCGCACTGTAGCGGGCGCCCGGCAGGAATTGGCCGGCCTGCTCGAAGTGGTACGCGATCAGGCCCGCGTACTCGTCGACCTGATCGGCGTAATACAGCTCCATCGCGGCGGCGACGCTCGCGTGCACCTTCTCGCGACGGACCTTCAGCTGTGTCCCATAGGCCACCTCCTGGATCAGGGGGTGCCGGAACGCGAGCCGCCGCCCGCCTTTCGAGGGTTGCGGCAGGATCAGCCCGGCGCGGCAAAGGCCCTCCAGCCCGCGCTCGATCCGGCTCGCCAACGGGCTGGCCACGTGCTCCAGCACCGCCAAAGGGATCTCCTTGCCGATGATGGCGCACATCTGCAACAAGGTCTTCTCGGGCTCGCCGACGCGGTCCAGGCGTGCACCGATCACCGCCTGCACCGTCGCGGGCAACGCGCGCTCCACGGCTTCCATTCCGCCCAGCGGCTGCCCGGTGTCGGCAGAGAGCGCGCCGGTCTCGGCAAGTGTGCGAACCAGTTCCTCGGCGAAGAAGGGGTTGCCCCCGCTGCGCCGGACCACCAGCCCGCAAACCGCGGGAACGCGGCTCAAGGGCGCAAGCAGCCCCCCCACCAGCGCGTCCATGTCGGCGGCCGGCAGTTCGCCCAGTTCCAGCTGCCGGAAGTAGCTCACTTCAGACCACGGGGGCCGGTAGGACGTTCGATAGTTGAGCAGCAGCAGCGTGCGCGTACCCGGTACGGCATCGACCAGTGCGGAGACAAATTCCGCGCTGGCCTGGTCGAGCCAGTGCAGGTCTTCGATCAGGATCACACGTGTCGTATCGGACTCCTGCCGTACCAGCTCCGCGATCAGGGCGAGTCGTCGTGCGTGCCCGGCGCGCGGCCCAAGGTTGAGCGGGGAAGCGCCGGGATCGGCCACACCGAAGAACTCGTACAGCAGTGCCAGGTCCGCTTCGGCCAGCGGCTTCGCGAGGAATCGGTTGGCGATGCGCGCGCGTGCGCTCGCCGGACTGTCGCCTGCGCCGATGCCGAAGAAATGGACCCGAAACAGCTCCAGGATCGGCTGCAGAGGCAAGGCGTCACCGTGAAGCTGCGCCCGCACCTCGAACACGGGAATCCCGCGGCCCGTGCATAGCCGCGCGAACTCATGACACAGCCGGCTCTTTCCCGCACCCGCATCGCCGGCAATGGCAAGGACCTGGGGCAGGCCGTCCTCAAGCTGCTCGAGCGCGCCGATCAGATTCGCAAGCTCCCCCTGCCGCCCGCGAAAGGTCGTCAGGCCCAGTTCGCCGCCGGCACCATACGGGGCCGTTGCCCGGACATGCGTCAGGGTCAGAATCTCGACCGGTCCCGGAATCCCTTTGAGCTGGTGCCGCCCCCGCGATTGCGTTTCGCACCCCGGCCCCGCCAATGTTCGGCAAGCCTGCGTCAGGCAAATACCGCCCGGTTCGGCCAGAGCGACCACCCGGCTCGCCAGATGGATAGTCACCCCGTGCGCCCCGCCACCATGGCCGCCATGCGCATCTTCCGGGTCCGAGGCAACCTGCCCCGAGTGCAGGCCGATGCGGATCGACAAGCCATCTGGGCTTGCCTTGAAGGCCTCCTGCATGTGCAGCGCGGCTTCGCAAGCCAGCAAGGCATGGCCCTCGAGTGCGCGCGGCACACCGAAAACAGCCATCACGCCGTCGCCGAGGGTCCGCACCACCGTGCCTCCGAAGCGCTCGACCGACGCCCGCATGCGCAGCACGGCCGGGCGCAAGAGGTCCATAGCCTGCTCCGGATCGAGATGGGCCACCAGTTCGGTGGACCCCACGATGTCGGCAAACAAGACGGTAGCCTGCTTCAGCTCGGCCCAGGCAAAGGGCGAAGCGGCCTGTTTCGCTGTTGGCAACGTCGCGTTGATCAGTGAAGTCCCGCAGCCACCACAGAATTTGGCCTTGGGCATGCAGATGAAACCGCATGCTGCGCACATGAAAGACAGTGCGCCGCCGCAGTTTTCACAAAAGCGGTTCGAGTCTGGGTTTGCCGTGTGACAGGCCTGGCATTCCATGCCTGAATGTTACGCTGGCCGTCTTTCAAGGGAGGACTTTCACCTTCTTCCAGCCCGTTTTGACCGCCTCATGAACCCGCGACCCCTTCCCGTGTAGCGCCGCCGCAACCTCGATGGTGGCGTGGGCGGCGTCCAGGAAAGTGGCGCGTGCATGCAAGCGGTCGAATGCCTTGAACCATACTGCGCCCAGCGTTTCCCATGACTTGCCGCCTGCGCCGGTGGCCGCCAGGTAAAACGCGTGGTTGGCGATACCCGAGGCCTTGTGCGCGTCGTCGGTCGGCCGGTAGCGGCTGAAGTCCTTGATCTGGTCGTCATCCGGCCACGTCAAGCTGGTGTTGCCCGGGTCCTTCAGTGAACGGATGGCATTGCCTGCATGCGGTGCCAGGATGTCCTCGCCCAGCAACCAGTCTGTATCTGCATCCCGCGCGTCCTTGTTCGCATGCCACTGCTTGATCATGCTTGCGAACACGTCGGAAAAGGACTCGTTCAAGGCCCCGGCTTCACCCTTGAGCGCCAGCGGCTGGTTCGGAAGCTGGACGACGCCCAAGCCCCCCTTGACCAGATGCTGCGTGATGCCGTGGGAGAACTCATGGGCGATGATGCCCAACGAGTGCGCCAGGCCTTTCACGTGCTGGCCGTCGCCGTCGCCCACGATCATCTGCTCGCCGGTCCACATCGCGTTGGCGAACTGCATTCCGTAGTGGACCGATGCGTCGACGCGCAGGCCGCGGCCATCGACCGAGTCGCGGCCCAGCACGGTCTTGTAGAACTGCAGCGCGATGCCGATGTTGTCGTACGCCTGGTTCGCCTCCTTGTCGTGCGCCGGCGGGTCGTCCTCATCGCGCAGCAGCTGGCCGGGGAGCAAGGTTCGTCCCTGGGCATCGAACACCTGGCGGTGCAACAGCTGTCTGCCGGGCTTGCCCGGCGGTGGCGCCACGCTTTGCGCAGCGCGTTGCGATCGCAGCCTGGCCGAATGGGCGATCTGGCCTTCGAGCAGCTTGCGATGATCGCCGCTGGAGCTGTCGGCGAGATGCTTGAGCAGCTTCCTGGGCACGGCAAAACAGACGCAGCCATAGCGGATGCTCATCTCTTTCTCCTCTTTGGCGCTCGCTGGCCGAGTGGCGGCTACCAGCGCGCCGGCAGTTTCTTCAGGAGCGTGATGCGCTTGACGCCCAGTTCGATATAGCCGCCCTTTTCCAGGTCCTTGAGCAGGCGGCTGACCATTTCGCGCGACGCGCCGACGCGGTTGGCGATGTTCTGGTGGGTGATCTGTGTCAGCTCGACGGGGGCGTCGGGTCGGGCGGCGCCGCGCTGGCTTTCCAACGTGACGACCACACGCCCATAGACGTCCAGCAAGGCCATGTTGCGCGCCGTTTCCGTCGCCGCCCGGGCCCGGCGGATGACCTGCGAGATCAGTTCCAGCGCGAATTCGGGTTCCTCCGCCAGGTGCTCGCGCAGCGCCATGCGGCTGATGATCGAACAGACGCTGGGCTCCAGGGTCATGACGGAGGCGGAACGCGGCCCGCCATCCAGCCACATCTCGGCAAAGTAGTCGCCTTGTTCGACGACGTTGTACGTTATTTCGCGGCCCTCGGCGTCGGTGGAGTAGACCTTCACCTTGCCCTGCAGCAACACGAAGAGCGAATCGCCCACCTCGCCCTCGTTGATGATGACGCTGTTCTTGCGATAACTTCGGATGGCGCCTTTGAGCGCCAGCGGCCGCAAAGCCGGATTCAAAGCCGCGATCAGCTTTTCCTGCTCGGCTGAAAAGCCCTGTATGTTCATTGCATACTCCCCCCATGCGCACTCTAGCATGGGAGCCGCCGCGGCGGCGGATTTCCGTGCCGCGCAAGCGATGCCCGGTCGAGCGACTTAATGCGTCGCCTGAGACCAGAAGGGCGGCGCTACCGGCGGCAGCACTGCCACCCGGTTGACCAGTTGGCGCACTCCGCTGGAACGCGTCTTGGCGCAGAGACTGCGCACATGGCTGCGGATCGTCGAGACCGCCAGATCCATCTGCGCCGCAACCTGCGGCGCGGAAAAGCCCTGGCACAGGATGCCCAGGACGTGTTCCTCGGTGGCCGTGAGCGCGTGACTGCGGGCGAAGAAGCACAGCATCAGCGCCTCGCACACCGACTCGCGCGCAAATAGCAAGGCCGCATTGGGCAGCCGTCCCCGCTCTTCGCCTTTGAGCGGAAGCACGGCCACTGTCACCACGGATCCCTCGGCGGGAGCGAGGCCGATCAGGCTGCGTTTGCCCTGGGCCACTTTGGCCAGCGCTGCGTGCAGGACCCTGCTGCCGGCTGGCGTGCTTGCGTGCAGCGCCTGATGTCGCAGCTCGAGCACCCGTGCACGGCCGAGTTCATGGCGCGCCGCCAGATTGGCGTGGAGCAGCCGGCCTTCCACGGTGGTGACCAGGACAGCATGCGCCAACTCATCCATCAACAGGACCAGGGCGGACCCGAGCGAGGTATCACCATCCATCAGCGAAACATCGCGGATGCCTTCGCTGTTCGCAAGCACCTTCATCCTTGTCTCCCGATTGTTCTTGGTGCTACGAAGCATAGGAAGCCGCGCCAGGCGCCGGCGGGGAATATGGCCGACGCTTGCTGTGAGAAATTCACCAGGGAGCCTGCGCGGCAGGGAAACGGGCCTGCAAGGGGGCGCAGGCTCCTACGCCGCGATGCGAGCCAGCGATGCGGCCATCACCTCCCGGTGGAAGCCCAGGTCCACGTGGGCCGCGCCGCGAACCAGCCGGTTGTCGGCACCGGCCAAGGTGCCGGTGGATGCCGGAAAGGCGATGTTGTCGCAGTTGGAGTACCAGCAAGTGAAAATGGCGTGGCGCTTTTCGTCACTGCCTTTTTCCAGCTGCCGCAGCCACGGGCTTTGCTGGCGCATCTGGCGGCCATTCTCCAGGTGGCTGAAGCGCGCCAGCCAGGTGCCATGGTGGGGCGTGCCGATGGTGATCACGTGATGCACGCGGGCGTTGGCCGCCATCGCGCGCAGCCAGGCACGCGCGGCCAGACCTCCCATGCTGTGGCACACCAGCACCGGCGGCATGCCCGTTGCGTCGATGATTGCCCGCACGGCTTGCTCGATGATCGGGACGTACTCGTCGATCGAGCCGAACACCGGCTCCAGGTTCACTGCGATGAAAGGGTGGCCGCGTGCGCGCAGCTCCTTCAGCCAAGGGGTCCAGAAGCCGCGGTTGCAGACGAAGCCATGGATGAACACCACGCCGCGCCGCGCCGGCTGCCCGGGACCCGCGGCATAGCGGTCCGGCACCTCGCGCCACCGAAAAGGCTGGCGCCAGCAGAACACGATCGGGGCGATCAGGGTTTCGCGCAGCCAGGCACGCGCGAGTTCGCCCCAGGCGGGCCGGGGCGCGGCATCGTGGCGGCTCACCACCGGCAGCATTACGAATTCGAATCCGAGTACCGCGGAGTAAGCCATCGTGATCGCGATCGAGCCCCCCACGGCCCGCAGCGGCGCGTCGGGCCAATACCAGGCCAGCCACGCCAGCGCGCACCCGAGCAGGGACAAGGTGGTGGCTTGCTGCAGGCGGGCCAGCGTCGAACGCGATTGCATCCGGCAAGTATCACATCCCGGCCGCCGCGGCGGGCACCGCGCCTGGCAAGCATCCTGTCCCGCAAATGTCTGTGCCCTCGCCGGGCACTAGACTCTGGGCTTGCATGGAAGCCGCAAGAAAAATCCGCAGCGCAGTCGCCCAGGTGTCTCTGCTCAGGCAAGCCATGGAAGCGAACGCCGCGCTGCACGCAGCGGTCGGAGCAGTCAAGCGCGTCCAGTCCCGCCGCTTCGCGGGCAGCTACGCCGATCTGCTGGCCGGCGGTCCCTACGCGGCCGCCGCGCGGTTCTTCCTGGAGGAGCTGTATAGCGACAAGGACTATGCCGAGCGCGACGCGCAGTTCGCGCGCATCGCGGGCGCGATCGAGAAATTGTTTCCGGAGCAGGTCGCAGGCACCGCTGTCGCCTTGGCCGGATTGCATGCGCTGACCGAAGATCTGGATCAGGCGATGGCCCTGGCCTGGCTGGCGCATGCCGATGGCGGCCTGAGCGAGGCGCAGCGCTACACAGCCGCCTGGCGCGAGGTGGCCCGCCGGCCCGAGCGCGAGAGCCAGCTGGTTGTGGTGCTCGGCATCGGCCAGCAGATGGCGCGGCTCACCCGCACCTCCGGTTTGCGCATGATGCTCAAGATGATGCGCGGGCCGGCCGCTGCGGCGGGCCTGGGAGCGCTGCAGCGTTTTCTCGAATGCGGCTTCGACACCTTTGCCGCCATGGCGCGCCGGGGCGGAGCCGAGGATTTCCTGGGGATCATCCAGGAGCGCGAGTCCGCCCTGATGGTGCTGTTGTTCGATGCCGACCGTGTCGCGTGCGAGACCGAGTTGGCCCGCATCCTAGGACAAGCCCCCTAACTTTCGCGCGCCACCGCTTCGACAATCGCTGCGCAAGGAGATTTGCATGGAAAAGCCCTGGCTCAAGAGCTATCCGGAAGGCGTCCCGCACGAGATCGACCCGCAGCAATACCGGTCTCTCACGCAACTGCTGGAAGAATCGTTCAAGAAGAACGCCTCGCGCCCGTTCTCGGTTTGCATGGAGCGGTGGATGACCTACGCGCAGCTCGACGACCTGTCGGCCGCGCTGGGCGGCTGGCTGCAGGGCCAAGGGCTTGAACCCGGTGCGCGTGTTGCCATCATGCTGCCCAATATTCCCCAGTTCGCGGTGACGATGGCGGCCGTGCTGCGCGCCGGCTACACCTGCGTGAACGTCAATCCGCTGTATACGGCGCGCGAACTCGAGCACCAGCTGAAGGATTCGGGCGCGACGGCGATCGTGATCCTGGAAAACTTCGCCAAGACGCTGGAGGAGGTGATAGGCCGCACCCCCATCAAACGCGTCGTGATCGCCTCCATGGGCGACCTGCTGGGATTCTGGTTCGGCACCTGGATCACTTTTGCGGTGCGGCACCTGGCCAAGATGGTGCCCCCCTACAAGCTGCCGCTATCGGACGGGTGCACGGTCACGCCGTTCAATCGCGCGATTGCACAGGGCACCAAGATGCCGCTGAAACCCACCGCTCAGACACTGGACTCGCTGGCGTTCCTGCAATACACCGGCGGAACCACCGGTTTGTCCAAAGGCGCCGAGCTCACGCATCGCAACATTGTTGCCGCCATCCTGCAGGCGGAGGCCTGGTTCACGCCCGCACTCAAGCGCATCGGCGACGTCAGCAAGTCCAACAGCATTGCCGCGCTGCCGCTTTATCACATCTTCGCATTGACCTTGTGCCTGCTGGCGATCCGCTGGGGCTCGCACCTGACCCTGATTCCGAATCCGCGCGATTTCGGCAGGTTCGTCGAAGTGCTCAAGAAGCGGCCGTTCCACCTGTTTCCCGCGGTCAACACCTTGTTCAACGCTTTGCTGCAGCATCCCCAGTTCAAGTCGGTCGATTTTTCGCAGCTGTGCCTGTCGCAGGCCGGCGGGATGGCGGCGTCGGAAGGCACTGCCCGGCAATGGCGGCAAACCACGGGCTGCGCCATGGTCGAGGGCTGGGGCATGAGCGAAACGTGCGCCATCGGCACCAACAATGTGGTGGTCAGCAAGGATTTCACCGGCACGATCGGATTGCCGCTGCCCAGCATCGAGATCGCGATCAAGGACGACGACGGCAACTCGTTGCCTCTGGGCGAGTCGGGAGAGATCTGCATCAAGGGGCCGAACGTGATGCGCGGCTACTACGGGCAGCCCGCCGAAAATGAAAAGGCCTTCACGGCCGACGGCTTCATGCGAACCGGCGACATCGGCATCATGGACCAGCGCGGCTACACCAGGATCGTCGATCGCAAGAAGGACATGATCCTGGTCAGCGGGTTCAACGTGTTTCCGACCGAACTGGAGAACGTGATATCGCTGTGCCCCGGCGTCGTCGAATGCGCGGCCATCGGCATCCCCGACGAGAAGCAGGGCGAGGCGATCAAGGTCTTCGTCGTCAAAAACGACCCGACCCTTTCCGAAGACGACGTCGCGAAGTACTGCCGGCAAAATCTCACGGGCTACAAGGTGCCCAAGTACGTCGAGTTTCGCGACGATCTGCCCAAGAGCAACGTGGGCAAGATCTTGCGCCGGGAGCTGCGTTCGGCCAAATAGGGCGGCGGCGCTTTTCGGCGCCGGCGCTTTTGCGTTAGTCTTGGCCGATGTCGGGCATCGCTACTGCGCAGCTTCCGGATGGCCTCACGGTTTTCGAACGGGGATGGTTGTCCAGCAACAACATTCTGTTCCACGGCAGCGGCCAGACCGCGTTGGTCGACAGCGGCTACTGCACGCATTCGGATCAGACGCTCGCATTGCTGGACGAGGCGTTGGGCGGTCAATCGCTCGATCGTCTGCTGAATACCCATCTGCACAGTGACCATTGCGGTGGCAATGCAGCGCTGCAATCGGCCTATCCGAACGTTGAGACGCTGATTCCGCCCGGATTGGCCGCGCATGTGCGCAACTGGGACCCGGTGGCACTCACCTATGAGCCCACCGGTCAGCAATGCCCGCGTTTCCGCATGGACGGCTTGCTTCAGCCGGAGACGGAGATTGCCTTGGGAGATCGGCGTTGGCAGGTGCATGCCGCGCCCGGGCATGATCCGCATTCGGTCGTTCTGTTCGAGCCGCAATCGCGGGTCCTAATCTCGGCCGACGCGCTTTGGGAAAACGGATTCGGCGTGATCTTCCAGGAACTCGAAGGCGAGCATGCTTTCGACGAGGTAGCCCGGACGCTGGATCTGATCGAGTCGCTGCGGCCGCTAGCGGTCATTCCGGGACACGGAAGGGTTTTCACGCAGGTCGGAGACTCACTGGCCAGTGCCAGGCGCAGGCTCGAGGGCTTCGTTCGCGATCCCGCCAAACATGCACTGCATGCGGCGAAGGTCCTGCTCAAATTCAAGTTGCTGGAATTGCAGCGCCTCGACCTGGCTGCCTTTGCTCAGTGGGCATCTGGCACGCCCTATTTCGGCCTGGTTCACCGGCGCTGGTTTTCCGGCGTCGACCTGGTCACCTGGATCGAGCAGCTCGCGGGGGACCTCGTGCGCTCCGGCGCGGCGATGCGCGAAGGCGAGTGCATCGTCAACGCGTAGATCGGGCGTCGAACAATCGGGCGCCGAAAAAGCAAAAGGCCCAGCATTTCTGCTGGGCCTCAAGCCGCTGTAAGAGCCTGACGATGTCCTACTTTCACACGGGAATCCGCACTATCATCGGCGCAGAGGCGTTTCACTGTCCTGTTCGGGATGGGAAGGAGTGGTACCACCTCGCTATGGTCAGCAGGCATAACTTGTCGTCGTCTTGACCATGGGTCAAAACAACCAATTCATAGAGCAAATCAGCTTTCTATCGATTGCGTCACTTGGCATAACACCTTGATCGACTGATCAAAGTTATAGGGTCAAGCCGCACGAGCAATTAGTATCAGTTAGCTTAACGCATTACTGCGCTTCCACACCTGACCTATCAACGTCCTGGTCTTGAACGACTCTTTAGGGGGCTCAAGGCCCCGGCAGATCTCATCTTGGAACGAGTTTCCCGCTTAGATGCTTTCAGCGGTTATCTCTTCCGCACTTAGCTACTCGGCAATGCCACTGGCGTGACAACCGATACACCAGAGGTGCGTCCACTCCGGTCCTCTCGTACTAGGAGCAGGCTTCCTCAAATC
>DATNBX010000301.1:0-15935 GCA_035571795.1 Ramlibacter sp.
CGTCGCACGCGGCATGACTTGTTCAGAGCTTCCCTAGCGCCTCACCATGCCCATCGAAAGCCAACTGGCCGAATACCGCAGCTACCTGCTGCGTTTCGCGCGGCTGCAGCTGCGCAACGACGCCTGGGCCGAGGACGCGGTGTCCGAGACACTGCTGGCCGCGCTTTCCAAACCGCAGTCGTTCGCCAACAAGAGCCAGCTCAAGACCTGGCTGGTGGGCATCCTCAAGCACAAGGTGATCGACATCCTGCGCCAGCGCCAGCGCGAAGTGAGCTTGGCGGAAGACGAGGGCGATGGCAGCGAGGAACTCGACGCCCTGATGTTCAAGTCAGACGGCCACTTCGCCGCGCAGCCGGCCGATTGGGGCAACCCCGAGCAGGAGCTCAATTCGCGCCAGTTCTTCGCTGTGCTGGAAGCTTGCGCCGACAAACTGCCGGCCGCCATGGGACGGATCTTCCTGATGCGCGAATGGCTGGAAATGCCGAGCGAGGAAATCTGTAAGGAACTGGGCCTCACGCCGACAAACCTCTACGTCCAGTTACATCGGGCCCGGTTGCGGCTGCGCGAATGCCTGGAACTCAACTGGTTTGGAAACCGCGCCGCGTCATGAAATTTTTGCGCCGCACCTGCAAGGAAGTGACTGTTCTGCTGGTGGCGCGCCAGGACCGGGACCTGCCCGTCATCGAGCGGCTGGCGTTGCGCCTGCATCTGGCAGCCTGCACCGCTTGTCCCGTTTTCGAGCGCCAGCTGCTCACCATGCGCAATGCGCTGCAGCGCTGGCGCCACTACAGCGAGCAATAACAGCCCGCTTGGCGCCAAATTGTGCACAAGGGCTAAAGATACGTCATAATGGCCCGGTGTCACGCTCGGCGTAGGCACAGGTTTGCGGTGAACGGTCGGTTTCGCGTGGTTTGTATTGCGTTTTTCGGACTCCACTGCTTAGTGCGTTTTTTTTCAGGAGTCCATTAATGGGCAACAAACTTTACGTGGGCAACCTGCCCTATTCTTACCGCGACAGCGACATGGAGCAGGCGTTCAGCCAGTTCGGCACCGTTTCCAGCGCCAAAGTCATGATGGAGCGCGACACCGGCCGCTCCAAGGGTTTCGGTTTTGTCGAGATGAGCACCGAGGCGGAAGCCAAGGCCGCGATCGAAGGCATGAACGGCCAGCAAGTCGGCGGCCGTGGCCTCGTGGTCAATGAAGCCCGTCCCATGGAGTCGCGTCCTCCGCGCAGCGGCGGGTTCGGCGGTGGTGGCGGCGGCGGCTATGGTGGTGGCGGCGGTGGCGGCGGACGCCGTGAAGGCGGCGGTGGCGGCTACGGCGGTGGCCGCGGCGGTTACTGATCAGCGGCCGCTCGGCGGCAGCAACAAGAAGGGCCTGCGGGCCCTTTTTTCTTGGGCTTTGCTCGACGGTTCCATTGCGGCGGAACGCATCTGTGCTGCTTGCACACTCGAAAAATATCTGTTCCATAATTGAAATGCGTGGCTGGCTGCCGCCACGCGGGTTGCGGTGAACAGGTCACTTTTCGCGTCTCAGGTGTTTGGTTGAATGCGTCTTCGGGACTCCATCGCTTAGGTCATATTTTTTTGGGAGTCCCAATCGATGGGCAACAAACTCTACGTCGGCAATCTTCCTTATTCCGTCCGCGATAGCGACCTGGAGCAGGCGTTCGCCCAGTTCGGCCACGTCACGAGCGCCAAGGTGATGATGGAGCGCGACACCGGCCGCTCCAAGGGCTTCGGCTTTGTCGAGATGGGCAGCGATGCGGAAGCCCAGGCCGCGATCGCCGGCATGAACGGCCAGCCCCTGGGCGGCCGCAGCGTGGTGGTCAATGAAGCCCGTCCCATGGAGTCGCGCGGCCCGCGCACCGGCGGCTATGGCGGCGGTGGTGGTGGTTATGGCGGGGGCGGAGGTGGCGGCGGCGGAAGTGGCGGTGGCGGCGGCGGGCGCAACGGCGGCGGCTACGGTGGCCGTGGCGGCGGTGGCGGCAACGATGGCGGTTTCCGCAGCCCCTACGGGTCCGGCCCGCGTGGTGGTGGTGGTAGCGGCGGCGGTGGTAGCGGCGGCGGCAGCCGCGGCGGCTACTGAAAGGCCCGGCCCAATTGATCAAGGCTCCTGCGGGAGCCTTTTCATTGCGGCTCAGCTCGAGGTCTGGCGATGCTTGCGCGGCCGGCCGGCCAGGAGCCGATCCAACAGGACATTGGGCAGTAATCGCAGCAGTTTCGTCACCACGCCCATCTGCCAGGGGATGACTCGGTAGCTCGTGCCTGCTTCGATGGCCCGGAATGCCTGCTCGGCGAACTCGTGCGGCTGCATCAGGAATGGCATGCCGTAGCGGTTGCGAGCGGTCAGCGGCGTGGCGACGTAGCCGGGACAGATCGTTACCACCTTGACGCCGCTTGAGCGCAGCTCGCCGCGCAGGCTTTCGCAGTAGCTGATCACGGCCGCCTTGCTCGCGCAGTAGGCGCCGTGCCCCGGCAGCCCGCGGATGCCGGCCGCACTCGCGATGCCCACCAGCGCACCCGAGCCGCGCTGCGTCATCGGCGCAATGAAGGGGTGGAAAGTCGCCGCCATGCCGACGTTGTTGGTGGCGAAGGTGCGCGCGATCACGTCGATGTCCTCGCGCACGGCGGTATCCACACCGATGCTGATGCCGGCATTGGCGATCACCGCATCGGGCACGCCGTGACGGGCCAGGCAGGCGCAGCCGGCAGCCACGATGCTGTCGGTGTCGGCCACGTCGGCGCCGAACACCGCAAGACGGTCGGCCGCAATGCCCTTGACGCGCGCCCAGTTCTCGATTTCGGCGCTGCGCCGCGCTGCCAGCGCCAGCCGCCAGCCGGCCTGGTGATAGCGCCAAGCCAGCGCCTGGCCGATGCCGCTCGAGGCGCCCGTGATGAAGACCAGCTTGTCCATGGCGCGCACCCTGCCCTACGGAGTCGCCGGCACCAGCACGCCGCGCACCTGCCCGCGCAGTTCCATCACCTGGTTCAGGTTGTCGTAGTCCATGCTGTCGGCGGTGAAGCGGTCGCTGCCACGGGTCAGCTCCACGGGCAGGTGCGATTTCACGCGCTCCGTGTCCGCGAACACATGCAGGAAATCGCCGCGGAACTCCATCCGCGGATGGCCGCGGCCTAGCGCATCGCTGATCGCTTCGCGCGTGACCACCGCATCGCCGAACAGCTGCACTTCGGAGCCGTCGCCATTGCTCAGCGCCCGGCGTGCGTTGGCTATCGTGAGCTCGCCCTGGGCGTTGAAGGAGCGGATCCGGGGCTGGTCGATCTCCAGCGTGTCGGTATCGGGGTAATGGCGCGCCTCGCTGCCGTGGACCTCGGTTTTCAGGCGGCCCATCGCGTCGAACGTCTTGACCGAAAAGCCGCGCATGAAATAGTCCGGGTCGTGCGTGGCGGGTCGCTGCGCTTCGGCCGGCCCCAGCGTCGGCGTGTTGCGCGCCAGCCAATAGGTACCCAAGGCCATCAAGGCCATCAGGATGATGGGCAGGTAGACCGACAGCCGTTCCCAGCCGGCACGAACCAGGGCCCAGGCGGCGGCCAGCGCCGAGCGGTGGGCAACGCTGCTCATGGGGGCCGCGCGGCCACGATCATGCGTAGCCTTCCAGCAGGTCGGCGTAGCGCCCGCTGGCATGCAGGAGCAAATCGCAGAACTCGCGCGCCGCGCCGTGGCCGCCGGTGGCGTGCGTCACATAGTGGGCCGCGGCTTTGACTTCGGGGTGGGCATTGGCCGGAGCTGCGGCAAACGCGCAGCGGCGCAGCAGCGGCAGGTCCGGCCAGTCGTCGCCGATCGCGGCGGCGCCGCTCCACTGCAATCCGAGTTCGTGCAGCGTTTTCTCGGCGGCGGGACGTTTGTCTTCGGTGCCGTAGTGCACATGGGCGATGCCCAGCGCCTCCAGCCGGCTGCGCAGCGCTTTGGAGTCCCGGCCGGTAATGACGGCTGGCGTGATATCGGCCCGTTGCAGCAGCTTCAGGCCGAGCCCATCCAGGATGTTGAAGCGTTTCAGGCTCTCGCCTTGCTCCGAGAAATACAGGCCCCCGTCGGTCAGCACACCATCGATGTCGAAGAAGGCGACGCGCACGCCCTGGGCCGCGAGCAGCTGCTCGGGAGCGAAGCTCAAGGCCGGCCGCTCCATCAGATCACCTTGGCGCGCATCAGGTCGTTGCTGTTGATGGCGCCGCACAATTTGCCCTCGGGATCGACCACCAGCACGCTGGTGATCCGATGCTGCTCCATCAGTTCGGCCGCTTCCACCGCCAGCACGTCGTGGCGGATGGTGCGGGGCCCCACATGCATCACCTCGCGCGCGGTCAGGCGGCGCAAATCCAGCCCTTTTTCGATCAGGCGGCGCAAGTCGCCATCGGTAAAGATTCCCAGCACGCGCCCCTCGCCGTCCACGACGGCCGAGGCGCCCAGGCCCTTGGCGCTCATCTCGCGCATCAGGGCGCTGAATGACGCGTCGGGCCCGACGCGCGGCACGGCCTCGCCGGTGCGCATCAGATCGCTCAGGTGCGTCAGCAGCTTGCGGCCCAGTGCGCCGCCGGGATGTGAGCGCGCAAAGTCCTCGGTCTTGAAGCCGCGCGCATCGAGCAGGGCCACCGCCAGCGCGTCGCCCAGCGCAAGCTGGGCCGTGGTACTGGCCGTCGGCGCGAGGTTGAGCGGGCACGCTTCCTTTTCGACGGTGCAGTCCAGCAGGATGTCGGCATGGCTCGCCAGCGTGGAATCCAGCGCGCCGGTCATCGCCACCAGGGGCACGCCCAGGCGCTTGAGCACCGGCAGGATCACGGTGATCTCCTCGCTTTCGCCGCCGTTGGAAATCGCCAGCACCAGGTCGACCGCCTTGATCATTCCGAGGTCGCCGTGGCTGGCCTCGGCCGGGTGCACGAACATCGCCGGCGTGCCGGTGGATGCCAGCGTGGCCGCGATCTTGCGGCCGATGTGCCCGCTCTTGCCGATGCCCATCACGACGACCCGGCCGCGCACCCCCAGCATGAGTTCGACGGCGCGGGCGAAAGATTCGCCGGTGCGCGCCTTCAGCCCGAGCACCGCCGCCGCTTCGATATCGAAAGTTTCCTGCGCCAGGCGCAGCGCCTGCCCGGGGTCAAAACCTTTGTCCCGAGCCGGTCGAGGCGGGTCGTCCTGAACTTGCCGAAGAGCCATGGCTGCGATTCTATAGAGAGGTGCCAAACTGTCTTGGTAGCATGCCAGGATGACCTCGCTTGCAATCACGCTGCTGTACCTGCTCGCCGCGGTGCTGGGCGTGGTGGCGTGCCGTTCGCTCAAGCTGCCGCCGATGCTGGGCTACCTGGTGGTCGGCGTCGTCATCGGGCCGAACGCACTGGCGCTGGGTGATGCCTCGGCGACCGTGCGACACCTGGGCGAGTTCGGCGTGGTGTTCCTGATGTTCGTGATCGGGCTGGAGTTCAACCTGCACAAGCTGCGCGCCATGCGCGCCCATGTGTTCGGGCTGGGGCTGTCACAGGTGGTGCTCACCATCGCGCTGGCCACCGTGGCCTCGCTGGTCCTGGCGGCGCTAGCGCCCAAGCTGTGGCGGATGAACTGGCAGACCGCATTGGCGTTGTCGGGCGCGGTCGCCATGAGCAGCACCGCGATTGTGGTCAAGCTGCTGGCCGATCGGCTGGAGCTGGAAACCGAGCACGGCAAGCGGGTGATGGGCGTGCTGCTGTTCCAGGACCTGGCCGTGGTTCCGCTGCTGGTTCTCATCCCGGCACTGGGCAGCCCGCCCGAATTGCTGATCAAGGCGCTGGCGCTGGCGGGGCTGAAGGCCGCGGGCCTGATCGCGCTGCTGCTGATGGGCGGGCAGCGAGTGATGCGCTGGTGGTTGACTCTGGTAGCGCGGCGCAAGAGCGAAGAGCTGTTCGTGCTGAACCTGCTGCTGGTCACGCTGGGTCTGGCCTGGCTCACCGAACTGGCGGGTCTGTCGCTATCGCTGGGCGCTTTCATCGCCGGCATGCTGATTTCGGAAACCGAATACAAGCACCAGGTCGAAACCGACATCCGGCCGTTCCACGATGTGCTGCTGGGGCTGTTCTTCATTTCAATCGGCATGCTGCTCGACTGGCGGATGGTGGCGTTGCACTGGGGCCTGGTGCTGGTGCTGGTGCTGCTGCCGGTGGTGTCCAAGCTGCTGCTGGTGACCGGGCTGGCGCGCGCCTTCGGCGCATCGGGCGGGGTGTCGCTGCGCACCGGGCTGTACCTGGCACAGGCCGGCGAATTCGGCTTCGTGCTGCTGACGCTGGCCAACCAAAACGCGCTGGTGCCGCCGGTGCTGCTCAACCCGATCCTGGCCAGCATGGTGCTGTCGCTGTTGGCGACCCCCTTCATCGTCATGTATTCGAACTCCATCGTGATGAAGCTGGTGGCCAGCGAATGGATGCAGCAATCGCTGCAGATGACGAGCATCGCGCGCCGCTCGATCAACGCCAACCGCCACGTGATCATCTGCGGCTACGGGCGCTGCGGCCAGAACCTGGCTCGAATGCTGGAGCGCGAAGGCATCCCCTACATGGCGCTGGACCTGGATCCTGACCGGGTGCGCCAAGCCGCCGCGGCGGGCGACTCCGTGGTGTTCGGCGACGCGTCGCGATTGCAGGCGCTGGCGGCCGCCGGGCTCGCGCGCGCGAGCGCCGTGGTCGTCACCTACCTGGACGTGCCCGGCGCCATGAAGGTGCTGTCCAACGCCCGCAGCCACGCACCGCAGGTGCCGGTGATCGTGCGCACCCAGGACGACCGCAACCTGGAGCAGCTCCAGCACGCGGGCGCGACCGAAGTGGTGCCCGAGCTGCTGGAAGGTTCGCTGATGCTGGCAAGCCACGCGCTGGCTCTGGTGGGCGTGCCGATGCGCCGGGTGATCCGCATCGTGCAGGATCAGCGCGATGCGCGCTACAGCCTGCTGCGTGGCTATTTCCACGGTGCCGACGACGATACCGTCGACGAGCTCGAGAACGAACGGCTGACGACGGTCACCTTGCCGTTCGGGGCCGGCTCGCTCGGGCACGCGCTCAGCCAGCTGGCACTGCAGGCGCTGAATGTGCGGGTGGTGAGCCTGCGCCGCAGCAGCGGCAAGCCAATCGATCCCGAGAGCGACCCGCCGCTCGAAGACGGCGACACGCTGGTGCTGTCGGGCCGCCCCGAAACGCTGGCGGTGGCCGAGGAAAAATTGCTGCGGGGATCCTAGTAATCTGACCCGCAAAGCATCAGGCTAGCGCAGCTCGCCGTACTGGGTGCCGCTCAGGTGGGGCATGCTGCGCTGATCCCCGTCGGACATCTCGGTGTCTTCGAAACCGGTGAGCAGCGTGTAGCTTTGCGGTCCGTGCACGGCCGCGCCGTCGAATGCTTTGGCGCTGGCGCCGTGGGCAACGCCGACTGCCGCGGCGGCGGCCGCCGCCGGATTGGCTACGCCGGCGGCAAGCGCCTGTTTGAATGCCGCGACCTCGTCCGGCTGGATCGGCTGGTAGACCGAGACGCGCGCTGCGGCCGCCGGCGCGGGCTGAATATCCAGCGGCGCCGGGCGCGAACTCAGCGGGCTCGGCTGCGAATCCAGAGGCAGGGGCTGCGAGTCCGCTTCCCGTTGTTGCGGCCGCACCCCTGGATCGCCGATCGCTACATGGTCATTGGTGCGCCAATATACGGCGGTGACAATAATGTCGTGCCGAGATTTGGCGCTTTGCGCGATCAGCGCTTCGATCTCGGCCAAGCGTGCGGTTTTTTCGCCGCCGTTGTCGCGCGCCAGATCCACCATCACCAGGAACTGGCGGCCCCGGGGGTCCAGCGAAAGCACCTTGAATTTGTAGCTGGCGGACAGCACACCGGCGCGCACCATGGCCTCGCGCACCACGATGTACAGCAACTCGCGCCGTACCATGCGTTCGTTCTTGCGGTTGGCCGGCTGGCCATTCGCTTCGGGCGAGCCGGGAGACTGGCGCTTGAACGCCGGCCGGGTGGCTTCCATGCTCGACAGACCGGAGCTTTCGGCCTGTGCCTTGACCGGTTTACTCGCCGGGAACATCCAGCTGAACAAAGACATCGCGGGCTTTCTGCAGTGCAGGATAGGGAAACGCCGGGGAGCGTACACTTTCGTTCCCAAGTGTGAAGTATTGTAGTCTTACGTGGCCATGGCCGCGATTTGTTGCAGCAAACGGCATGCCACGATGCGAAGGATCTCCAGTTTCGTGAAATAGTGGCGGCGCCGGCCAAGCGCACTGTTCGGCGGCCTGCTCGCTCAGGTGACCGCGACGCGTTTTGGCCTGTTCGCCAGGCGCCGCGACACCAGCGAGCCCAGTGCCATCGCAATTTCCAACGCCAGCGCCGGTTGCCGATTGGTCAGTTCAGTGAAGCGAATCGGCGTCAGGCACCAGACCTTGCTCGGACTCGCGGCCTGTACCGTGGCACTGCGCGGCAGCCGCGTGAAAAAAGCGCCTTCGCCCACCGCCGATCCGGGGCCCACCAAGGCCAGCCGCAGCCGGCCCTTCGAGTCTTCATAGTGAACGGTCAAGCCGCCCGATTCGATCAGGTACAAAGTGCGGTCGTGCGCGTTCTGCTCGATCAGGACCTGGCCCTGCATCACCGCGAACGGCTGCATATATGTGCCGAGCAACTCCCACTGGGCCGGCGTGAGCGCCGGCGTGAAGCTGTCGACGGAATGGTTGTGGGCGATCGCGCGCACCAAGCCTTGCACATCGAACTTGAGCGAGGCGCGGAGCGGAGCGTTCATGGCTCAACGGTACCGGCCGCGCGAACGAGCCACAAGGGGCGCTAACGCGCGCTTACAGCTGATACCAGGCGTCAACCGTGTAAAGCAACACTACGCGCGCGGCTCAGGCGACGGCAAGCAGCGGATCGGCTTTCTTGCCGATGCCCAGGTAGGCATCGATGATGCGGCGGTCGTGCATCAGGGCCTCGGCCGATCCGCTGAGCGCCACGGCGCCCATTTCCAGCACATAGGCGCGGTCGGCCACCTGCAGCGCGGCCCGGGCGTTCTGTTCCACCAGCAGCACCGAGACACCGAGCTCGCGCAGCGAAGCCACCATTTCCAGCACCTCGCGCACGATCAGCGGCGCCAGCCCCAGCGACGGCTCGTCGAGCATCAACAGCTTGGGCTTGGCCATGAGCGCGCGCCCGATGGCCAGCATCTGCCGCTCGCCGCCGGACAGCGTCGAGGCCAGCTGCGCGCGCCGCTCCTCCAGGCGCGGAAAGAGGGCAAACACTTCCTGCATGCGCTGGGCCTGATCGCGCTGCCCTTTGCGCCAGCGCCAGAAGCCGCCCAGCAGCAGGTTGTCTTCCACCGACATTTCGCCGAACAGCTCGCGTCGCTCGGGCACCAGCGCGACGCCGCGCGCCACCATCGCCTCCACCGTCGGCTTGGCAATCGTCTGCCCCGCCAGCGCCAGCGTGCCGGAAGAGGGCAGCAAGCCCATGGTGGCGCACAGCAGCGTCGACTTGCCGGCCCCGTTGGGACCGATCACGGTGACGATTTCGCCTTCCTGCACCGTGAGCTCGACGCCATGCACGGCCTGCACGGCGCCGTACGAAACACAGAACTCACTGAGTTGGAGCAGCGCCGCGCTCATGGCGCAATCTCCGCCTTGCGCGCCGCGACTGTCGGCTCGGCGGGCGCCCGATGGCTCGTCCTTGCCGCCTGCGTCGGCTCGCCGCCGCCCAGGTAAGCATCCAGCACCCGCGGGTCGGCCTGCACCTGGGCGGGCGTGCCGTGGGCGATCACGACACCGAATTCCATCACCGTCACGCGGTCGGCCAGGTTCATCACAAACTCCATGTCGTGTTCGACCACCAGGATGCCCAGGCCTTCGGCTCGCAATTGCGCCAGCAACTGGGCCAGCGCCACTTTTTCCAGGTGACGCAGGCCGGCGGCGGGCTCGTCGAGCAGCAGCAGCGCGGGTTGGCCGGCCAGCGCGCGCGCGATTTCGATCGCCCGCTGCCGGCCCAGCGACAGCGAACCCGCCGGCGCATTCACGTGAGGTGTGAGCTGGCAACGCTCGATCTGAAGGCGGGCTTGCGCCAGCAGCGTGGCTTCCTCGGCCCGGTCCAGCCGCAGCATGGAGGCCAGCCAGCCGCGCCGCCCGCGCAGATGCGCCCCGAGCGCGACGTTGTCGAGCACGCTGCGCTGGCCCAGCAGCCGCACATGCTGGAACGTTCGTCCCAGGCCGAGCGCTGCATAGTCCCGCGACGGCCGCCCCGTCATTCTTTGGTCCATCAGCTGGACTTCGCCCGAGCTGGGATCGATGACGCCCGAGATCATGTTGAAGAAGGTCGTCTTGCCCGCTCCGTTCGGCCCGATCAACGCGTGCACCTCGCCGGCCTTCACGTCCAGCGTCACTGAATCGACCGCCTTCAACCCGCCAAAGCGCCGGCTCGCGTGAATGGCACGCAGCAGGACCTGGCCGGCGGGCGGCAGTTGCGGCGCCGGCAAAGGTGCGCTGTCCGCGCGCACCGCGGCGGGATCGGGGTGAATGATGCGGCGCGACGCGGCCGCCAGCGTGGGCCACAGTCCGTCGGCAAAGCGATGCAGCACGATCAGCATCAGCAGGCCGAACACGATCACCTCGAAGTTGCCGCTGCTGCCCAGGAGCTGCGGCAGCACGTCCTGCAGCCTGGACTTCAGCAGCGTGATCAGCGCCGCGCCCAGCACCGCTCCCCACAGGTGGCCGGCGCCACCCACGACGGCCATGAACAGGAATTCGATGCCGATGTTGAGGTTGAAGGGGGTGGGATTCACGAAGCGCTGCAGGTGCGCATAGAACCAGCCCGACAGAGCGGCCAGCAGCGCGGCCAGCACGAACACCTTGACGCGATGGGCCGCCGTGTCCACTCCCATCGATTCGGCCATCAGGCGACCGCCCTTGAGCGCGCGGATGGCGCGGCCTTCGCGCGAATCGAGCAGGTTGTGCAGCGCCCACAGCGCCAGCAGGAGCGTCGCCCAGATCACCGGGCCGAGCGCACGCGGCGCGGCCAGCGACACGCCGCCCACCACCAGCGGCGGCAGGCCGGTCGTGCCCGTCTGGCCCCCCAGCAATTCGAGATTGCCGAACAGGAAGTAGATGCTCAAGCCCCAGGCAATGGTGCACAGCGGCAGGTAGTGGCCGGACAACTTGAGCGTGATCGCGCCCAGGCCCCAGGCCACGGTCGCCGCCAGCAGCAGACCCAGCAGCAATCCCGCCCATGGGGCCCAGACCGGATCCAGCGGGGCGCCCAGTGCAGCGGCCAGCGCCGGCGAGGTACAGACCCAGGCGGTGGCGTAGGCCCCCACGCCGACGAAGGCGGCCTGTCCGAACGAGGTCATGCCGCCCACGCCGGTGAGCATCACGAGGCCGGCCGCCACCATCGAATACAAGCCGATGTAGCACAGCAGCGTGATAGTGAATTCGGGCAGCCAGGCCCAGGCCAGCGCCAGCGCCAGCACCGCCAGAAGCGTGAACCGGCGCGGCGTCATTCTTCGTCCTCCTCGACGTGATGGCTTTGCAGCGAGCGCCACCACAGCACGGGAATGATCAGCGTGAACACCAGCACCTCTTTGAAGGCGCTGGCCCAGAACGAGGAAAACGATTCGAGCAGGCCCACCAGCAGGGCGCCGCCCAGCGCCACCGGATAGCTGGCCAGCCCGCCGATGATCGCGGCGACGAAGCCTTTCAGGCCGATCAGGAAACCGGTGTCGTAGTAGACCGTGGTCAGCGGCCCGATCAGCAGGCCGGACACGGCGCCGATCAGGGCGGCCAGCGCAAAGCTCAGGTCACCCGACAGATTCGTTGGAATGCCCATCAGCCGAGCGCCCACCCGGTTCATCGCCGTGGCCCGCAGCGCCTTGCCCACCATCGAGCTGCCGAAGAATCGGAACAGCGCGATCACCAGCACCAGCGTCACGCCCACCACCACCAGCGATTGGCCGGTCACCTGCACGCCGCCCAGGTCCAGGCGCAGATCCGAGAACGCCGGCGTGCGCGAACCTTCGGCCCCGAAAAAAAGCAAACCCAGTCCAACCATGACGCCATGCAGCGCGACCGACACGATCAGCAGCATCAGCACGGTGGCGTCGGCCAGCGGCCGGTAGGCCAGCCGGTACAGCAGCGGCCCCAGCGGGGCCACCACCAGCAAGCTGGCCAGCGTCTGCAGCGCGAGCGAAGTTGGCCGCAGCGCGATCAGGCCGCCCGCCAGCGCGGGCAGCACGACGGTCCACACGAGCGTCGACGGCCAATCCACCGCCGTGCCGCGCCGATGCCGCCAGACTTCGACTGCCAGGTTGGCGGCAGCCAGGCCCAGCAGCAGCCACAGCGTGCGCGGCACGGCGCCGCTCTTGAGCGCCGCCATCGACAGCGCCGCGAACGCAACCAGTTCCCCTTGCGGGATGAAGATCACCCGCGTGACCGAAAACACCAGCACCAGCGCCAGCCCCATCAGGCCGTAGACGGCGCCGTTGACAATCCCGTCCTGCACCAGCAGCAGGGCGATCTGAAAATCCATGTTCAATACCGGTTGAGGCCGCCGCGGGGCCTCGCATTAAAGGAGGGGCGCCCGTGTGGGCGCCCCTTGCGCTTTCACAGCGGCGCGGCGCGCCGCCTTCGCAGTGTATCGGCGTTCAGGGTGTGTATTTCCAGGCACCGTTCTCGATCTTGACCATCACGCGGGCGTTGCTGTCCAGGCCGAGGTGATCGGTCTTGGTCATTGTGAAGATGCCATGGGCGCCCGGCTGTCCCTTGACCTCCTCGATCGCGTCGCGCAATGCGGCGCGGAATTCCGGCGTGCCCGGCTGGGCTTTCTTCAGCGCGCCCGGCACAGCAGCGGCCATCAGCACGCCGGCATCCCAGGCGTGGCCACCGAAGGTCGAGACGGTGCCCTTGCCGTGAGCGGCTTCGTAAGCGGCGATGTAGGCCATCGCGGATTTCTTGACGGGATGGTTGTCGGGCAACTGGTCGGCCACCAGCACCGGGCCCGCAGGCAGGATCGTGCCTTCGACGTCCTTGCCGCCCACGCGCAGGAAGTCGGCGTTGGCCACACCGTGGGTCTGGTAAATCTTGCCGGCGTAACCGCGTTCCTTCAACGTCTTTTGCGGCAGCGCGGCCGGCGTTCCGGAGCCGGCGACCAGCACGGCATCGGGCTTGGCGGCGATCAGCTTGAGGGCTTGGCCCGTGACCGAGGTGTCAGTGCGGGCATAGCGCTCGTTGACCACGATCTGCAGGTTCTTGGCCGCCGCGGCCTTGCTGAACTCCTGGTACCAGCCTTCGCCGTACGCATCCGAGAAGCCGACGAAGCCCACCGTCTTCACGCCATTGGCGGCCATGTGGTCCACGATCGCCTGCGACATCATGATGTCGTTTTGCGGCGTCTTGAAGACCCAGGCCTTCTTGGCGTCCATCGGCTCGACGATCTTGGCGGACGCCGCCATCGAGATCATCGGCGTCTTGGCTTCCGACACCACATCGATCATGGCCAGCGAATTGGGCGTGACGGTCGAACCCAGGATGACGTCGACCTTGCTTTCCGTGATGAGCTTGCGGGTGTTGGTCACGGCCGCCGTCGTATCGGACGCGTCGTCGAGCACGATGTAGTTGATCTTCTGGCCGCCGATGGTCTTGGGCATCAGCGCGATCGTGTTTTTCTCGGGAATGCCCAGCGACGCGGCCGGGCCAGTGGCCGACACGGTCACGCCGACGTTGATGTCGGCGAGCGCCAGGTTGCTGGCGAGCATTGCTGCCGCAAGCGCGACCGGTTTCAAGAACTTCATGCTGAGTCTCCTGCTTTGATTAAGGGATAAAGGTAGAGGAGTACCAAAATACATCAAGGCGGGCTCGTGCCGCTTAGGGGCTTACCCGCCGCTGGCAGCCAAGACTGATCTAGCTCAAACCAAAGAACGCGGGACGGACACGGGAGCCCCGCCAACGGCTTATTTTCCAATACAAAAGCTTGAAAAGATCACCCCCAGCAGGTCGTCCGGCGTGAATTCACCCGTAATTTCGGAGAGTGCGTTCTGGGCCAGCCGCAGTTCCTCGGCCAGCAGCTCCAGCGATTGCGCCTGGGCGGCGAGCAGGGCCTGCGCTTCCAGCAGATGGGCCTCGACCCGGCGCAGCGCCTGCACATGCCGTTCGCGGGCTATGTACACGCCCTCTGGCGCGGCGCGCCAGCCGACGGCCTGCAGCAGTTCGCGGCGCAGCGCGTCCAGGCCGGCGCCGGTCTTGGCGGAAACCAGAAGGATGTTGGGCCTATGGTCGCACCCCTGCGAGAGGTCCGCCTTGTTCCACAGGTCGATCACCGGCACGCTTGCCGGTAGCTTTGCCGCCAGGCCACGGGCGATCGCCTCATCGCCGGCCGCGTAGCTGCTGTCACCGCTGCGGGTCAGGTCGCGCACGAACAGCACCGCGTCGGCGTTCTCGATCTGGCCCCAGGCGCGCTCGATGCCGATCTTTTCGACATGGTCCTGGCTGTCGCGCAGGCCGGCGGTGTCGATTACGTGCAGCGGCACGCCTTCAATCTGGATGGCACCGCTCACGACGTCGCGCGTCGTGCCGGGCACCGGCGTCACGATCGCCAGCTCGGCGCCGGCCAGCGCATTGAGCAGCGAGCTCTTGCCGGCGTTGGGCTGCCCCGCGATCACGACCTTGATGCCTTCGCGCAGCAGGGCGCCCTGGCGCGCGCGCTGCAGCACGAGCGCGAGCGTGCGCTGCAGCCGCTCGAGCTGGCCCCGCGCATCGGCTTTCTGCAGGAAGTCGATCTCCTCGTCGGGGAAATCCAGCGTCGCTTCGACCAGCATGCGCAGATGAACCAGCGCGTCGCGCAACGCGTGGACCTCGCGCGAGAATTCGCCTGAGAGCGATCGGCTGGCGCTGCGCGCCGCCGCTTCGGTGCTGGCGTCGATCAGGTCGGCGATGGCTTCGGCTTGCGCCAGATCGATCTTGTCGTTGAGAAACGCCCGCAGCGTGAATTCGCCCGGCTCGGCCACCCGCAGGCCTGCCAGCCTCGGCACGCCCGTCGCTGGGTCGATTTCGGCGCCCGCTTGCAGGCAGCGCGCCAGCAGCAGCTGCAGCACGACCGGACCGCCGTGGGCCTGCAGTTCCAGCACGTCCTCGCCGGTGTACGACTGCGGCGCCGGGAAATGGATTGCCAGGCCCTGGTCGATGGCGCTGCCGTCGGCGGCGCGAAACGGCAGGTAGGTTGCTTCGCGCGGCTTGAGCGCGCGGCCGCACACGGCCCCGATCAGCGATGCCAGCGAAGGGCCGGACACCCGCACGATGCCCACCGCCCCACGTCCGGGGGCGGTGGCGATCGCGGCGATCGGGTCCTCGTGGCGGGCGAGCATCACTTGATTGTCCATAAAGGACAGGGGCCGCAATGCGGCCCCTGTTTTGGCCCGTTACCCGGCCCTTGTTTTCTCCTTGGCGAAGCCTTACCGGAACTTCGGCAAATTGAACTGCGGCGGCACGCCCATGCGCTTGTTGATGAGCCACTGCTGCGCGATCGACAGCACGTTGTTGGTGATCCAGTACAGCACCAGCCCCGCGGGGAAGAAGAAGAACATCACGGAAAAGGCCAGCGGCATGAACCACATCATCTTGGCCTGCATCGGATCGGGCGGCGTCGGGTTGAGCGCCGTCTGCAACATCGTGGTGAGCGTCATCACCACCGGCAGGATGTAGAACGGGTCGGGCGCGGCCAGGTCGTGGATCCAGCCGACCCACGGCGCGCCGCGCATCTCGACGCTGGACAGCAGCACCCAGTACAGCGCGATGAACACCGGGATCTGGATCATGATGGGGAAGCAGCCGCCCATCGGGTTGACCTTTTCCTCGCGGTAGATCTTCATCATCTCCTGCTGCATCTGCTGCGGGTTGTCCTTGAACCGCTCGCGCATCGCCATGACCTTGGGGTTGATGGCCTTCATCTTGGCCATGCTCTCG
>DATNBX010000302.1:0-2476 GCA_035571795.1 Ramlibacter sp.
AGGCCATCGAGCAACAGGCGCACCCGCAGGCCGCTGCGCGCCTTGGCGCACAGCCGGTCGACGACGGCCTCGCCGACACCGTCGCGGCCGAGGATGAAGGTGCACACGTCGATCGACTGCTGCGCGCCGTCGAGCGTCGCCATCAACGCGTCCAGCGACTCGTCGCCGTCCTGGTGCACTTTCAACTCCGTGTAAGGCGAGGGCGCCGGCTGGCCAAGCGCCAGGATCGTCTCGATCGCCCAAGCCTCGGGGCCATGCGCCGACGGCTGCGGCAGCGCACTCGACTGCCGATGCTCCAGCTTCCGCGATCCGAAGGTCAGGAATGCCGGCAACGCCAGGTACGGAATCAGCAGGATGAACAGGATCCAGGCGATCGCCGCGGCGGGGTGGCGCCGCTGCTGCTTGACGTGCGAGGTGATCGTGTACAGCAGCACGGCCGCCACCGTCACCAGCCCGTGCACCGTGAGCAGTTGGGTGACGGCCTGGCTGGAGGAGAACATGAAGCCGATGTTAGCCCGGCCGTAGGGGCTTGCAAGAGCGTGTGAGCAGGGGCTTCAGGCGATCTGCACCCGCTCGATCACCCGGTCGTCGCCCAGCACGATCAGCCCGAACAGCAATTCGTCCAGGCTGGCGGCCTGCGCGGTTTTGCGCGCGAGCAGCGGCGTGGCGGCAGGGTCGAGCACCAGGAAATCGGCTTCGCAGCCGCGCTGCAGGTTGCCGATCACGCCGTCCAGCCCGAGCGCCTGGGCGGCGCCGGCGGTGTGCTGCCACCACAGATGCTGCGGCGACAGCGACAGGCCGGGCTTGTCGCGGCTCTCGCGGCCGACGTAGTAGGCCGCCAGCATGGTGTGGAACGGACTGAAGCTGGTGCCGCCGCCGACATCGCTGGCCAGGCCGTACTTGAAGCCGGCGCGTTGCGCGGCCACGTAGTCGAAATAGCCGCTGCCCAGGAACAGGTTGCTGGTCGGGCTGACGGCAGCGGCCGCGCCTCGGTCGCGCATCAGGGCCCGGTCCTCGTCGTCCAGGTAGATGCAGTGGGCATAGACGGCCCGCTCGCGCATCAGGCCGAAATCGTCGTAGATCGCCAGGTAGCTGCGCGAGCCGGGAAATAGCTCGCATGCCCACTTCACTTCCGCGAGGTTCTCCGCGACATGCGACTGGATCCACACGTCGGGATAGCGCGCCGCCAGCTCGCCGGCGCCGCGCAACTGCGCTTCGCTGCAGCTCGGTGCGTAGCGCGGCGTGATCGCGTAGCCCAGGCGGTCGACGCCGTGCCATTTCTTGATGAGCGACTCGGTGTCGATGAGCGACTGCACCGTCTCGTCGCGCACGCCGTCGGGCGAATGGCGGTCCTGCAGCACCTTGCCGGCGATCAGGCGCAAGCCGCGCCGCTGCGCCTCGCCCATCAGCGCGTTGACCGACGACGGGTGCGAGGTCGCGAACGCCAGCGCGCTGGTGACGCCGTGGCGCAGCAGCTCGTCGAGAAAGAAGGTGGCGTGTTCGCGCGCGTGCGCCTCGTCGGCAAAGCGCGCCTCGTGCGGAAAGGTGTAGGTTTCCAGCCAGGGCAACAGGCCCGGGGCGGGCGAACCGATCATGTCGGTCTGCGGGAAGTGGATGTGCAGGTCGATGAAGCCCGGCGCAATGATGCGCCCCGGCAGGTGTTCGATCGCAACGCCCGGGTAGTTCGGTGCGAGGCTGGCGTAGTCGCCGACCGCGCGCACCACCTGGGCCCCTTGCGCGTCGGGCCCGACCACCAGCAGGCCGTCGCGCTCGTAGAGAGCGGAGCGGTCGTCGGCAAAGCGCAGGATCGCGGCGCGGTAGGCTTTCATTGAGTGTTGTCATGCCGGACTCGATCCGACATCCAGGTATTCGGTCCTATTTTGCGATCTTCCCCTGCACCCCCGCCACCAGAAAATTCATCGCCAGAATCTGCTCATCCGTCATCGCCTGGCCTTTCGCGACCAGCTGCTTGCCTTCGTTGTCGGTGATCGGGCCGGCGAACGGCAGCAATTTGCCGCGGGCGATGTCGGCCTGCCGGGCTAGCACTTCGTCCTGCACCTTCTTGGGCACCTTGGGACCGAAGTCGCCGGCGCGCACCATGGCCTGCCTGACACCGCCCCAGAAACTGCCGCTCGTCCAGCGCCCCGCGAGCAGCGCTTGCACACGGCTGACGTAGTAGTCGCCCCAGTGATGCGTGACGGCGACGATCTGCGCGTCGGGCGCGACCTTGCGCATGTCGGAGTGATACGCCACGGCCAGCTTGCCGCGCTCCTGGGCCGCGGCCATCACGGCGGTGGAAGCCGTGTGGAAGGCGACCACATCGGCGTCCTGGTTAAACAGCGTCATGGCCGCGTCGCGTTCGCGCGGCGGGTCGAACCAGGCGTTCAGCCACACCACCTTGACCTGCGCCTTCGGGTTGACCGAGCGCATGCCCAGCGTGAAGGCGTTGATGCCCTGCAGCACTTCGGGGATCGGA
>DATNBX010000303.1:0-9712 GCA_035571795.1 Ramlibacter sp.
GGCCGAGACGGCCAGCGCACCGACGAACGAGATCAATTTGGGCAACGAGATCATGGCCGGCCCGATCGCCACGGTGGTCAACGTGTAGGCCGTGTCGATGGTGCGGGTGTCGCTCTTGAACAGCAGCAGCGCCCCGTTCTCCATGACGATCGCCAGCCCTAGCGTCACCAGCAGGATGTTCTCGTCCTTGCCGTGGCTGGCGCGGTTGATCACGACCCGCTGCAGCGCGTAGCCCAGGGCGAACATGCCCGGCACCACCGGCAGTAATGCCAGATACGGATCGATGCCGAGCTTTTCCTTGAGCAGATACACCGCGTACAGCGCCAGCATCAGGCAAGCCCCATGGGCGAAGTTGATGATGTGCAGCACCCCGTAGATCAGCGTCAGCCCCAGCGCGACCAGGGCGTACACGGCCCCCGTGGTCAGGCCATTGAGCACTGCCGGAAACAGGATGCCGAAGTCGAGCATGCGCGGCCGGCCTGCATCACGCTCGCAGCGGGAACACCGGATCGATCTCGCGGTACTCGCGCGGGACGATCACCTTGATGTCGTTCTTGAGCACCTGCGTCATCAGCGGCTGCGCGCCGGTGTTCTGGCCGCCCACGAACTTGGTCGGCCCGTACGGCAGGAAGTGATCTGAGAAGGTGCTCTTCTCCAGGGCGTCGGTGATCGCCGCGCGGTCGCCACTCTTCGCGCGGTTGATCGCGTCGGCCAGCAACAGCATCGCCGTGTAGGTGTTGAAGATCTCGTAGGTATAGAACAGTTTCTTCGCCTCGACCCGCTTGCGCAGCTCGGCCGAGCGCTTGTCCTTGGGGTTGAACCAGTGGTTGCAGTCGATGATGCCGTTGGCCGCATCGGGGAATTCCTTGACGAACTTGTAGCTCGACGCGGCGCCGCCGAGCACCGAGTAGATCGCCTTGGGCGTCACCTTCTGCTGCTGCATCGTGCGCACCAGCAGCGCGTATTCGTTGTAGTAGTTGGCCGGGATCACGATGTCCGGGTTCAACGCCTTCATCCGCAGCACGATGTTGTTGAAGTCGCGCGTCGGGTTGGCGTGCTTGACCACCTCCTTGACCTCGTAGCCGTAGCCCGGCAGCTCGCGCGCCAGCAGTTGCGCCGTGCCGGTGCCGAACAGCGACTCCTCGTGGATGATCATCACCGTCCTGGCCGGCTTGCCCGCCGCCGTGTTGAGCACGTGCAGGTTGGCCACGGCGATCTCGGCACACTTCTTGTAGCCGGGACCGAAGCGGAAGGTGTTCTTCAGGCCCCGCTCGACGATCTGGTCGGCGACGCCCACGTCGACGACGTGCGGCAGGTTGTACTTGGCCGCGGCCTGGGTGGTGGCCAGGCATATCGCCGAGGCGTAGGCGCCGAGCACCGCGGCGACGCCGGCCTCGTTCATCTTCTCCACTTCGGCCGTGCCGGCCTGCGGCGTCGACTGCGCGTCGCCCAGCAGCGCCTCGATCTTGGCGCCGCCCATCGACTTGATGCCGCCGGCCTTGTTGATGTCGTCGATCGCCATCAAGGCGCCCTCGCGGCACTGCTGGCCGGAAAACGCCAGCGCCCCCGTGACGGGATGCAGCACCCCGATCTTCACGGTCTTGGGCTGGGCGCCGGCGACCAGCGGAAAGGCCAGCGCCGAAGCGGCGGCGGCCGATTGGGAAATGAAGTGGCGACGGGTGCTCATGGTTGTTCTCCTGGGGATCGTTCTTGAGGAAACTAGTTGAAATGGGCCGACATGTCGTTGCTGACCCACACCTTGGCGTCGATGCTGCCGACGCGCGACAGCTGCATTTCGTACTCGTAGCGGTCCGGGCGGTACAGGCCGTGCAGCCACTGCACCGGGCGCTCCTGCTCGTCATAGATCAGGCGGCGCACCGCCAGCAACGCCGAACCGACCGCGAGGTCCAGGTGGCCCGCCACCTCGGCGTCGGCCAGCCGTGCCGAAATGGTTTGCACCGCGCGCCCCACCTTGACCCCGGACTCCTCGAGCAGCAGCAGGATCGGCTTGCGCGACAGCTCGCGGCGGCCGAACCGGCGCGCCACTTCGGCCGGCACATAGGTCGTGATATGGGACAGCGGCCCGGCGCGGGTGCTGCGCACCCGCACCGCTTTTTGCACCGGGTCGCCCGGGCGCAGGCGCAGCGCGGCCGCGACAGCCTCCGAGGCGGAAACGGTATCCACGTCCAGCACCTTGACCGACGTGCGCAGTCCCATGCTGACCAGGTTCTCCAGCAAGCCCGTCAGTTGCGTGCGCATCGGGTCATTGGCGGCGGCGCCGGTTCGCTGCGGCGGTCCGATCGCACGGGTGCCCCGGCCCGGCTCCCGGGCGATGAGGCCTTCCTGCGCCAGTTGCTCCAGCGCGCGCCTCACCGTCACGCGCGCCACGCCGAATTGCTGCATCAGGGCCAGCTCACCGGGAACACCCTGCGCGAACCGGCCGTCCTGCAACTGCTCGCGCAGCACGAGGTAGATGCGGTGGTACTTCGGCAGCGGCAGCGTGGACGCCATCGGCCGATCGTAGGATCGCTCCTAATGTCCTGTCAATAGGACAATTCGCCAGGCCGGGTCGCCAAGCCAGCCTGAGTGCTGCGCAGCGATCCCTGATCCCTTCCGTCACGCCGCGGCGGGACCGGGGTTTACCGGAAATTTACCTATGAAAACAATGATCTGGCGCAACGCGCTCCGGCCCGGTGGCTTGACGAGGCCGAGGCCTCGGGTTATATTACTAACCAGTCAGTCATTAAGCCAATGTCCCTCTCCAAACTCATCAGTGCTCACCCCGACGACGTCCAGGCCAAGCGCGAGCGGCGCAAGGAAGCGCGACCGGGCGAGCTGCTCGACGCTGCGCTCGACCTGTTCGTCGAAAAGGGCTTTGCCGCCACCCGCGCCGAGGAAGTCGCCGCGCGCGCGGGCGTGTCCAAGGGCACGCTGTTCCTGTATTTTCCGAGCAAGGAAGACCTGTTCAAGGCCGTGGTCCGGGAGAACATCTCCGGGCGCTTTCAGGAATGGAACCAGGAGTTCGAGCGCTTCGAAGGCAACGCGTCCGACATGCTGCGCTATTGCCTGAAGGTCTGGTGGGAGCGCATCGGCGCGTCCCGCGCTTCGGGCATTGCCAAGCTCATCATCAGCGAGGCGCGCAACTTCCCGGACCTGGCCGCCTTCTACCACCACGAGGTGATCATGCCCGGCCAGGCCTTGATCCGCAGAATCCTGCAGCGCGGCGTGGAGCGGGGCGAATTCGAAGTGCTGGACCTGGACTATGCCCTGTTCAGCGTCACGGCGCCGATGATGTTCCTGATCATGATGAAGCACTCGCTGGGGGCGTGCGTTCCGCAGGACCATCCGCTGGACCCCGAGCGCTATCTCAGGTCGCAGGTCGAAACCCTGCTGCACGGGCTGTGCGTGCGGCCTGAGGACAAAACCGAGGGACGGGCCAGGAAATGAGCAAGCGCACCTATCAATGGCTGGGCCTGGGGCTGCTGGTGGTCCTGATTGCGTTCAGCGTCGTGCGGGCGCTGTCGGCGCGCAAGGCGCAGCAGCAGGCCGTGGCCCAGGCCAGCGTCGCCAAGGCGCAGACCGTGGTGGAGCTGGCCGCCAGCGACGTCGTGAAGGCGGAAACCCGCGAGCTCGCCCAGGGCCTGCCGATCTCCGGCTCGCTGAAGGCCGTCAACTCCGCGGTCGTCAAGGCGCGGGCAGCGGGCGAACTGCAGGGCCTCACGGTGCGCGAAGGCGACACGGTCAAGGCCGGCCAGTTGATCGCAAAGGTAGACGCCACCGAATACCTCTCGCGCGTCAAGCAGGCGCAGGAGCAGGCCGATGCGGCCAAGGCGCAGATCGACATCGCGCAGCGCCAGTGGGACAACAACAAGGCGCTGGTGGACCAGGGGTTCATCTCGAAGACCGCGCTGGACACCTCGTGGAACAACTTCACCGCGGCGCAGTCCAACCACAAGGCCGCCCTGGCGGCGGTGGAGATGGCGCACAAGACGCTGGATGACACCGTCCTGCGCGCTCCGATTTCCGGGGTCGTCGCCCAACGCCTGGCCCAGCCGGGCGAGCGCGTCGCCGTGGAGGCGCGGGTGATCGAGATCGTGGACCTCAGCCGCCTGGAGCTCGAAGCCACGCTCAGCGCCGGCGATTCGGTCGACATCCGCGTGGGCCAACAAGCGGTCCTGCAGATCGAGGGCAGCGCCAAGCCCGTGCTGGCCAAGGTCGCGCGCATCAATCCGAGCGCGCAGGCCGGCAGCCGCAGCGTGCTGGCCTACCTCGCAATCGCGGACGCCTCGGGCCTGCGCCAGGGACTGTTCGCGCAGGGCACACTGGGAATGGCGCGGACTTCGGCCGTCGCCGTGCCGCTGTCGGCCGTGCGTACCGACAAGCCCGAGCCGTATGTGCAGGCGATCGAGAACGACCGGGTCGTGCACAAGCCGGTGGAGCTGGGCGCCCGCGGCGAAGCGGGCAAGGAAGTGATGGTCGCGGTCAAAGGCCTCAATGCCGGCGCCGCGGTGATCCAGGGCAATATCGGCACGCTGCGCGAAGGCACCGCGGTGCGGTTCACAGGTAGCAGCGTCCAGCCCAGCCCGGTCTCGCCGGCAGGAGACGAAGCACCCGCCCGCGCGCCGTCCAAGACCCCCAGCCTGTAGCCCCGGCCCCGGTCCCCGATCCCTGGCCCCCTACCCAGCCCCTAGCCCCTAGTCCCTGGTCCCCGCCCCATGTGGTTCACCCGCATCAGCCTGAAGAATCCGGTCTTCGCGACCATGGTCATGCTCGCCATCGTGGTGCTGGGCCTGTTTTCCTACCAGCGCCTGCAGGTCGACCAGTTCCCCAACATCGACTTCCCCGTCGTCGTCGTGACGGCCGAATACCCGGGCGCGTCGCCTGAAATCGTCGAGAGCGAAGTCACCAAGAAGATCGAGGAAGGCGTCAACTCGATCGCCGGCATCAACACCCTCATCTCGCGCAGCCAGGAAGGCATCGCGGTGGTCGTCATCGAGTTCCAGCTGCACATCGACGGGCGCAAGGCGGCCGAAGACGTGCGCGAAAAGGTCGCCTTCGTGCGGCCGAACTTCCGCACCGAGGTGAAGGAACCGAGGGTTCTGCGCTTCGATCCGGCCAGCCGCGCCATCTGGTCGCTCGCCGTGCTGCCCGACGCGTCCAAGGGCAAGGCGATGAGCCCGGTCGAACTCACCAACTGGGCCGACCAGGTCCTGAAGAAGCGGCTGGAGAACGTGCGCGGCGTCGGCTCGATCACGCTCGTGGGCGGCACCCAGCGCGAGATCAACGTCTACCTGAGCCCGGCCGCAATGGAAGCCATGGGCATCACGGCCGAGCAGGTGGCCAATGCCGTGCGCACCGAAAACCAGAATCTCCCGATGGGCGCGGTCCGCTCGCTGGCGCAGGACCGCGTGGTGCAGATCGATGCGCGCATGCAGCGCCCCGAGGATTTCGCCAAGATCATTGTCGCCCGCAAGAACGGAGCGCCGGTGCGCGTCGACCAGGTCGCCCGCATCGCCGACGGCGCCCAGGAACTGGACAGCCTGGCGCTCTACAACGGCGGGCGGACCCTGCTGCTGACGGTGCAGAAGTCGCAGGACGAGAACACCATCGCCGTGACCGACGGCCTGAAGAAGACTATCGAGGAGATGAAGCCGCAGCTGCCGCCCGGCGTGCGGCTGGAGCCCATCGCCGACGGTTCGCGCCCGATTCGCGTCTCGGTGGAGAACGTGCGGCGCACCCTGATCGAAGGCGCGCTGCTCACGGTGCTGATCGTCTTCCTGTTCCTCAATTCCTGGCGCTCCACCGTCATCACCGGCCTGACGCTGCCGATCGCGCTGATCGGCACCTTCCTGTTCATGAACATGTTCGGCTTCACCATCAACATGGTCACGCTGATGGCGCTGTCGCTGTGCGTGGGCCTGCTGATCGACGATGCGATCGTGGTGCGCGAGAACATCGTGCGCCACGTGCAGATGGGCAAGGCGCCGTACCAGGGCGCGCTGGACGGCACGCAGGAGATCGGGCTGGCGGTGCTGGCCACCACCTTCTCGATCGTCGCGGTGTTCCTGCCGATCGGCTTCATGGGCGGGATCATCGGCAAGTTCTTCCACGAGTTCGGCGTGACCATCGTCGCAGCGGTGCTGATCTCGATGTTCGTCAGCTTCACGCTCGACCCGATGCTGTCCTCGATCTGGCACGACCCGGACATCGCGGCGCACGGCCAGCCCAAGCGCAAGCTGACCTTCTACGACAGGACCATCGGCCGCGTCACCGGCTGGTTCGACCGCAGCACCGATGCGCTGGGCGATGCCTACCAGTCGATCCTGCGCTGGGCGCTGGCGCACCGGCTGGCCACGGTGCTGCTGGCCGTGGCCGTGTTCGCCACCAGCGTCGTGATGGTGCCGCTGCTGGGCACCGAGTTCGTACCGAAAGCGGACTTCTCCGAAACCACGATCAATTTCTACACGCCGGTCGGCTCGTCGCTGGAAGTGACCGAAGCCAAGGCCCGGCAGGTCGAAGCCATCGTGCGCGAATTTCCCGAAGTGAGCTACACGCTCGCGACCATCAACACCGGCGCGGCGCAGGGCAAGAACTACGCGTCGCTGTATGTGCGGCTGGTCGACCGCAAGCAGCGCAGCCGCAGCGTCGACCAGATGTCCGACGTGCTGCGCCAGCGGCTGAAGCAGGTGCCCGGCATCACGGTGACGCACGTCGGGCTGCTGGACGCCGTCGGCGGCAACAAGCAGGTGGAGTTCTCGCTGCAAGGCCCCGACCTGGGCGAACTCGAACGGCTGGCCCGGCTCGTCAGCGAGAAGATCCGCACCATTCCCGGGCTGGTCGACCTGGACTCCAGCGTCAAGCCCGACAAGCCCCTCATCGATGTCGTCGTCAAGCGCGACGCCGCCTCCGACCTGGGGCTGTCTGTGGCGCAGATCGGCGGTGCGCTGCGCACGCTGATCGCGGGCCAGACGGTGGGCACCTGGCGCGCGCCGGACGACCAGACCTACGACGTGAACGTGCGCCTCGCGCCCGGCGCCCGCAACGCGCCGCAGGACCTGGAGCGGCTGCCGTTCGCCATGGGCGCCAACGCCGACGGCAGCACCCGCATCGTGCGGCTGAACCAGGTCGCGTCGGTGAAGGAATCGACCGGCCCCAATCAGATCAACCGGCGCGACCTGACGCGCGAAGTGGCCGTGAACGCCAACACCCAGAACCGCTCGGCCGGCGAAATCTCCGACGATATCCGCGCGCGACTCGACACGATCAGCTTCCCGCCCGGCTACCGCTACCAGTTCAGCGGCTCGACCAAGAACATGGCCGAGTCCTTCGGCTACGCGGTGTCGGCGCTGGCGATGGGGGTGATCTTCATCTACATGATCCTGGCCAGCCAGTTCCGCAGCTTCCTGCAGCCGCTGGCGCTGATGACATCGCTGCCCCTGACCTTGATCGGCGTGGTGCTGGCCCTGCTCATGTTCGGCTCGACGCTTTCGATCTTCTCGATCATCGGCATCGTGATGCTGATGGGCCTGGTGACCAAGAACGCCATCCTGCTGGTGGACTTCACCATCCGCATGCGCGAGGGGCACACGGACGCTCAAGGCCGGCGCGTCGAAGGCATGAACCGCACTGAAGCGCTATTGCACGCGGCCAAGGTGCGGCTGCGCCCGATCCTGATGACGACGCTGGCGATGATCTTCGGCATGGTGCCGCTGGCTTTCGCGCTCACCGAGGGCTCGGAACAGCGCGCACCCATGGGCCAGGCGGTGATCGGCGGCGTGATCACGTCGTCCCTGCTCACCCTGGTGGTGGTGCCGGTCGTCTATTGCTACCTGGACGACCTGGCCAACTGGCTGTGGCGCCGGCCCTCCGCCGGCGATGCGCAAGTGCCCGCCCCTGACGATGTTGAAGGGCCCCGCACTTCGGGCGGCGGAGCCCAGGCCGTGCCGGCCTCTAAAATCGAGCGTTTGCCCTGATTTTTTTGCTTTGATTCCAAATTCCACGGAGAGAACCCGCCATGAACGCCCCCGCCAATCTCGAACAAGCCCGCTACAAGATGATCGAGCAGCAGATCCGACCCTGGAACGTGCGCGACGCCCAGGTCCTGGAGCTGCTGTCGGTGGTCCGCCGTGAAGACTTCGTGCCGCTGGCGCACAAGCCCCTGGCTTTCGTGGATACCAAGATCGCTCTGCTGGCGCCGGTCGAAGCCGCGATGAGCAAGGGCCAGTGCATGCTGGAACCCAAGATCGAGGCACGCCTGCTGCAGGACCTGCACGTGCGGCCGCAGGACAAGGTGCTGGAAGTCGGCGCGGGTTCGGGCTACATGGCCGCCCTGCTGGCCGCACGCGCGCAGCGCGTAGTCACGCTCGAGATCAACCCGGAGCTGGTGCAACTGGCTCGCGGCAACTTGAAGCGCGCCGGCGTCGGCAATGTCGAAGTGCGCGAGGCCGACGGCGCCAAGGGCCTGCCTTCGGAAGCTCCGTTCGATGTCATCGTGCTCAGCGGCTCCGTGGCCGAAGTGCCCCCGGCCCTGCTGGAACAGCTCAAGGTCGGCGGCCGGCTCGCCGCGATCGTCGGCTTCGATCCGGTGATGCGCACCACGATCGTCACCCGCACCGGCGACACTTCCTACACCACGACGCAGCCGTGGGATACGAACGCGCCGCGGCTGGCCAATTTCCCCGAGCCTTCCAAGTTCCATTTCTGAAATCCCGGGAGCATTGATGATCGCCCAGGTGCGCCCCGCCGATCTGCCGGCCTGGTTCCAGGCGCAGGCGGGCGGCGCCCGGCCGGCCATGGTGCTGGACGTGCGCGAGCCCTGGGAATTGCAGACCGCCAGCGTCAAGGCCGACGGCTTCGAGCTCGTCGCGATCCCGATGAACGAGATCCCGGCGCGCCTGGGCGAGATCGACGCCGCGCGGCCGGTCGCGTGCCTGTGCCATCACGGCAACCGCAGCCAACGCGTCGCGACATTTCTCGCGCAGCGCGGATTCGCGCAAGTGGCCAACATTGCGGGCGGCATCGAGGCCTGGTCGCGCGAACGCGACCCGACGGTGCCGCATTACTAGGGCCTGTGGACAGGCCCTAATGCACCACGCGAAGAATTTTTACAACAAGGACGGATCATGAAATCGTTGCGGCCGAATTGGCGGTTCCTGCCCCTCGCGGTGGCGCTGGCCGCGGCGTTCGCGTTGCCCGCGCGGGCCCAGAGCCTGCTCGAACTGTATGACTCGGCGCGCGCTTACGACGCGACCTGGCAGTCGGCCAAGGCCCAGTACGACGCCAATCTGTTCCGCGCCGAGCAGGCCCGCGCCGGTATCCTGCCGTCGGCCAACCTGGCGGCGGGCGCCACGCGATCGAGCTTCGAGAGCAATTTCCCGGCCGCCGACAGGCCCTTCACCACGCAGAGCGCGACACTGAGCGCCGCGCAGCCGCTTTACCGGCCCGTGAACTTCGCCACCTACGAGCAAGGCAAGCGGCAGGTCGAGCTCGCCCAGGCGCAGCTCACGGCCGCCAGCCAGGACCTGATCATCCGGGTGAGCCAGGCCTATTTCGACGTGCTGGCGGCGCAGGACACCCTGACTTTCGTGCGGGCCCAGAAGGCGGCCGTGGCCGAACAGCTGGCATCGGCGAAGCGCAATTTCGAGGTCGGGACTTCCACCATCACCGACACGCGCGAAGCCCAGGCGCGCTACGACCTCGTGATCGCCCAGGA
>DATNBX010000304.1:0-21850 GCA_035571795.1 Ramlibacter sp.
GGTTCTTGCCCGTCAATTTGGCTGAGGAGAAACAATCATGGCACGCAAAAGCTTTATGTACTCGGTCTACGAGGCGGTGCAGCACGAGATGCGCCAGGACAAGAACATGATCTGGATCTTCGAGCTCACCCCGCCGGTCGCGTCGACCCCGGGCATGCCCGTGATCAATCTCGAGAAGGAGTTCGGGCGCAAGCGCGTGGTGAACACCGGCATCGACGAAACGTGGATGGCTGGATGCGTTCTGGGCGCGGGCCTGGCCGGGTCCAAGGCGGTGACGTACATCCCCTACCAGGGCAACGGCATGGTGTTCCAGATGCTGCAGAACCATGCGGGCAAGCTGCGCTCCATGACGGGCGGCAAGGCGGCGATGCCCATCGTGTTCATCCTGGAGATGACCGGGCAGACGCCTGGCTTCGCAGGCCAGCACTCGGATTACGAGATCGACAGCTATTACATGCACATCCCCGGGCTGAAGACGGTCATTCCTTCCACCCCCCACGATGCGAAGGGCATGATGGCCTCGGCGATCCGAGACCCGAATCCCGTCGTCTTCCTCTGGGCGGATGGGCTGCGCTCGGAGATGGCGGAAGTACCCAACGAGCAGTACACGACGCCGCTCGACAAGGCCGCGATCCGTACCGTCGGCAGCGACATCACCATCGTCGGCTCCGGGGGCGGCATGCCCGAAGTGCTCAAGGCGACCGAGGCGCTGCAGAAGCAGGGCATGAAGGTCGAGGCCATCGACCTGCGCGTTCTCAAGCAGATGGACACCGAGACACTGGTCAAGTCGGTCCAGAAGACCAAGAACCTGCTGGCGGTGGACCAGACTTACTACACGCTCGGCCCGGCCGCGGAGGTGGTCGCGCGCTGCGCCGAGAACGTCTATGGGGCGCACTTCAAGCGCATCGCCTTCCCCGATGCGCCGCCACCGGCGGCACCGGAAATGTTCCTGTGGATGAAGCCGAACGCCCAGCATATTGCTGCTGCGGCGATGAAACTGGTCGGCTGATGGAAACTGACCAACGGTCCTCCATCACCTGCGCGAACTGCGGGAGCGCCGAAGTGCACATGGGCGAAATGCGCTCGGCGTTCTGGCAGGACGACAGGCTCGTGGTGGTGGAGGGTATTCCCGTTCTCGTCTGTGGCGCATGCGCCGAGCAGTTCTACGACGACGCCACGGTCGTCGGGCTCGACCTGCTCCGTGGCGATGGATTCCCCGCGGAGAGGGCGCGCGCCGAATTGCGGGTGCCCGTGTTCTCTTTCGCTGCCATCGCGCGGGTGAAAAGCGAGGTGTGACCATGTTCGCAAGCCGGAGCCGGATGTTCATCGCCGTGCTCGCGGCTGCCGCCTTCGCATTGGCGCAGGCAGAGGGCGAGGACATCGCGTTCATGCCCAAAGGCGGCAGGACGCTGCTGCTCGAACTGATGGGCGCTTCGTCCGCGCAACTGCGCGGCGTCGCACAGGAGCGGCGCACCGAGGCGCAATGGCGCGAGTTCGTCGACACCCAGAAGAAACCCATGTCGCAGAAGGAGCGTGCGACGCTGGCTGCCTACCTCTTCGTCAACATGCCCGTCGCACCGGCTGTGCAGGGAGCAACTGCGCTGCCTCCCGACGGGCGTGACCTCGCGTGGGACGGCTGCCAGAACTGTCATTCGCTGTTCGCAGGCTATTTGACGCAGGACCGCGAGCTGCAGGGTTGGCGCAACATATTCCTGTCGCCGTTTCATCGCGACTTGAAGATGAGCCCTCAGGAACGCGAGGAGTTCGCGCGCTACTCGGCGCTCAACATGCCGCTGAAGATTGAAAACGTGCCGCCGGACTTGCGGTTCTAAGGAGCAATGCTTCATGACCACCCTTCACTCCCGCGCATGCGCTGGCCTCGTCATCGCCGGCGCGTTGATCGCGTCCACGCTGGCTGTGCGGGCGGGCGACATTTTCGACTTCATCCCGGCCGGGGGCAGGACGCTGCTGGCCAAGGTGCTCTCGACCCGCGCGCCGGAGCCCGAAGTTCGGGCGCTCGTCGGCGGCAAGCACACGCGTGACGAGTGGGTTGCCTACCTGCGCGACCACGGCAAGGCACTGCCGGGCGTGCAGGGGCTCAAGGAAAAAGAGCTGCTCACGCTCGCCGACTACATGTCGTTCAACCTGCCGCTGCCGGCGGCCAAGGTCCCCGCCAACGCGGCCAAGGCCAACTGGCCCAACTTGCTGCCCATCGACGGGCGCGACATGGCGCTGGAGTATTGCCAGGGCTGCCACATCATCACGGTGGTCATCACCCAGGACAAGGTCAAGACCGGATGGCTGGGCACGATGCACAAGCCCAGCCACATCCAGATCAAGCTGACGGAGCCGCAACGCGAGGCGCTCGCAAACTACCTGATCCTCAACGCGAACATCCCTATCGACGACGTGCCCGAGGAGTTGCGCGCCGGCGGCGCGACATACTAGCGGCACTGCGCAGGTGACACCATGCTGTTCACCTCGCTCGGCTTCTTCAGCTTCCTGCCGGTCGCATTGCTGGTGTTCGCGCTGCTGCCCGGCAAGGCGCGCTGGGCCTGGCTGCTGGCAGCGAGCTGGTTCTTCTACGGGGCCGCCAACCCCTGGCATCTGGCTCACCTCACCGCGGTAACGCTCGTTGCCTGGGCCTGCGGCGCTGCGATGGTGCGAGCTTCCAATGAAGCGGCGCGGCGCGCGTTGCTGGCGGGCGGCCTGGCCGTGGTGCTCGGCTCGCTCGTCGCCTTCAAGTTCTACGACTTCGCCGCCGGCGAGATCGAGCGACTCACGGGGGCCGGTACGGGTATCGCGCTGCCGAGGCTTGGCGTCACGGCACCGGCGGGCTACTCCTTTTACGTCTTTTCGGCTGCCGCTTACCTGATCGATTCATTCACCAGGCGCCTGCCTTGCGCGGTGCATGCAGGAGAGGTTGCGCTCTACCTGGCCTGGTTCCCCAAGATCCTGGCCGGCCCGATCGAGCGCGCGACGACGTTGCTGCCCAAGCTGCGCGACGGCATCCGCGCCACGCCCGAGCAGCTGGTGCTCGGCGCCCAGCTGATCGGATGGGGCCTGATCAAGAAGGTAGTGATCGCCGACAACCTTGCGCCTTTTGTCGACCGGATCTTCGGCATCGCCGCATTCGCTTCGCCGGTCGATCTCCTGATCAGCGTCTACTTCTTCGCCTTCCAGATCTATTGCGATTTTTCCGGCTACACCGACATCGCGATCGGCGTGTCACTGCTGTTCGGGCTCGAGTTGATGGAAAACTTCCGCCGGCCCTACCTGGCGCGCAGCACCGCCGAATTCTGGGGCGAACGCTGGCATATCTCGCTGGGCCGCTGGTTTCGCGACTACCTCTACATTCCACTGGGCGGCAGCCGTGCGGGAGCCGTTCGGCGCTACCTCAACCTGATGCTCGTATTCATCGCGAGCGGCCTCTGGCACGCGGGACTGGGTTACGGCGTGGGCTGGACCTTTCTGGTGTGGGGTGCGCTGAACGGCGGCTACCAGTGGGCTGGCTTGGCAACCCGGCCGCTGTGGGCACGCATCGGCGCGCGCCTTCCGCGGGTGTCGGCAAGCTGGCCTTGGAGCGCGCTGCGCGTGCTCCTGACCTTCCACCTGATCGCGATCAGCTGGGTCTTCTTCCGGGCGAAGTCCTTGCACGACGCGTGGCTGATCCTGCACAAGATCGGCTCCCAGCTGCTGGAGATGCCGGCATTGCTCGCGCGCTATCCATTCACGGCCGATCACTACGTCGGTTTCGCGCTCATCGGCGCGCTGCTGCTCATCGAACTGGTCGACGAACACCGTTCGGTCTTCCGGCGGCTGGCTGCGGCGCCTGTCGCGCTGCGCTGGGGCGCATGCTACCTCGGCATCTTCTGCCTCCTGGTGCTGGGGCGCTGGCAGGCGCGCGAATTCATCTACATGCAGTTCTGATTCCACATGGAAAGCGCACCAGCATCCTCCAGCATGAAGAGCCTGGGCCGCTCCGTGGTCACATTCGTCGCCTGCGGATTGCTGCTGTACGCGGGCCTGTACTACGCCGCGGAGCAGCTCATGCGCAGCACCGGGCGCAGCAATGCATTCTTCAAGATCGCCACGATGGAGCAACCCGCCGTTGACTGGGTGATTCTTGGCGCGTCGCATGCGATGCCGCTGGACTTCGACGGCTTCAACGCGCTCATGGAGCGCGATACCGGCTTGCGGATCGCGAACCTGGCTTCGCCCGGAACGGGGCCGCTCTACAACCGCTTCGTGCTGGAACACTACTTGCGCGAGCACCGCACTCGCAACCTGCTCTATGTGGTGGACTCGTTCGCATTCTATTCGCGCGCCTGGAACGAAGAGCGCTTTGCGGACCCGAAACTGCTCGCGCGCACGCCGCGCGATCCGGCCATCGCAGCGCGGCTGTGGCAGTACGTGCGGCACGAGGGCGTCGATCCGCGCGCGTTGCTGGACTATGCGACCGGATTTTCCAAGATCAACAATCGCGACCGTTTCAAGACTGACGTCTGGGAAGGGGAAGCTCAGTTCGAGCGCGCCTGGCGGCCCTCGGCCAGCGCCGTGAAAAAGCGCATCGAGTATCTTTATCCGGATCGCACCCCGGCGGCAGTCCTGGACCGCTATATGGGCGAATTTTCCCAGCTGCTCGAGTTGGCACGGCAAGCGGGGGCGCGCGTGACCGTTGTCAAACTACCTGCACCGCCTGGTTATCGAAGCCAGCTGCCTGCCGAAGCGCAGTTCGATGAGGCGATCCTGCGAGTGTCGGCAAAGCACGGCGTGGCGATGCGGGACTTTTCGACCGCGATTGCAGAACCGCGTTCCTACTTCGATACGGATCACCTCAACCGCGCCGGCTTGACCGAGTTTTTCAACAAGTACCTGAAGGGCTTGCTGATGGACAGCGCGCCGGCGCGGGATGATGGCGCGTAACGGTTCTTCTGGAGAAACTCATGGATTTGACCGCGGACCCGCATCATTGCGCGGCTTTGCTGCGGCGCTTCGCGAGACTAGAACAGTGCCAGCCTGCTGAATCCGTCGCGCACCATATGGCGCTTGAGCTTGATCAGCGCGTCGTGCTGGATCTGGCGCACGCGCTCGCGGGTCAGGCCCAGCCGGTCGCTGAGGATCTCGAGAGTCTCCGGATCCCGGTCGTGCAGGCCGAAACGTCCCTCGATCACTTCCCGATCGCGATCGGACATCTCATCGATCCAGTTGTCCAGAAGGCCTTCGACCTCGTGCAGCTGCAGGACGCCGGCCGGATCCGGCGTCTGTTCATCGGTCATCGACTCGCCAAGCGTGAAGTCGTCTCCCGAGCGATCCATCACCGCATCCAGCGACTTTGGCGGTTCGGCCAACGCGAGCAGCTCCGCCACGTCCTGAACTTCGCGACCCAGCAAGGCGGCCACGTCCTCCACGCGGACGCCATCGCCTTCGACGCCTTTGCGAGCCTCCGCGAAGTCGGGGTCGTTCTCGAGCGTGCGGCGAGCCTGCAGCACCTGCCTCAGCTCGCGCACCACGTGCACCGGCAGCCGCACCACGCGGCCCTGGTTCATCACCGCCCGTTCGACCGATTGCCGGATCCACCACGTCGCATACGTGGAGAAACGAAAACCGCGTTCGGGCTCGAACTTGTCGATGGCATGCATCAGGCCGAGGTTGCCCTCTTCGATGAGGTCGGCGAGCGGGACACCGCGGCCGATATAGCCCTTCGCGATGCTGACCACCAGCCGCAGGTTGTGCTCGATCATCGACTGTCGTGCGGCAAAGTCCCCGGCGCGCGCCAGCGTTGCGGTTTCGAATTCCTGTTCGCGTGTGAACAGCTCGGTGCGCCGGACCTCGCGCAGATACAGCGTCACGGTGTCGCTCGACTCATCCGGGAATTCGGGCGGGACGTCGGCACCAGCTTCGATCACAGCGTCGTCGGCGTCGCCGGTGTCGTCGGGGGCCGGGACACGGGGCTCTTGTTCGCTTTCCGCACGGAGACGCATATCGATCCTTGGTGAGGAGATGCCGATTTCTGACAGGAATTTCACATCTCCATGATGCTTCTCTTGTCTCCGTGTCGGATACTCCGTCATGTACCGCGCCGATACTTTGCGCCGGGTCAAACTTCACAGTTGGGAGGCTTCACTAAACGTGAATCGACGCATCCCGCCTATGCCCTAAGTTCGCTCTTCCAACACCAATTCCTTAGTGGCGCCGCCGGGCGGCACGCACTGCCGGCGAGCGTTGCGGCATCAATGCAAATTTGACCTGGATCATGGCTAATCGCGGGCGCCGATCCAAAGTAGTTGCATGGTCAATCGTACGGCTCTCGCCACGTTGGCTGCGATCCTCAGTGGCTGTGCTTCGCTGCTGCCTTCCGGCACCACGGCAACTCCTCCGACTTTTGCAAGTTTCGACGACGCACGCGCCGCGGCGGAAAAGGTCGTCGCATTCGAAACCCGGACTGCCGACCTGAAGGGCTTGGGGTTCGATCCGAAGGACGGAAAGAACGTGACCCTCATCCCCTATCCGGAGATCGTCGGGCGCCTGGCGCCGTATCCCGGCGTTCCCGTCAGCGAACTCGATCCGGGCATCCGCCGGTGCATCGAGGCGCAGTCGGCGTGTCGCGGCTACCTTTTTCACTTCGAGCACCAGGACCGGCATCGCGAAGGCTCGTTCTGGCTCGACTTCCTCAACGTGAGGCGGACCACGACGGTCACCGGGTGGTGGTTCGACTCGCTCGTCGTCGTCACCGACGACACGGTCCTGTTCAAGAACTACGCAGGGCAGCCCCGGACCGACCGGCTCGAGAAGCAAGTCAATCCGCTGGGACCGCTGCAGCCCGTCGGCGAAGGCGCCGCCTCCGTCATCGTTCACTGATTGGAGTGGTCATGAAAGAGTGCCTGACACAACTGCTGGTCCATCTGGACGCAACGGCTCACGCTTCGCGGCGCCTCGCGGTGGCGCGCGCTATCGCGCACGGCCAGGGGGCCGCCCTGACAGCCCTGTACGCCGTGACTCCGGCCCTGGTGGAAATCCCATTCGCCCCGGACGCAGGTCCCAACGTGGCGCAAGTGCTGTGCGAACTCGACGACGAGCGCCGTGCCAATGTTCGCGCAGGGTTCGATCGCGCGAACCTGGAGGGCCTGCACGCCGCCTGGGCCGAAGTTCGCGACTACCCCGTCATGCCGGCTTTCGCTCGCCAGGCACTCTATGCCGACCTGCTGGTATTGGGCCAGCACGATGGGTCCGATCCGGCGGCAACCGGCGTGCCGGCCGACTTCGTCGAGAGCGTGCTGGCCGAAAGCGGTAAGCCAGCCCTGGTCCTCCCATACACGCAGGCATCAGCATCGCTTGGCGAAATTGTCGTCGTCGCATGGAAACCGACGCGCGAGGCAGCGCGCGCCATCAGTGCGGCCGTTCCCCTGCTGCAGCGGGCGCAGCGCGTGCACGTCGTATCGTGGTCAAGGGACGAGGCAGATGTCATCGAGGGCAACGGGCTCGATCTGGACGGCTACCTCAAGCTGCGCGGCATCGAGCCGGTCTGGCATCGCGAGGGCGGGGGCGAACCGGACAGACTGGGCGACCTGCTGCTGTCCCGCGCCGCCGATCTGGACGCCGACCTGCTCGTGATGGGTTGCTATGGGCACAGCCGAGCCCGCGAATGGGTCCTGGGCGGCACCTCGCGCACCATCCTGCAATCCATGACCTTGCCGGTGCTGATGGCTCATTGAAAGAGTTCAACGAACTCTGCAGCCTCGGGGCAAGTGGGCTGTCACACAATGAATAGCCGCGGCACCGCTCATGCCCAGGAACCGCCTGCGCGCGTGGGGGCGCATTGGTGGTGCCAGGAGACGGCGCAGCTGCTGCAAGCCCTGGAGACAAGCCCGCTCGGGCTCACGGCGGCGCAGGCACGGCAGCGGCTATCGCAAACCGGTGTCAACCGCCTGACTGCCGCGCCGCGGTTGCGCCTGTTGAATGAAGTCGGCCGGCGGCTGCGCAATCCTTTGCTGGTGGTATTGCTCGCCGCTGTCGCGGCCTCGGTTGCCACCGGCCAGGGCATGAGCGCCTGGATCCTGGCTGTCATGGTGCTGCTCGGCCTGGTGCTGGACCAGGTGCAGCAGCATCGTGCCCAGGCAGCCGCTACGCGCCTGAGCGACAGCGTCGCGCTGCATGCGACCGTGTTGCGGGCGGGAGCGCAGCACTCCCAGCGCGTGGCGTCCCTGGTGCCGGGGGACGTGGTGCTGTTGTCGGCCGGCTCGATGGTGCCCGCCGACGGCGTGCTGCTGAGTGCACACGACCTGTTCGTCCAGCAGTCCGCCCTCACGGGCGAATCTTTTCCGGTGGAAAAGCGGCCTGGGGCTTCCCCGCCGGATTCAACGATGGAAGAATCGGCCGGCGCGCTCTTCATGGGCAGCAGCGTGCTGTCCGGGCAGGCCACCATGCTGGTGTGCGCGACCGGCATGCGCACGCAGGCGGGAGCCATGTCGCACCTCATGGGCGCCGACCGCGGCGACCTTGCCTTCGACAATCACCTGCGGCAGTTCGGCACTTTCATCATGCGCCTCACGCTGGTGCTGGTTCTGCTGGTCCTGCTGGTGGGCGGGCTCATGCACCGGGCCTGGCTCGAATCGTTCATGTTCGCGCTGGCGCTGGCGGTGGGGCTGACGCCCGAGCTGCTGCCGATGGTCGTCACGGTGAGCCTGTCGCGCGGCGCCTTGCGGCTGGCGCGCGCGCACGTGATCGTCAAGCGGCTCTCGGCGATCCATAACCTCGGCTCGATGGACGTGCTGTGCACGGACAAGACCGGCACGCTGACCGACGCGCGCATCGAACTGGTCCGCCATGTGGATATCGCCGCTGGCGACAGCGCGGCCGTGCTGGAAAACGCCTTCCTCAACAGCCGGTTCGAAACCGGCTTGCGCACGCCGCTGGAAGAAGCGATCCTGGCGCACGGCGGCGTCGACGCGGCCCCGTGGCGCAAGATCGACGAGGTCCCGTTCGACTTCGAGCGCCGGCGCGTGTCGGTCCTGGTCGACCGCACCGGCGAGCGGCGCCTGACCGTCAAGGGCGCGCCGGCCGACGTGCTCGCGCACTGCGACCGCTGGCAGGAAGGCGAGCACATCCAATTCTGGACGACCGCGGCGCGCAGCCGCGCCGAGGCCACGCTGGAAAAGCTCGAATCGCAAGGGTTGCGCGTGCTGGGCGTCGCCTGCAAGCCGGTTCCGCGGTCCTTGGAGGATGCGACGCTGAAGGACGAAAGCGAGCTGGTCTTTGCCGGTTTTGCCGCCTTCCTGGATCCGCCGAAGAAAGATGCCGCGGCGGCTCTGGCCGGCCTGCTGGCCGCGGGGGTCGAGGTCAAGGTGGTCACCGGCGACAGCGATCGGGTCACGCGCCACGTATGCGAAGCGCTGGCCATGCCGGTGAAGGGGGTACTGCTCGGGCGCGAGATCGCCGCAATGGATGACCGCGCGTTGGCCCAGCGCGTGGGCAAGGCCAATCTGTTCTGCCGGGTCGACCCGATTCAGAAGGAGCGGGTGATTCGCGCGTTGCGGGCGCGCGGGCACGTGGTGGGGTATCTGGGAGACGGCGTGAACGATGGGCCGGCGCTGCACAGCGCCGACGTGGGCATCTCGGTGGACCGGGCCGCCGAAAGCGCGCGGGGCGCGGCCGACCTGATCCTGCTCAGGCACAGTCTGGCCGTGCTGGGCGATGCGGTACGCGAGGGCCGCCGCACTTTCGCCAATACCCGCAAGTACATCCTGCTGGGCACCGGTTCGAACTTCGGCAACATGGCCAGCATGGCCGCTGCCACGGTGTTCCTGCCGTTCCTGCCGATGCTGCCGGTGCAGATCCTGCTGAACAACCTGATGTACGACACCGTGTCGGCAGCGCTGCCGATGGACCGTGTCGACGCCGCCGACGTCGCCGGCCCCCAGCATTGGGACATGGCACAGCTGCGCCGCTTCATGTTCGTGATGGGGCCGGTCAGTTCACTGTTCGACCTGGCGACGTTCTGGCTGCTGCTGGTGGTGCTGGGCGCGCTGCCGGCGCAGTTCCAGAGCGGCTGGTTCATCGAATCGCTGGCGACACAGGTACTGGCGGTGTTTGTCATCCGCACGCATGGCCCGGCACTGTCCGGCCGGCCGCATCCGGCGTTGGGCTGGGTGGCGGTCGGTGTCCTGGCCGCCGCTGCGGTGCTTCCGTTCACTGCCGTGGGCGCGTTGTTCGGCCTGGTGCCCTTGCCGGTCAAGTTCTACGCCGCGCTGATGGCCATGACCGTTGTGTACCTGTTGGTGCTCGAGGCGGTGAAGCGGCGCTTCTGGCGCGGTCGACTTGTCACGGCGCGCGTACCTTCACGCGGCTGCCGTCCGCGAGCGAGGCCGGCGGATAGACCACCACCGACTCGCCCGGCGTGAGGCCGCTGCGCACCCAGGCCTGCGTACCGTTGCGGGCTGCCACCTCGACCGGCTGCAGCCGCACGTGCCGCCCATCGAGCTTGTACAGTCCCATGCCCTGGGCGTGCGGGAAGAGCGCGCCGACGGGAACCACCACCGCCTGCTCGACGCTGGTGGTGACGATCCGCACGCCGACACGAAAGCCGTCACCCATCGCCTCCCAGGCTTGCGGCGGCGTGGTGATGTCGATCAGCACGTTGACGCGCTGCTCCTCGATGCCTAACGCCGACACCTTCGTGAAGGCGGCGGGCTCGACCCGGCGAACGCGGCCTTCGACGGCGGGGCCGCCCCAGCGTTCGATCACGACCGGGCGCCCCGGCTGGGCCTGCACGGCGTCGGTGGTGAGCAGTTCGCTCAGCACTTCCATGCGCTGCGGATCACCCACTTCCAGCAGGGCCGCGCCCGCAGGAACGGTGGCTTCGCTCGCCTGGACCACGCGCAGCACCACGCCACTCACGGGCGCCGTGACGGCGAGCGGACGGCCCGGCTTGTGGCCGGGACTGGCCGGCTGCAGCATCGCCGCGGCCTGGGCCTGCTCGTGCACCGCAACTTCGCGCTCGGCGTTCGCCATCTCCAGTTCGCGCCGTGCGCCGGCCAGTGCCAGCCGGGTGGTGTCGAGCCGGGAAGGTGCGACGAAGCCGTCGCCGGCCAGCTTCTCCGTGCGGTCCTGTTCCAGCCTGGCTTCCTGCAGCGAAATATTGGCGCGAGCCACGCGGGCCGAAGCACGGTCGACGCCGGCAGCCGCTGCTCTCAGCCGGGCCGCTGCTTCGCGTGCGCTGCGCTCGTCGACCATGGAGGACATGACCGGGCTCAGCACGGCGACGGTATCCCCGGCCGAGACGCGATCGCCCTCGCGCAGCGCGATGCGGGCCAGCCGCGCCGCCACCGGTGCCGACACGGTGTAGCGCTCCTTCAGCCGGGTACGCCCGTCCTCCTCGATGGCCTGCTCGAAGCGCCCTTGCCTGACCGCGGCGATTTCGACCTGGATGGGGCGCGGCGAGAAAGCCCAGACCAGTGCCGCGGCGGCCGCGGCGCCGGCGGCGATCCAGGCCCATGTTGTCTTGTTCAGTTTCAGCACGGATTACTCCCTCGTCTTGAGTGCGGCGACCATGTCCAGGAGGTCGATGCGCCGTCGCACCACCATCGCGCTGGCCACGCCGGCCGCGACCACGCACAGCGCGGCCCAGGCGTAGGTGCGAGCGCGGACCACCACCGGAAAAAGAAACTGGTCCGAGCGCAGCAGGTCGACCAGCGTGTGCACCAGGAACCACCCCAGCAGCATGCCCAAGGGCAGCGCGATCGCAATTCCCAACGCGAGTTCGCCCAGCAGCAGCACCGAGACCTCGCCGCGCGTGAAGCCGAGCACCCGCAGGCTGGCGAGTTCCCAGCTGCGCTCGGCCAACGCGATGCGAGCGTTGTTGTAAACCACGCCGACAGCGATGACGGCCGCGAATGCCGTCAGGATGCCGCTCATGACCCGGATGTTGCGAGCGGTCAGTTCTTCCATGTCCCGCAACATTGTCGATTTCCTGAAAGCGCCGGCGACGCGCGGCATGGCCTGGGTGGCGTCCAGCACATGCCGCTCCGCGCCGGGTTCCACGGCGACGGTGAAAATCGACACCAGGTCGCCTTCGCCGAGCAGCCGGTTCAGCGCGCGTCTTTCCATGAAGGCATTCAGCCCCATCATGTCGCGCACTGTGCGCTCGATCACCACCTGCCGCATCGGACGGCGGCCTTCGCGCACTTCCACAGTCACGCTGTCGCCCGCATGCAATCCCAGCTTCTGCGCCATGCGATCGGTCATCAAGAGGCCATCCGTGCCGGGAAGTGCCTGCCGCAGCTCCACGTCGATCACGCGGTGCAGGTCAGGCGCTGCCGCATAACCCTGGATCGCCCCGGTGACGCTGCGCTGGCCGTTGACGAAACGCACCGCCACGTTGCGGCCCGGTTCGACCCGGAGCACGCCGGGGATGCGCGCGAGGGCGCGGGTAGCGGACGCATCGACCGGGTCCACCGTCCACACGGCAATGTCGCCGCGCATCGCTAGCGTGAAGTTCGCGTCGACGATCACCTCGATCGCATCGCGAAAGAAGTTGCCCATGATGACGATGGCTACCGACGCGGCGACGCCGCCGATCGTGAGCGCGGCGCGCAGCGGCCGGCGCTCCAGATTGCGCAGGATCATGCGCAAGGCGGGCCCTGTGTGCAGCCGCGGCACGCGCTCCAGGAGCGACCGCCGGTAACGGCCCGGCGCCGGTGGGCGCATCGCTTCCGCGGGCTGCAGGCGCACCGTGGCGGCAATCGCCGTGAGTGTGCCCAGCACGGTCGTGACTGCCACGATCCCGATGCTCAGGACCACCAGCGGGGCCGAAACGCGATGATCGAAAACCGGGAAGCGGAAGATATCGGTATAAAGGCCGAGGAGCAACACGCCGAGCCATTTTCCGAGCAGCAGTCCGAGCACCAGGCCGCCGCCCACCATGGGAGTGACCAGCTTGAGGTAGTGCCGCGCGATCGCGCCGTTGGCGTAGCCGAGTGCCTTCAGCGCCGCGACCTGCTCGCGCTGCGTAGCGACCAGCCGCGCCGCGACCACGTGAAGCAGGAACGCCGCTACCGCGAGGAAGATCGCCGGCAATAGCGTGCCCTGGACCTGCTGGCCGCGAATCTCGTTATCGAGCATCTGGTGCGATACCTGTTCATCGCGCCCGTGGGCCGGCAATCCGCCGAAGGGCGCAAGCTGCCGGCTGACGGCGTCGATGACCGCCGGCTGCGACGCTTGCGGCGTGAGCTTGAGCGCCACATGGTTGAAGGCGCCTTCCATGTCCAGCGCGGCCGCCAGCTCTTGCTCGTCGACCCAGAAGACCCCGAAGGCCCGTACGTCGGGCGTGCCCCACAGGCCGGCAAAGATGTATTCGGGCGAGACCGCCGTGCCGGTGATGCGCAAGGGCCGCAGCTTGCCGTTCACCAGTGCGGACACATAGGAGCCCGGCGCCAGCCCGTGCGCTTGCGCGAAGGCCTCGGAAACCACCGCTTCGAGCTCGCTGCTTCCTCTTCCGCGGCCTTCGGGCAAGCGGCCGGTGCGCGGGCTCACGCGGTTGAGCGACGCGGCGTGGCGCGCGTCCAGGCCAATGAGTTGCCCGATCACCGGATCGGGTGAGCCGGGAATCGACACGCGGGCACCGGCTTCGACGGTGGTTTGGACTTCGATCACGCCTTCGAGTTCGGCCAGCCGTTGGGCCACCGCGTCGGGCGCGCGTTTCACGATCGCGAAAACGTCCGCGAACCGGCCACTCTCGTAGAAACGGTCGCGCGCGAATCCCAGCGAGTCCACGGCGGACAGGCAGGCGATGAAACCGGCGATGCCGCTGGCCACCACCAGTGCGATGGTGAGGGCCTGGCTCCACAGCAGCCGCAGGTCCCTGAGCGCTTTTCGGTCCAGGGCTTTCATGGCTACCAGGACAGTTCCGCGGGAGTCAAGCGCCGCGCCGGGATTTCGATGTTGGCGATGCGCCCGTCCGCCAGCCGGATGACGCGATCGGCCATGCCCGCGATGGCCGCGTTGTGCGTAATGACGATGGCCGTCGTGCCCAGCTCCCGATTGATCCGCGCGATGACCTCGAGCACCAGCTTGCCGGTGGCGTAGTCGAGGGCGCCGGTCGGCTCGTCGCACAGCAGCAACTGCGGGCGCTTGGCGATGGCGCGTGCGATCGCCACACGCTGCTGCTCGCCGCCCGACAGCTGCGAGGGAAAGTGGTCACGCCGCGGCGACAGGGCCACTAGCTCCAGCGCCTCGTCCACCGGCATGGGGTCGCTGGCGATGTCGGTGACCAGGGCCACGTTCTCGCGCACGGTCAGGCTGGGAATGAGGTTGTAGAACTGGAAGACGAAGCCGACATGCTCGCGCCGGTAGCGCGTTAGTTCGTCGTCGGAGGCGTCTGTCAGCCGATGGTCGTAAAACTCGACTTCGCCCGTGGTCGGCTTGTCCAGGCCGCCCAGGATGTTCAGGAGCGTCGACTTGCCGCTGCCCGACGCGCCCAGCAGCACCACGAACTCGCCTGCGCGCACATCGAGATCGATGTCGCGCAGGGCCTGCACCGCCGTGTCCGCACTGCCGTAGGTCTTCGACAGGGCGCGAATGCGTAATACCGGAAGGTTGGTCATCTTGTGCGCAGGTTGTGCGCGCAACCTGTCATCAATTCAAGTTAGCCGCCGAGGTGACGCACCGCCTTGATATGGCGCAAGCTGCCACGCTTGCTGCTGCGCGCGCAGCCATCAGCGGCTATAAAGCAGGGGGAAGAAGACGATGGACAAGAGCGAAACGCGCAGTCAGCGCCTGAAGCGGCGCATTCGAATATTCACCTGGACGCTTGCGATCCTGCTGGTTGGCGTGGGGGCGGTCTATCTTGCCGCCTGGCTGGGCAAGGACTATTCGACGGCGGCCCGTGCGCTGGTCTGGGGAGACTCCGCAGTCGACGACTACACCCGCTTCGCCTCGCGGCAAATCGATGCCCCGGCCGCTTCTTTCCACTATGAGAGAGGTCACGGCTACCCCGACGGCCTGCCGGACACGGCGGTGCCGGGACACCCGGATCTCACCGTCATGCTCGCCGCGAACAAGACGACCGCGTTCATCGCGATCCAGGACGACAGGCTCATTTACGAGCGCTATTTCAATGGGTACAACCGGTACGCGACCGAGACATCTTTTTCCATTTCGAAATCGTTCAACTCGGCAATGCTGGGGCGCGCGATCGCCGATCACCGCATCGGCAGCATCGACGATCCGATCACCAGGTACTTGCCGGAACTGCTGCAGCACGACCCGCGTTTCGCGCAAATCACCATCCGCCACCTCGTGTCGATGTCGTCCGGGTTGCGCTACGTCGAGTCCGGCACACCCTGGGGCGACGACGCCAAGACCTACTACGCACCGGACCTGAGAAAGCTCGCGCTGCAGGAAACGGAAATCGTGGAGCCGCCGGGGCAGCGCTTCCACTACAACAATTTCAATCCGCTGCTGATCGGCCTGATCCTGGAGCGCGCCACCGGCAAGCGGGTGGCGGACTACCTGGCCGAAGTCATCTGGAAGCCGCTCGGCGCCGAAGGTGCCGCCACCTGGTCGCTCGATTCGACCTGGAGCGGCTTCGAGAAAATGGAAAGCGGCATCAACGCCCGCGCCATCGACTTCGTCAAGCTCGGTTCGTTGTACCTGCATCGCGGGGCGTGGCGGGGCAAGCAGGTGATCCCCGCGGAGTGGGTCGACCAGTCGACGCGCTATACGAATGAGACCGATCCGGCCCTGAAATACCAGTATGGCTGGTGGACCTTCCACAGGGAGGGGCTGGGCGACTATTACGCCGCGATCGGAAACAAGGGCCAGTACGTGTTCGTGTTCCCGCAGCAGCGGCTGGTCATCCTCAGGCAGGGCATCGAGCGCGGCTCGATCGACTGGCCCAAGGCGATTTCAGACATTGCGTTGGCGGTGAGTGGCCACGGGGGCCAGCACTAGGGCGAGCTTCGCGTCAACGGCCCGCTTTCGGCCATTATGTAGAGCTCTACATAACGGCCAGAAGGAGTCTGTCGCGACCGGCCGGCTTGGATTAGCGAAAGCCTTGCTCATCCCTCCCGTAAACCTATTCTGCCCCCGGTCGGCAAAGGCGTGGGCGATGAGGAAAGGGTCGCGACCTGACTTGCTCCACCTCTGAATCCGTGAGGTCGCTCTCGTAGCCCTTCGTCCTCGTTGTCCCTTGCTGCACCGCAGCGGCAGGCGTCAGTGCGCGTGTCCCGCCGCCTTGGTGGCGGGTGAATGCTGCGGCGCTGCCGGCCCGTCCTGCACAGGCTGTGCGTGTTGCGCATGCTCGCCGCCGGCGGAGGCCGCCGCGTTGTACAGGCCTTCGACGTAGTGCACGTACGTGACGTACGCACCCACGTACGCGCGGGCGGCGCCGACGTCGTTCGGGTTGTACGTTTTCTTCCTGGCGACCGCCTCGAACTGCTGGTGCAGGCCGTGCTCCACCTGTTCGATAACCATCTTGCCGACCGGCTCGAGCTTGCCGGTCTCGATCGATTTGTCGGCCGCGGCGATCGGCGGCTCGATCTCGCCGGCGGGCTTCAACCCTGTGTACGGCGCGCCTTCACCCGCGCGGTGCACGCGCACCAGCGTCTCGAAGAAATACATGTCGGCGAGTTCCTTCGCGCCCCCGTTGGCCTTGCGCACGGCGACGGCCTTCTGAAATGCATTGCGGATCTCCGCCTCGTCCTTTTTCTGGACCCAGCCAAGCACGAGGTTGACGTTGCCGCTGTCCAAGGCCTTTCGGGCTTGGCTGACAACCGGGCCGTCCAGCGTGTCGCAGTGCGCTTGCGCGGCGGTACCCCACGTGAGCGCGAGGGCGGCGGCAGCCAAAGTGAGATAGCGGCGAAGGGGAAGACGATTCGAGCGAGTCATTGGAAGATTTCCTGAAGTGGACGGAGTGCGGCACGATTGCCTTCCTCCTGCTTCCTTGAACGAACGGCGCGCCCGGATGTTCCAGAAAAATGCCTTCGCCTCGCGTTCACCCGCCGTGCAGCTGCCGCTCCACCGGCGCCTTGTGCTCCTCGTGCAGCAGCAGGTCGACCAGCGCGCGCCGCTGCTGCGCATCCAGGATCTCCCGCTCGCGCAGGAACTGCGCGATCACGCGCTGCTGCTGTTGCACCTGCAGCTGCGCAATACTCGCGCGCTCGGCCTCGATGCGCGCGGCGTCCGGCTGGTTGGAAAAGACTTCCCGCACAAGCTTCTCGCGATGCGCGGCGATGTCGCGCCAGCCGGCGTCCAGCTCGCGCACAAAGCCCTCTTCCAGGGCATGCCAGCGCTGGCGTTGGCTCGGGTCCAGCCTGAGCCGCGCCGCCAAATCCGTGACGTCCGACAGAGGCCGCGCCAGCACACGATACCCGGCGGCGCCGATTACGCCGAGATTGAGCAGCACCGAGAGCGCGAGCGCGAAGACAAGTCCCTTGTTTTTCATGTCACCTCCCTCGTGCTGAGCACGATGGCAGTCCCGCGCAATAGGCGCTGGCGGGCTCGCCATCGAAAACGGACATCGCCGCGGGGCGCAGCGCCGCGCCGCCGCCGGCGACCAGCGTGAGCCCGAGGTAGGCGCCCACCCCGAGTGCGGCGGCGCCCGCCATCGCCTGCGGGCCGAACTGCAGCCAGCCCGCCCAAAGCGGCCGGCGGCGGGTCCGGCGCGGCGCGGACCGCGGCAGCTGCGGCAGCACGATTGCGGCGAGGTCGGTCTGGCAGTGCGTCTCACGCAGCGAGCTCAGGTCGGAGCGTAGTGCCGTGAAGCTTTGCAGCAGCGGCCCGCACACCGGGCAGCCGAGCGCGTGCGCCTTGACCGCCTCGGCTTGCGCGGCACCCAGTTCGCCGTCCATTAATGCCGAAAGATCTTCCACCGGTGGGCAATGCGGAAACGGCAGACTGTTCATTTCTGGTTCCTGTCATAAAGTGCGACCAGGGCGGCGCGCCCGCGAGCCAAGCGAGATTTCACCGTGCCCACGTCGATGCCCAGGGTGGCGGCGAGCTCGTCATAGCTCAGGCCCTCCACTTCGCGCAGCAACACGATCTCGCGATGCTCCGGAGCGAGCCGCGCGAGTGCTGCGTCGAGCGCCCGGATGCCTTGCGTGGCCTGCAACTGCGCCTCCGGGCCGGGCTGTGGTGCGGGCTGGTCGTGGTCCTCTTCGAGCGGAACGAACGCGACCACTTTGCGCCGGCGCAACAGGTCCAGAGCCGCGTTGGATGCAATCCGGTACAGCCAGGTGCGGAGCTGCGCGTCTGGTCGCCATTGGGGCAACGCCTCCCAGGCCTTGATGAATACTTCCTGCGCAAGTTCCAACGCTTCCTCCCGGGAACCGGTGAGATTCAGCAAATGGCGGTAGATGCGGTCCTGGTGGCGCCGCACGAGTGCGCCGAACGCGGCCTGGTCGCCCTGCTGCGCGAGAGCCAGCCATTCCTCATCCTGCCGCCGAGTATCGGACACAAGCCGCTCCGTTCCATGGAGGGACTAACGAACGGGCCGCCGGAATGTTCCATTGCCGTGCCGCACGACGCCGCACACCCGCGGGCCGTGTAGGCCAAGGGGCCTTTTTACTCTAGGTCGCCAACGCCCGTCCATCATTGACATGGATCAGGTGCGATTCTGGACGGGGGCACCTTCCTGTTGGCACAGCGCCGAGGCCTCGCCCGCGGATGACGGTGGCCGGCGCGATCCAACAGCCTCGGTGTCGGCTACCACCAGTAGCCGTTCAAGCGTTGGCCGGTGAACCTAATTGAGGATGATCCAGATCCGGGAGACGCCAGGGGTCGACGTGCGTCATCACATTGAGCACGCGGTGGCGCTGCATCACGCGCTGGCGTGCGTCGACGGCGATGTCATGCCCCGCCTCGACGGACAGGTTCGCGTCGACTTCGATGTGCGCGTCGACCACGATCATGTCGCCCATCTTGCGGGTGTGCACATCGTGAACCGCCCGGATGCCAGGCGTCTGAGTGAGCGTCTGGCGGATGGCCTTGACCTCCTGGTCGTCGACGGCGCGATCCATGAGGTCGTGCAAGGCGTCCCAGCCGAACCCCCAGCCCATCCTGGCCACCATGAAGCCGACGATAAGCGCCGCGATCGGGTCCAGGATCGGATAGCCCGCCAGATTGCCGATGATGCCCAAGCCAACCACCAGCGACGACGCAGCATCCGACCGCGCGTGCCATGCGTTGGCCACCAGCATGCTCGACTTGACCCGCTTGGCCACCCACAGCATGTAGCGAAAGAGCAGTTCCTTTGCTACCAGCGCCCCGCCGGCGACGTACAGGGCCACGATATGCACCTGCGCAATCGATTCGGGATCCTGGAGTTTGCGAACGGCCGACCAGAGCATGCCCACGCCGACGGCAAGCAGCAGCCCACCCAGGACCAGCGAGGCGGCCGTCTCGTAGCGCTGGTGTCCGTAAGGGTGGTCTTCGTCAGCGTCTTTCTTGCTGTGATGGCTGGCGAACAGCACGACGAAGTCGGCCACCAGGTCGGACAACGAATGGATGCCGTCGGCGACCAGGCCTTGCGACTTGGACAGGACGCCGACGATCACCTGAGTCACGGTGAGGACGATGTTCACGCCAACGCTGACCCAGGTGCTGCGCGACGCGGCGGCCGCACGTTCCGCCGGAGTGTGCTCGGGGTCTTCGGTGTCGTCGGGGAATTCGGTGAATGACATCAGCGGTCGGCTCGGTGCGATTCTAGCCAGCAGGCTGCGCCCTCGGCTTGGCGGTCAGGGCATCAGGTCATGTGCCGCTCGATCATCGGACCACTGCCGTCTGCCCCGGTTAAGAAAACGCTAAGCCCTGAGTTCGACCATGGCGGCCAAGGAGTTGCCATGAACCAATCTTTGTTTGCCCGATCCCTATGCGCCGCATTCGCCGCGGCTTGCCTTGCGCCGGCCGCGCGTGCGGCCCAGCCGGCGCAACTGCTGGCCGGCTACAGCGCCCAAGCGGGCGCACCGGCTGTGGCCGAACGCGGCCGAAATCTCTTCACAAGCCGCCATGGCCGCGAATGGAGCTGCGCCTCCTGCCACGGCGCACCACCAACGCAAACCGGAAAGCATGCGTCGACCGGCAAGTCGATCGGCGCATTGGCGCCGGCGTTCAATCCCGAGCGTTTCACGGACTCAGCCAAGACCGAGAAGTGGTTCCGCCGCAACTGCAATGACGTCATTGGCCGCGAATGCAGCGCCGGCGAAAAGGCCGACGTGCTGGCCTGGCTGCTGATGTTCAAGCCTTGAGGAGCAAGCCATGCATCGTTTGACCCGTGGTCCCGTTCTAACGGCCCTGTATGCGTTGATCGCAACGCTGGCGGCAGGCTCGGTATTCGCTGAAGGCGAGCATGCAATGCGCGCGCCGCTGCTGCCGAAGTACCAGCAGGAATGCGCGGCCTGCCATGTCGCCTATCCCCCGGGCCTTCTGCCCGCCGCTTCCTGGCAACGCATCACGAGCAATCTGTCCCGCCACTTCGGCACCGACGCCTCCTTGGATGCGGCCTCGACCAGGGAGCTGTCGGCGTGGCTCGCCGCGAACGCCGCCACCTCCAGGCGCGTGCAAGAGGCCCCTCCCGACGATCGCATCACGCGTTCCGCCTGGTTCGCCCGAAAGCACGACGACGTACCCGCCCGTGCCTGGAAGCTGCCCGCGGTCAAGAGCGCCGCCAATTGCAACGCCTGCCACCAGCAGGCCCAACAAGGAATCTTCAATGAACACGACGTCCGCGTACCGCGCTGAAGCGGCTCCGCGCGATTCCGCCCAGGACAAAGTGCTGGTCTGGGACGCCCCCGTGCGGGTCTTTCACTGGTTGATGGCGCTCAGTTTCGCCGGCGCCTGGCTCACTGCTGAAAGCGAGCGCTGGCGCCAGGTCCACGTCACGCTGGGCTATACGATGGCCGGCCTGGTGGTCTTTCGCATTCTGTGGGGCCTGGTCGGCACTCGTCACGCCCGTTTTTCAAGCTTCGTGCGGGGGCCGGCTGCCGCCGCGCGCTATGTCGGCGCGGCATTGCGCGGCCAGGCCGAACACCACACCGGGCACAACCCGGCCGGCGCGATCGCGATCGTGGGTCTGCTGGCGCTGGCGTTGACGGTGAGCGCCACCGGCTGGGCCAACTACCAGGACCTGGGCGGCCACTGGGTGGAGGAGGTGCACGAGGCCGCCGCCAGTGTGATGCTTGGCCTGGTCGGCGTTCATCTGGCAGGCGTGCTGCTGGGTAGCTGGCTGCACCGTGAGAACCTGGTTCACGCGATGATCACCGGACGCAAGGCTGGCCGGCCGCAGGAAGCAGTGCGCAGCGCCTGGCACAGCGTCGCCGCCGTGATGCTGGCGGCGGTGTTCGGGTTCTGGGCGCTGCAATGGCAAGCTTCGCCTGCAGATGCATCCGTTGGAGTTTCGCTGCCGGCAAGCGCCCGCCATCACGATCGCGATGACGACTGAACGCGTCTGGGCGCGAACATAATCCGGCCATGCGCATTCTGCTTGCCGAGGACGACCCGCTGCTGGGCGACGGTTTGCGCGCCGGGCTGCGCCAGCTCGGGTTCCAGGTCGACTGGGTGCGCGACGGCCAGGCCGCGGAACGCGAGCTGCGCGCCGAGCCGTATGCGGCGGCCGTGCTGGACCTGGGGCTGCCGATGATGGACGGCACGGAGGTGCTGGCCAGCGTCCGGCGCGCCGGCAGCGCGACACCCGTGTTGGTTTTGACCGCACGCGACGCCGTTCCCGATCGCATCCGCGGGCTCGATCTCGGGGCCGATGACTACGTGGTCAAGCCGGTCGATCTGAACGAGCTCGCTGCGCGATTGCGCGCCCTGGTGCGCCGCGCACACGGCCAGCCGCAGGAGCGGCTCACAGCAC
>DATNBX010000305.1:0-12551 GCA_035571795.1 Ramlibacter sp.
CGAATTCGAGTGGGAAGCGGCATTCGCCGCGCCCGGCATCACGCAGATGACGGGGCAGGTGTGGCAGTGGACGCGTTCCTCGTACGACCCCTACCCGGGGTTCCGGCCGCTGGCCGGTGCCGTGGGCGAGTACAACGGCAAGTTTATGGTCGGCCAGCTGGTGCTGCGCGGCAGCAGCCGGGCAACGCCGCCGGGTCATGCCCGTGCCACCTACCGCAACTTCTTTCCGCCGGGAGCGCGCTGGCAGTTTTCCGGCCTTCGGCTGGCAAAGGGGGCCTCATGCTGACCCGTACCCATATCCGACTGCTCGAGGCCGGCGACAGCCGGCCCGCGGAAACCGGCACGCTCGACAGTGCCTTCGCGCAGGACATGATGCGGGCACTGGGATCGCGGCCGCGCAGTGTTTCGCCCAAGTATTTTTACGACGCGCAGGGCTCGCAGCTGTTCGACCGGATCTGCGAGCTGCCCGAGTACTACCCGACGCGCACCGAGCTGCGCATCCTGACCGCCAGCGCGCGCGAAATCGGCGCGTATATGGGGCCGCGTGCGGAGATCGTCGAATTCGGCGCAGGCTCGCTGCGCAAGATCAGACTGCTGCTGGCTGCAATGGAGCGGCCGGCGCGGTACCTGCCGATCGACATTTCGGGCGAGCACCTGGCGCAGTCCGCGGCCGGGCTGCAGCACGACTACCCCGACCTGGACGTGCAGCCGCTGGAGGCCGATTACACCCAGCGGCTGCTGCTGCCTGCGCGTTTGCCGGGCGCCGGACAGCGCGTCGGTTTTTTCCCTGGCTCGACGATTGGCAACTTCACGCCGCAGGAGGCCCTGCACTTCCTGCAGATCGCGGGGCAGGTGCTGCGCGGGGGCGCATTGTTGATCGGCGCCGACCTGATCAAGGACCCGGCGGTGCTGCACGCGGCTTACAACGACTCGCAGGGCGTGACGGCGGCCTTCAACCTCAACCTGCTGGCACGCGCCAATCGCGAGCTTGGCACCGGCTTCGCCCTGGACCAGTTCGCCCACAGCGCGTTTTACAACGCGCCGCAGCAGCGCATCGAGATGCATCTGGTCAGCCGGCGTCGCCAGCAGGTCGCGCTGGGCGGCGAGTGGCACGAGTTCGACGAGGGCGAGACGCTGCACACCGAGAACTCGTACAAGTTCACCGTGGAGGGCTTGCGTTCCTTGGCGCGGCAGGCCGGCTTCCGGCCCGGACCCGTCTGGACCGATGACGAGCGTCTTTTCAGCGTACATTGGCTGCAGGCACCAAGCTGAACTACAGCCTCCTTAGCAGGCCAACTGGAGAATTGATGAAGGCGACCTGGAACGGCACACTCATCGCGCAAAGCGACGACACGGTGGTCGTGGATGGCAACCACTATTTCCCGGCGGATTCGCTCAATCGCGAGTACGTCACGTTCAGCAATACCCGTACGAGCAACCCCTGGAAGGGTGAGGCGAAGTATTACTCGCTGCTGGTCAACGGCGAGCTCAAGGCGGACGCGATCTGGTACTACCCCGACCCCAAGCCCGACGCCGAGATGCTCCGGGGCCGGGTGGCGTTCGGCAACGGCATCAAGATCGAACCGTAGCTCCTGGTTCCAGCACTATTCGGGCATGCCCGCGCGCCGCAGTCCATCGTAGATGCGCTCGCGCTGCCGCAGGTACGTGGGGTGGTCCGACGCTTGGGCTGCGCGGAGCCGGGCGATCGTCAAATCCGGCCGCAACCGCTGAATTTCGGACACCTGCCGCCTTGCCTCGTCGATCCGTCCGGCGGCACCCAGCGCGCCGGCGAGAGACACGCGGGCGTATGGGTTCTTCGGATTGCCGTCCGCCCCCCGTGACAACCAGACCACGGCTTGATCATCGTGGCCGAGGAGCAGGTGCGCCATACCGGTGAACCACTGCCAGGTGGGCAGCTGCGGGTCGCGTGGGCTGAGGCGCATCGCTCGCTCGATCGGCTCGAATGCCTCGTCGGCGCGTCCCAGCAGGAATAGCGCGCGGCCTCGGTCTGCCAGTGCCAGAGCGTTGTTCGGGTTCAGTTGGAGTGCGAGGTCCAGCGCGGCCAACGCGGCGGAGATTCGGCCCTGTTGGTAGTAGAGCAACGCTTCTGCCTGACGCACGACGTCGGCCTGCGGCGCCAGCCTCAGCGCATGCTCCATCGCATCGGCTGCCCGGCGCATGTCATCCTCGCGGGTCGCGCTGAAACGGACGTCGCGCAGGTAGCCGACTGCCAGGATTGCCCAGGCGTCGGCACTGCGGGGCTCCTGACGCACCACCTCCTCGAGCATGGCGCGTGCGCGTGCCATATCCTGGCTGCCGTCGACGCCCCAGCGCATCAGCGCCCGGGCTTGGCTCAGCAGTTGGGCCGTGCCAGGCGTATCGCCGTTCCATACTGCGAGTTCCGCTTCGGCGCGGACCAGTTGCAGGCGAAGGGTCGTGGCGACCTGGCCTGCCACCAGGTCACGCAACGGCGCCGCGCCGTGCACGGATGGCGCGAACCGCTCGTTCCAAAGCTGGACTGCGTTGGTGGCGTCCGCCAGCTGAGCCGTCAGGACGCGCCGGCCGCCTTCATCGCGCAGGGTGCCTTCAAGCACATAACGCACGCCCAGCTCGCTGCCGATGCGCCGCAGGTCCACGGGTTTGCCCTTGTAGGTGAAGGCCGTGCTGGGCGCGATGACGACGGTGCCGGCACTGCGTGCCAGCGCGTGGGTCACGGCTTCGGTCAGGTCGTCGGCGGCGTTGTCCTGGCTGGGGTCGCCGGTCTGGTTGGCGATCGGCAGCACCACGATGGATGGACCCATCCGGCGCTCGGGCATCGGCTGGCCGGAACGCCAGCCCGGCAGCGACAGCATCACGACCACGGTGGCCACTGCGATAGCGAAGGCCGCCAGCGGTCGCCAGCGCGCGATCAGGGCTTGGGGCGGTCGCAGCTGCGGGATGGCTGTTTCGGATACCGGTGGCACTGGCGCATCGGCCGACGGTACCGGGGCGGACTGAGGCGGCGCAGCCGGCTCGCCGATGAACGCGTAGCCCTGCCGCGGCAAGGTGCGGATCCAATCGCGGGCTGGCTCGCCCAGGGCCTGGCGGATCTCCTTGACGCACTTGACGATGGAGTCCTCGGTGACCACCACGTCGGGCCAGACGGCCTGCATCAGTTCGTCCTTGCCGACCACACGGTCCGGGTGGGTGAGCAGGTGGCCGAGCAGGGCGGCGGTGCGCGGGCGCAGCCGCACGCAGCGGCCGTCCAGCGAAAGCTCGCCGCTTAGCGGATCGAACGTGCCGTTGCCAATGGGCAGACTGCGTTCCGGTGCATTCACTGCAACCCTCCACCGGCGGGGCGCCCGCCGGCCCGGTTGTTTCCCGCCAATGTCGTCGCGTGTCGGGACTTGTCGGGACCCCTGAGCCATTCTAGTGAGCACCCGCGCACCGGAAGGTTGACGCGGCTCAAACAGCAACCCCACACCGGAGAAACCCCATGAAAACCAAGCAGCTGGCCCTGATCGGGCTGATCGCCCTGGCTCCCGCCGCGATGGCGGCCGAGGTCGTCTATGAGTTCGTCGCCTGCACGCACGGCAAGACGGTGACGCTGGAGGCGAACAGCGAATTCGCCGGGTTCGGCGCGGAGAGCTGGGGCGTGGTGGCCAGCAGCAAGACTCCCGAGTTCGAGAAAGCGAGCACCCATTGCGTGGGCGCCCTGCGCATGGCCGGCCCGCGGCCAGTGGGCAAAGGCCTGTGCAAGTGGACCTTAGCCGACGGCGCCACGGCGGTGGGCGAATGGGAGATGCCGGCAGCCGGCGAGAACAGCTTTGCCTGGCTGTCCGGCACCGGACGGTTGAAGGGCATCAAAGGCACCGGCAGCTTCCAGCAGGTGTTCACGGCTGGCACCGTCGATCCGGGCACCTCGCAGGGCTGCCGGCGCGATTGGGGCAAGTTCACCATCCCGGGTTGACTTTACTTACACAAGGAGAGACGAATGAAGAGGCAGACCATCAGAAGCAGCACCGGCTATGCCGCGGTGGTGACGCTGGCCGCCGGTTGCGCCGTGTTCGGACCGCAACTGACGACGTGGAACCCGGCCCCCGTGGGGGCGAGCTGGGAAATCGCCCAGCGCAACACGGGCAGCTACGGCAAAGACACGCAGCTGCGCATCACCCGCATTGCCGATTCGACCTGGAAAGACATCCCGGTCGCGGCGATGAAGAATACTTCGACGGGCGGCACGCTCCTGATGCAGGCGAGCGACGGCAACTGGCTGGCCATGCTGGGACCGGACGGGAAGCCTTTCATGAGCTTCGAGCCGGCCATCGGCTGGATGTACCCGCTGTACGTCGGCAAGAGCTGGACCACGCGCCACAAGATGACGACGCATGCGTCGAACCAGGTGACCGACTACGAAATGTCGTGCCAGGTGGAAGAGTTCGAGAAGGTCACAGTCCGCGCCGGCACCCTTGATGCGTTCCGGGTCCACTGCACCAACAGCATCGGCAACGACGACATCATGTGGTCCAGCCCCGAGGTGCAGCCCTTCGTCAAGACGCGGCTGGTGCGCGGACCGGGCTCTCCTTTCGGTCCCGGGACGCAGGAGAGCGAACTGGTGTCGCGGCCGTCCTGATTTATCGGCGCGCGGTCAAGCGCACGGGCGAGCAGCCACTAGTCGCGCACGTCCGCCACCGGCGTGCTGCCGAAATCAGGCCGCGCCAGGAAAGCCAGCACGCGGGCGGCGGCTTGCGACGGCGAGCTGAGCATGCCTTTTTCCTTCAACCCGACGAAGTTGCCGATGTCGGGGAACTGGCTCGCGTCGGTGCCGCGCAGCTGGACCTGCATGTCGGTGTCGATCACGCCCGGCGCGAGCGAGCAGACTTTCGCGCCGTGGGGCTCGAGCGCCTGCTCCAGCGCCACGCAGCGCGTGAAGTGGTCCATGCCGGCCTTGGCCGCGCAATAGGCCGCCTGCGAAGCCATCGCACGGCGCCCCAGGCCCGATGAGATGTTGAGAACCTTGCGCTGCGCCTTCCAGCCCTGGGTGGCTCGCAGGAAGGCCGAGGTGAGCAGCATCGGCGCCTCCAGGTCGACCCGCAAGGCGGCGGCGAGATCGGACCCGGGCACCGCCGCCAGCGGCGCGACGCGCGGCAGCAACCCGGCGTTGTTGATCAATGTGGCCGAAGCGAATTCAGTGGCGTCGCGCTCCGCCAGCCACGCCTCCAGCTGCGCGGCTGCGGCGTCCGCGCGGGCCAGGTCGTGCTCCCACTGCTCGCAGCGCAGTGCCCTGCTGCTCGCGCGCAGGGTTAGGCCATCGTTGTGGCTGCGCGAGATGCACAGCAGGTCATGGCCGGCGTCCAGCAGCTGCTGCGCCATTGCGAGTCCCATCCCGCGCGAGGCGCCGGTGACGATGGCGAGGTGCCTGGTCATGCCGCGATGTTAGCGGCAGGTGGAGCTACGCTGCGATGACGATAGGAAAAGCCGCCCGCAAACCATCGGTGCCGGGCTCGAAAGGAACCGTGACGGCGGCGCGGGCCTCGGCACTGAGGTTGCGCCAGAGAAAATCGCGCTCGTTGTGCGCGTCGCCGGCCACGTAGAGCTGCGTCGTCAGCAGCTCGCGCTCACCCGACTTGACCTTCACATGGATGTGCGGCGTGCGGCCGCTGTACGGCGCCGGGCGGATGGTGCGGAAGCGGTACTGCCCGTCGGCGCCCACCGTGACGCGGCCGAATCCCTGGAACGCCGGATCGGCCTTCCCGCTGTCGCCGGGATGGTGGTAGTGGCCGGTCTCGTCGCACTGCCAGATTTCCACCTGTGCGCCGGCCATGGGCTTGCCCTGCAGGTCCGTGACGCTGCCTTCGACCCATGCCGGCTGGCCCTTGGTGTAGCTCAGCGTGCCGTTGTGCAGCAGGTCGAAGTCGGTGTCCTTCGGCAGGGTCGCCGGATAGAACGGCCCTTCGGTTTGCGCCGGCGTCGCGCGCCGCACCCGCGCGGGCTGGGCCCGCAGGCCGGTCCAGACCATGGGCATCGCGACCAGCGCGGCCGCGGCGGTACGACGGTTGAGCAGCGAACGGTGCATGACGGTCTCCTGGCGTCCTGTTCTGACGCGCGGGGGCCGCGGGGAGTTCCGCTAGAACGGCACCGCGCTCGACCAGGCCATCGGCTCGCCGGTCGCCGGATGCGCGAGCTGCAATTGGCTGGCATGCAGCAACAGCCGCGGCGCGCGCGCCTGCACTTCGGGCGGTGCGTACAGGCCGTCGCCCAGGATCGGGTGCCCAAGCCATTGCAGGTGGACCCGCAGCTGGTGCGATCTGCCCGTGATCGGTTCGAGTTCCAGCCGGGTGGCATCGGTGGCGGCGTCGTACGCCAGCACCCGCCACCGCGTCTGGCTCGGCTTGCCCCGCTCCGCGTCGACGACGCGGCGTGGCCGGTTCGGCCAGTCGGCGGCCAGCGGCAGGTCGATCAACGCCCAGCCGTCGTTCGGCTGCGCCGCGGCGAGCCGCCCGGCGACGACCGCGACATAGCGCTTGCAAACTTGCCGGTCGGCGAAGGCGCGGCTCAGGCGCCGCTGCATTTCCGTGCCGCGCGCCATCAGCAGCAGGCCCGAGGTGGCCATGTCGAGGCGGTGGACCACCAGCGCATCCGGGTAGCGCCCGTGCACACGCGCGGCAAGGCAGTCCTGCTTGTCCAAGCCGCGGCCCGGCACGCTCAACATGCCGGCGGGCTTTTCCAGCAGCAGCAGGTGCGCATCGGCATGGACCAGGGCCGGGCCTTCCAGCCGCCCCTGACCCGCATCGGATAATTTATCCATGAGCACGCTTTATTCGCTTCCGTTCCCGTTGCAGACCATCCTGCTGCTGATAGCTTCCAACGTTTTCATGACGATGGCCTGGTATGGCCACCTGAAGAACCTGGCCACGGCGCCGTGGTATGTCGCCGCGCTGGTGAGCTGGGGCATCGCGCTGGCGGAATACCTGTTCCAGGTGCCGGCGAACCGGATCGGCTTCCGCCAGGCGGGCCTGTCGGTGGGCCAGCTCAAGATCATGCAGGAAATCATCACGTTGGCCGTGTTCATCCCCTTCGCGGTGCTTTACCTGAAGGAGCCGCTCAAGCTCGATTACGTCTGGGCGGCATTTTGCATGGTGGGCGCGGTGTATTTCATATTCCGCAACGGTTGAGGTGCAACGCGCCAAGTTACACTCGCCGCAACCCAAGACGACCCCCAACCAGGAGAGCGCATGCTGTTTGGCAAGCTGCTGCCGCGCGAAGGCAATTTCTTCGAGATGTTCAACCACCACTCCGACCGCATCGTGGAGGCCGCCCATGCCTTCGCGAAGCTGGTGGCGAACTACAACGACCTGCACCTGCGCGAGCAGTACACCCGCGAAGTGGACAACGCCGAGCGCGCGGCCGACCGCGTCACCCACGAGGTCAACCGGCTGATCCACAAGACCTTCATCACGCCGATCGATCGCGACCAGATCCACAAGCTGATCAATACGATGGACGACGTCTGCGACATGATCCAGGATTCGGCCGAGACGATGGCGCTGTACGACGTGCGGCACATGACCGATGAGATCACGCGCCTGACGGACCTGAGCGTCAAGTGCTGCGAGCGGGTCAAGGAAGCTGTGTACACCATTGCAAAACTGTCCGACGCGGCGACCGCAGAGGCGGCGCTGAAGGCGTGCGAGGAAATCGACAAGCTCGAGTCGGACGCGGACCGCGTCATGCGCTCCGCCATGAGCAAGCTCTTTCGCGAGGAGCCCGACGTGCGCGAGGTGATCAAGCTCAAGGCGATCTACCAGCTGCTGGAGAGCATCACCGACAAGTGCGAGGACGTCGCCAACGTCATCGAGGGCATCGTCCTCGAGCATTCCTGAAAGCCGGGGGCCGTGGAGAACGCGCAAGCCGCCCTGTGGGTGGTGATCCTGCTGGTGGCGATGGCTTTTGCCTTCGACTTCATGAATGGTTTCCACGACGCGGCCAACTCGATAGCCACCGTTGTTTCCACCGGCGTACTCAAGCCGGGAACCGCGGTGGTGTTCGCCGCCTTCTTCAACCTGGTGGCGCTGGCCGTGTTTCACCTGAGCGTCGCGGCCACGGTGGGCAAGGGCATCGTGGACCCGGGCGTGGTCGACACCCACGTGGTGTTCGGGGCGTTGCTCGGCGCCATCGCCTGGAACGTCCTCACCTGGTATTACGGCATCCCCAGCAGTTCCTCGCACGCGCTGATCGGCGGCATTGTCGGCGCCGTGATCGCCAAGACCGGTGCGGGCTCGCTGATCGCGGCCGGCATCTGGAAGACGGTGATCTTCATCTTCGTGTCGCCGCTGCTGGGATTCCTGCTCGGCTCATTCATGATGATGCTGGTGTCGCAGCTGTTCCGCCGCTCGACGCCATCCAAGGTGGACCGGTGGTTTCGCCGCCTGCAGCTGGTTTCGGCAGGCGCCTACAGCCTGGGTCACGGCGGAAACGACGCGCAAAAGACCATCGGCATCATCTGGATGCTGCTGATCGCCACCGGCCGGCTTTCCGCCGGCGCCGCCTCGCCGCCGATGTGGGTGGTGGCCAGCTGCTACCTGGCGATCGGCCTCGGGACGATGTTCGGCGGCTGGCGCATCGTCAAGACGATGGGCCAGAAGATCACCAAGCTGCGGCCGGTCGGCGGCTTCTGCGCCGAGACCGGCGGCGCGATCACCCTGTTCATGGCCACGGCGCTGGGAATCCCGGTTTCGACCACGCACACCATCACCGGCGCGATCGTCGGGGTCGGCTCGGCCCGGCGGGCCAGTGCGGTGCGCTGGGGCGTGGCCGGCACCATCGTGTGGGCCTGGATATTCACGATTCCGGCCAGCGCATTCGTCGCCGCGGTCTCCTACTGGTTCAGCCTGCAGATTTTCTAGGGCTACTGCGAGATCTTGCGGCCTTCCTCGACCTGGTACTCGAAATAGCGCTGGAAGCTGAAGGCGATGCTGGCCATGAGCACCGCGGTGCCTATGGCCAGCGCAAGCACCATCGCGCCGACAGTGAACCAGTTCGTTGCGCCCGCGCTGGCGTCCTCGGGCAGCGAGCGGTTGAACCGTGCGTTCCATCCTTCGCAAGACATCAGGCCGTAGACGATGGCGGTCAGTGCGCAGCTGGCGACGGTAAAGCCCAGCAGCGGCACCAGCACCCAGCTCCACTGGTCGTCCAGCCCATAGCGCTGGATCCGCTCGATGCCGTACAGGCCCAGCGCCGTGGGGATCGGCAGCGCCCAGCCGACGAGGTCGCCCAGGCCATGCAGGTAAAAGCGGTGCAGGCCCAACGGGCCGCCGAGGAAGGCCAGCCAGGCGGCCAGCGTCTTGTTTTTCATCAGGGGGTGGGCTCGGGCGCGGTGGTGTCCCCTTCACCGAGCGTTTTTTCCATCAGCACGATGTCCAGCCACTTGCCGAATTTCCAGCCGCAGGACTTGAACACGCCCACCTGCGAAAAACCGAGCGCGCGGTGCACGCCGATCGAGGCGGCATTGGCCGAATCCCCGATGACCGCGATGAGCTTGCGGATGCCGGCGGCCTCCGCCTGGAACGTCAACTCGGCCAGCAGGCTGCGGCCCAGCCCTTTGCCGCCCGCTTCGCGATGCAGGTAAATCGAGTCCTCGGCCGAGAAGCGGTAGGCGGGCCGGGGCTTGAACCACTGGCAATAGGCGAATCCCAGCACATGCCCGCCCTCGTCGGCAACCAGGTAAGGCAGCCCCTTGGCCAGCACGTCGTCACGGCGCTGCGCCATCTCCGCTTCGGTGGGCGGCGTGGTCTCGAAGGTCGCCGTGCCGGTCAGGACATGGTGGGCGTAGATTTCCGTGATAGCGGGCAAGTCCTGGTCGATGGCGGGTCGGATGATGATCATAAGAATTAAAACGATATAATGGCGGGCTCTACAGCGTGTCGCTGGCCGGGTGGCTATGGCGCGTGTCTCAACGCTGGAAAGACTCAAGGGAATTTTTTCCCTCCACCCAAGGATTAATTATGGTCGTCATTCGACTCTCCCGCGGCGGTGCGAAAGCCCGCCCGTTCTTCAACATCGTGGTTGCCGACAAACGCACCCGCCGCGATGGACGCTTCATCGAGCGCCTGGGCTTTTACAACCCGATCGCCAAGGACAACGAGGAAAGCATCCGCATCGCGCAGGACCGCCTGACCTACTGGCGCGGGGTCGGCGCGCAGGCCTCCCCGACCGTGGAACGCCTGATCAAGCAGGCCGCCGAAAAGGCAGCCTGACGGCTGGGGTGTCCGGCCTCGAACCCGCCGAGCTTCCGGCGGACGCCGTCGAAGTCGGGCGTATCGCCGATGCCTGGGGCATCAAGGGCTGGTTCCGGGTCTCGCCCCACAGCGCTTCGCCCGAAGCGCTTTTTTCTTCCAAACGCTGGTATCTGCTGCCGGCCGAAAAAGGCGCCAAGACCTTTTCCGGCGCGGTGCTGCTGCGCGTGCGCGAAGCCAAGGAGCATTCGGACACCGTCGTGGCCAGCGCCCATGAGGTGGACGATCGCGGCGCGGCCGAAGCCTTGAGGGGCGCGCGTATTTTCGTTGCCCGCTCCAGCTTCCCGACGGCCGGCGACGGCGAGTACTACTGGGTCGACCTGATCGGCCTGGAGGTGGTCAATCGCGAAGGCCTGGCGCTGGGCCGGGTCAAGGAACTGCTGTCCACCGGCCCGCAGACCGTCTTGGTGCTCGAGTACCAGGAAGACGGCAAGGCGCTGGAGCGGATGATCCCGTTCGTCTCGGCCTATGTCGACGATGTTGATCTTCCCGGCAAGCGCATCACGGTCGATTGGCAAGCCGACTACTGAGTCATCTAGTCAGTTGGGGTCAGAGCACAATTTCGTTCGGAACTTCGCGCTCCGGATGGGTTACTGTCCTGAATTGTGGTCTGACCCGCAAACATATTGAACTATGCGCTTCGACGTCATCACCCTGTTTCCGGAACTGTTCGCACCGTTCCTGGCCAGCGGCGTGACCCGTCGCGCCTACGAATCCGGGCAGGTCGACGTGCGCCTGTGGAATGTTCGCGATTTCGCCGAGGGCAACTACCGCCGGGTGGACGACCGCCCGTTCGGCGGCGGGCCGGGCATGGTCATGATGGCCGCGCCGCTGGCCCAATGCCTGGCGGCGATCAGGGCGCAGCGCGCCGACGCCGCGCCGGTGGTGCTGTTTTCGCCCGCCGGCGCCAGGCTGGACCACGCCGCGGTCGAGCGTTGGTCGGCGAGCGAGGGCGCCGTGCTGGTTTGCGGACGCTATGAAGGCGTGGACCAGCGCTTCATCGACCGGCACGTCGACGTCCAGATCTGCCTCGGGGACTTCGTGCTTTCGGGCGGCGAGATCGCCGCCATGGCACTGCTCGATGCCGTGGCACGGCTGCAGCCGGGTGTATTGGGCGACGAGGACAGCCACCAGTTCGACAGCTTCAATCCGGCGCTGGACGGCCTGCTGGACTGCCCGCATTACACGCGGCCCGAGGAATGGGAAGGGCTCAAGGCGCCGGCTGAATTGCTCTCGGGCCACCATGCCCAGATCGAGCGCTGGCGGCGCAACCGGCGCCTGGAAATCACGGCGCGGCAGCGTCCCGACCTGATCGCCGCCGCTCGCGCCGCCGGACGGCTCTCGGCAGCGGACGAAGCGCTCCTGGCTCGCCTTGCGTAAGTTGTTTATAATTAAAGGCTTTTCCGATCCTCTACCCGGCCGCCCGACGTGGCATGCGCGAGCCAAGCGCATCCCCAGGGCCTTTTGCGCAGCGCGGGCACGATCACTGAAGGTAACCATGAATCTGATCCAGACCCTAGAGCAGGAAGAAATTGCCCGTTTGGGCAAGAAAGTTCCGCCATTCGCAGCCGGCGACACCGTGATCGTCAACGTCAGCGTCGTCGAAGGCAACCGCAAGCGCGTGCAGGCCTATGAAGGCGTGGTGATCGCCAAGCGCAATCGCGGCCTGAACAGCGGCTTCACGGTGCGCAAGATCTCCAGCGGCGAAGGCGTGGAGCGCACGTTCCAGACCTACAGCCCGCTGATCGCCAGCATCGAAGTCAAGCGCCGCGGCGACGTGCGCCGCGCCAAGCTGTACTACCTGCGCGAGCGCAGCGGCAAGTCGGCCCGCATCAAGGAAAAGCTGGCCCACCACAACCGGCCGGCCGCCGTCACCGAATAGCGCCGGGGCATCCCGCGAAAGCCGCCGCCGGCACCGCTTGCGGCGGTTTTTGTTTTGCCCACCAGCCTGTTGCCGCCGATGCCCATCGATCCGGATCCCGCCGAGACGCCGCTGTCCAAGCTGCCGAATTTCGATCCGCGCACGGTGCCTGTGCTCGGGATCGACTCGCATCTGCCGCCCGTGGCGCCGGCGGTACTGGCGCCGGCGGCCCTGCGCGAACGCTTCCTGGCGCCGCCGAGCTGGCAGCCGGAGATCTGGATCGAGCGCAAGTTCTCCAGCCGCCCGCTGTCCAAGGCGGCGGTCCTGGTGCCGCTGGTGATGCGCGAGCGTCCCACGGTCCTGTTGACCGAGCGCACGACGCACCTGTCCACGCACTCGGGGCAGGTGGCTTTTCC
>DATNBX010000306.1:0-14122 GCA_035571795.1 Ramlibacter sp.
CACGGCAAGCGGCTGAAGAAGCTGGGCCTGAAGGCGCAGGACACAGCCGAGCTGTTCTTCGACAGCGTCCATGTCCCCGCGGACAACCTGCTGGGCGGCCAGGCGTTCGAGAACAAGGGCTTCATCTGCCTGATGGAGCAGTTGCCCTGGGAGCGCCTGCAGATCGCCGTCACGGCGGTGGCGTCGGCGCAGGCTGCGATCGACGGTACGGTGCAGTACGTCAAGGAGCGCAAGGTGTTCGGCCAGCCGGTGGCGGCTTACCAGAACACCCGCTACACCCTGGCCGAGCTGCAGACCGAGGTGCAGGTCGCCCGTGTGTTCGTCGACAAATGCCTGGAGCTGATCTGCGACAACCAGCTCGACACCGCCACCGCGAGCATGGCCAAGTACTGGACCACCGACCTGCAGTGCAAGGTGATGGACGAATGCGTCCAGCTGCACGGCGGCTACGGCTACATGTGGGAATACCCGATCACCCGCGCCTACGCCGATGCCCGTGTACAACGCATCTATGGCGGCACCAACGAGATCATGAAAGAGGTGATCACGCGGGCGATGGGTTTGGGCGGGCGGTAGCCCGCGACTTCGACAGGAATTCCGATGAAGACGCTTGCAGAACTGCTGGGAATCGAGCTGCCGATCATCCAGGCGCCCATGGCGGGCGTGCAGGGCAGCGCGCTCGCCATAGCCGTGTCCAACGCCGGCGGGCTTGGCTCCCTTCCTTGCGCCATGCTCGGCGTCGAAGCCATGCGCAAGGAAATCGCCGCCATTGCCGCCGCGACCTCCAAGCCCTACAACGTCAACTTTTTCTGCCACACGCAACCGGCGCCGAGCGCCGAGCGCGAAGCGGAATGGCGCAATTCGCTGGGGCGCTATTTTGCGGAGTTAGGAATAGACCCCGGCTCGATCGCGCCCGGCCCGGCCCGATTTCCCTTCAACGCGGAAGCGGCCGAGGTGCTGGCGCAGTTCAAGCCGCCCGTCGTGAGCTTCCATTTCGGCCTGCCGGCAGCGGAATTGCTGGCCCGGGTGCGTTCCTGGGGCGCGAAGGTCCTGTCGTCGGCAACGACCGTCGAGGAAGCGCTCTGGCTGGAAGCCAACGGGGTGGATGCCGTGATCGCCCAGGGGCTGGAGGCGGGCGGCCACCGCGGCATCTTCCTCTCCGCGGACTTGAGCAACCAGCTCGGCACGTTCGCGCTGGTGCCGCAGATCGCGGCGAAGGTCAAGATACCTGTGATTGCCGCCGGCGGAATCGCCGATGCCAAGGGCGTGGCCGCGGCGATGGAACTTGGGGCGGCCGGCGTGCAAATCGGCACCAGCTATCTGCTCTGCCCGGAGGCGACCACCAGTGCGATGCATCGGGCGGCGCTCAAGGGGGGATCCTCGCACCTGACCACCCTCACGAATGTCTTCACTGGCCGGCCGGCGCGTGGCATCGTCAACCGCATCATCCGCGAGCTTGGCCCGATCAGCGCCGCCGCGCCGCAGTTCCCGCTGGCCGCCGCCGCCATTGCGCCGTTGCGGGCCAAGGCGGAAAGCATGGGCAGCGGTGACTTCTCGCCGCTGTGGGCTGGCCAGAATGCGAGCGGCTGCCGCGAGGTGCCGGCCGCCGACCTCACGCGTGAGCTTGCGGGCGGGCTGCGGGCGATGGAGCTGGGCGGGAAGTAGATCGCACGCTCGCTCGAGCGTGTTTGACCGCATTGCCGCGGCGGAACCAGTGTGCTACCGTGCCAGCCCCCAGGAGGTGAACCCAATGAACATCAAGATCCTCGCTTCTGTGGTGCTGGGCTGCGTATTGAACGCTGCCTGTGCGCAAGCCCCGACGCGGCAGTTGCTGGTCACGGCCAATGACAACAAGGTAGAGCTGCGCCAGGGCGTCGTCACGGTGCGCCCGGCTGATAACAAGGACAGCCTCACGATATTCGACATCTCTTCGGCCCCGGCCAAGCTGGTGGCCCGCGTAGAGGCGCCGGCGAGCGTGGTGGGCCCGCCGCAATCGGTGGCACTGGCGCCGGATCTGTCGGTCGCGATCATGACGGCGGCCACCCGGATCGACCCTGCCGATCCGGCCAAGACCATCGACGGCAACCAGATCTCGGTGATCGATCTCGAGGCATCCCCGCCGGCGGTGGTGCAAACCGTCTCCGTTGGCCCCGCACCGGCGGGAGTTGCGGTTTCTCCCGACGGCAAGATGGTGCTTGCGGTGACCCGGACCGATTCGGCGGTGCTGGTGTTTGCACTGGAGGGCAAGCGCCTGCGCCAGACTGGGCGTCTTGCGCTGCCGGAAAAGTCGGTTCCGGGCGGCGTGGCTTTTGCGCCGGACGGCAAGCGCGCGCTGGTCACACGTGATGGCGACAGCACGGTCACGGTGCTGTCTATCGCGGGCGGCGAAGCCAAGCTGGCGGGCCGCGATTTCTTCACCGGGGTGCGGCCCTATGGCGTGCAGGTCAGCAAGAGCGGGGAATGGGCCATCGTGGGCAACGCAGGGCGGGGACAGGGCGACTACGACACCATCACGCTGGTGGACATGAAGGGTGACTTGCCCCGGACGGTGCACCACGCGACGGCCGGGCCGACCGTGGAAGGCATCGCCGTCTCCCCGGATTCGAAACTGGCCGCCGCGGTCGTGCACGACGGCAGCAACCGGCCCCCCAGTTCGCCTCTGTACCGCGACAACGGGCGCGTGTTCGTGCTGCGCATCGATGGTGGCAAGCTGGTGCCGCTGGGCGATGCGCCGATCGGCAAGTGGTCGCAGGGCGCGGCCTTCTCGCCGGATTCGCGGCGCCTGTATGTGGAGAACATGGTCGAGCGCAACGTCCAGGTGTTCCGCGTCGAGGCCAATGGCATCGTCGATACCGGCGAGCGCATCAGCTTGCCCGGCGGGGGCGCGGCCATCGCCGTGGGTTCTCGCTAGCCGGCGCAGTCCGGTTGCTTGCCGCCGAAGGATTTATTGGCGTCACCCCGAGGCGTTGCGCATGACCGAGATCATCAGCCTCCCGATCGCGAGCTGGGATCAGCAGGTTTCAGCGGGCGTGGCGGAACTCGCGCTGACCGAGCTGGAACGGGGCAACGTCCTGCTTTTTCCCGGGCTCGATTTTTCGATCGGGGCCGGCGAAGCAAGGCTCCTGTCGCCTGAAATCGCCGGGAACGCCAAGAATGTCAGTTTCGATCCATCCACCGGCTTGCTGCGAGCGAGCGGCCTTGGTGACGCGGATTTCCAGGCGCTGCAGCAGATGATGGCCCGCTTCGCCGCCGCGAGCAGGAGCCTGCTGCGCAACGTGCTGCCAAGCTACGAGACCGGACTGGAACAGGCCCGCACCAGCTTCCGGCCGGCGGAAATCGCCGGTCGGCGGACCTCGTGGCGAAAGGACGACACGCGCCTGCACGTGGACAGTTTCCCGTCCTCGCCCACTCAGGGAAAGCGAATACTGCGCGTCTTCACGAATATCAACCCGCACGGGCACAGCCGGAACTGGAAGCTCGGTGAGCCATTTGAACGGGTCGCACGCCGGTTTCTGCCAACGCTCACACGCCCCGTCTGGGGCAGCGACCGCGTGCTCGAACTGCTTCGAATTACCAAGCGCCGACGCACAGCCTACGATCACTACATGCTGCAACTGCACGACCGGATGAAGGCGGACGCGGCCTACCAGTCGCAAGCCGCTCAACGCACATGGCAATTCCAGCCGGGATGCACTTGGATCGTCTATACCGACGTGGTATCGCATGCGGCAACCGGCGGGCAGCACGCGCTGGAGCAAACCTACCATCTGGGCGTCGACTCGATGCTGGATGCATCGACGTCACCGCTGCGCATTCTCGAAAGCCTTCTGGGCCGCCAGCTGGCATGATGCCGCCGCCGGGCAGCCTGGCTCCTCGGCTATAGTGCTGCCAGCGAAGCATCGCAACAACGAGAGGTTCATATGAAGCTCCAGCTTGTCATTTGCGCGCTTGTTCTGGCACCGTTGGCGGCTGGCGTATCGGCAGCAACTGCGGCATCGCCTTACGCCGGGCAGGAAAGCCGGGACATCAAGTCGCTGGCACCCGAGGACGTGGCGTCTTACCTGTCCGGCAAGGGCATGGGCCTTGCAAAGGCCGCGGAACTCAATGGCTACGCGGGCCCGGCGCACGTGCTGGAACTCGCCTCGCAGCTGGCCCTGACGCCAGAGCAGCGCACCCGCACGGAAGCACTCTTTCAATCCATGCAAACGAAGGCGTCGTCTTTAGGACGAGTGCTCGTTGATGAGGAGCGCAAACTCGACCAGCTGTTCGCCGCCAGGGCCGTGACGCCCCAGTTGCTCGCTGCCTCGCTGAGTCAAATCGGCGCGCTGCAGGCCCAGGTCCGCGGGGCGCACCTCGAAGCCCATTTGGCACAGGTCGACATCCTGACCCCCGAGCAGAATGCCCGCTACGGCCAGTTGCGTGGCTATGGCGGCGCAAGCGAGCCGGCCGGCCACGGTGGCATGCAGCACAAGCACTGAAGTCGGCAAGCGTGTGGATCCCGCGCCTGAACGTGGGTCGCTGCACCAAACAAACGAAGGACACATGCGCGCAATGCACTGGCTGATGGCGGCACTGCTTGGCTTGGTGCTTGCTGGCTGCGCGGGCATCGACGCGGCGCCGAACGCCGAAGCGCGACAAGCTTTGGCCCCGACCGGCAAGCTTCGCGTTGCGCTCCAGCTTGGCAGTCCCCACAACGTCATACGCGACAGCGCGTCGGGCGAGATGAAGGGGGTCGGATATGACCTCGGGAAGGCGTTGGCCGGGCGCATCGGGGTTCCTTTCGAGCCGGTGATGTATCCGTCGGTCGGGGCGCTTCTCGATGCGGGCAAATCCGGAGCCTGGGACGTCGCCTTTGTCGGGTTCAGTCCGGCGCGTGCGAAGGAGTGGGACTTTGCCCCGCTGCACATGGAAGTCGAATTCGGCTACCTCGTGCCTGCAGGCTCTTCCATCGCGACACTGGCTGATGTGGATCGGCCGGGAATTCGCGTTGCCGTGCAGGAGAAGTCCCAGCCGGATGTCTTTCTTTCCCGAACGCTGAAAGTTGCTGCGCCCGTTCGGGCATCGAGCCTTGCCGGCACATTGGAGCTGCTGAAATCCGGCAACGCGGACGCAATCTTCAGCATCAAGCCAAGCCTGTTCGAGGCGTCGAGTCGAATGCCTGGTTCCCGGGTTCTCGACGGCCGGCCCGGCATCGATCCCCACGCCATGGTGATGCCGAAGGGGCGAGATGGCGGCCTCGCATACGCACGCCGGTTCATCGGGCGCGCCAAGGCGCAGGGGCTGGTCAAAGCGGCGATCGACCGGGCCGGAATGCGCGGTGCCGTTGTGGCCGCGGGCGAACAAGGACCTTGAGCATTTTCATCACGAGGTGACCTATGGCGAAAATCGAGGAACGGCTGGCTGCTCTTGGTTTGGTCCTTCCGCCGCCCATCACACCGCCCGCCGGCGTCGCGCTGCCATTTCAATTCGTGAGGCTCATAGGGAACCGGGCCCTGATCTCGGGGCACGGGCCGCATAACTCCGACGGCTCGCTGGCTCACCCACTGGGCAAGCTCGGCAAAGAGCTCACAGTCCAGCAAGGCTACGCAGCCGCCCGGCTGACAGCACTATCCATCCTCGGCAGTCTCAAGCGGACATTGGGCGATCTCGACCGCATTGCGGCCTGGGGCCGGATCTTCGGCATGGTCAACTGCGCTCCCGGCTTCAACCAGCAGCCCAGTGTCATCAACGGTTTCTCCGATCTCATCCTGGAACTCTACGGACCCGATATCGGCGCCCACTCGCGCAGCGCCGTCGGCATGGCGGAACTTCCGTTCGACATACCCGTGGAGATCGAAGGCGAGGTAAAAATCGTGGTGTAGCAGCAGAATTCAGCACCCATGCCTATTGAACTCGATCACACCATCGTTCCCTCGCATCAAAAAGTCGCTTCGGCGAAACTGTTGGCACAGCTCCTTGGCGTCCCCTGGGCAGAAGAAGGACTCGGCCCTTTCTCGCCGGTGTACGTCAACGAGGGCCTCACCCTCGACTTCATCGAAACCGCGGATCCGTTCCCCGTCTACCACTTCTGCTTTCGTGTCAGCCAGGACGAGTTCGACGCGATTCTCGTGCGTCTGAAGGCCGCCGGTATCGGGTACCGAAGTTCCGTGCGCGGGCCGCAGGACATGAAGATCAATACCGACTATGGCGGCAGCATGATTTACTGGAACGAGCCCGACGGTCACCAATGGGAGATGCTGACCGTAAGCTATGCACGCCGGCCGGCCGATGTCGCTTGATGATTCGTGTAGGTCTTGTTTCCGACACACATGGGCTTCTGCGGCCCGAGGCCAAGGCATTTCTGCAAGGCAGTGACTTCATCGTCCACGCCGGCGACATCGGCAATCCCGGCATCCTGGCGGAACTCGCGGCAATCGCACCGGTCACCGCCGTGAGAGGAAACAACGACCGGGGCGGCTGGGCCGAGCAACTGCCGCTCACTGAATTCCTGCGTGTCGGCGAAGTGTTCATCTACCTGATCCACGATCTGGCCGAACTCGACATCGATCCCTCCGCGGCAGGCGTCCAGGTCGTCGTCTCCGGCCACTCGCACCAGCCGGCCATCGAAGAGCGCGACGGCATTCTTTACGTCAACCCCGGCAGCGCCGGTCCTCGGCGGTTCAAGCTTCCCATCGCCGCCGGCGAGCTCATGGTGACCGGCCGCTCGGTGTCGGCACGCACGGTCCAGTTGCCGGCGGAATAGTCCGGACCATTTCGAATCCGTTACTTCCGGTTATCCGCAGGCTTCTTGACAGCCTGCCGGCCCTCCATATACTAAGCCACATGGTTAACTGTTACCGCCTCGCGGCGGCGTTGTTCTATTACCCAACTCAGGAGAACATATGCAGATCAGTTCCAAGATTTCGCCTTGCCTCTGGTTCGACAGCCAGGCCGAGGAAGCGGCGAAGTTCTACACCGGCGTCTTCCGCAATTCGAAGATCGTCGCCACCAGCCGTTACGCCGAATCGGGCAAGGAAATCCATGGCCAGAAGCCCGGCTCGGTGATGACCGTGACGTTCGAACTCGAAGGGCAGAGTTTCACGGCGCTCAACGGCGGCCCGATTTTCAAGTTCAGCGAGGCCGTCTCGTTGCAGGTCATGTGCGACACCCAGGAAGAGGTGGACTATTACTGGGACAAGCTCACCGCGGGCGGCGACGAGAAGGCCCAGCAATGCGGCTGGCTCAAGGACCGGTTCGGCGTGTCGTGGCAGGTGGTGCCGCGGGTGCTGCCGGAGCTGCTCACCAGCCAGGACAAAGGCAAGACCGAGCGCACCATGGCCGCGCTGATGAAGATGAAGAAGTTCGACATCGCCGAACTGAAGCGATCCGCCGAAAACCGTTAAGGAGCACACCAGATGAATCCTGTCGTTCACTTCGAATTCCCGTACAAGGACCGCGAGCGCATCTGTCGCTTCTACCAGTCCGCTTTCGGCTGGCAGCTCGAGAAACTGGGCCCGGAGATGGGCAACTACGTGGTCGCTACCACGGCGAAGGCCGACGCCAAGCCCGGCGCGCCGGCCGGTGCCATCAACGGCGGCTTCTATGAGCACCATCCCGACTGGCCCGCGCAATACCCCTCGGTGGTCATCGCAGTTCAGGACGTGGGGGTGGCAATGAGCGCTGTCAAGACTGCCGGCGGGCAGGTGCTGGGTGAGCCGATGGACATTCCCGGCGTGGGCCGCTACGTGTCGTTCTACGACACGGAAGGCAACCGGGTGAGCATGCTGCAGCCTTCGCCCGGCGGCATGTCGGCTTCGGGCTGATCGAAGACAGGGCCGCTTTCTTCGCTCGAAGGGCAGATGGCAAACGATGACGTGATCCTGGACCGCGTTTTCTGGGCGCTGTCGGACGCCACGCGGCGCGACGTGCTGCAGCGGCTGGGCGAGCAGGGCGGCGCCACGGTGACCGAGCTCGCGCAGCCGCACGGCATGTCCTTGCCCGGCTTCATGAAGCACCTGCGCGTGCTGGAAGACGCGGGCCTGGTCACCCGGTCGAAGGAAGGACGCGTGGTGCGCTGCGAGCTGGCTGCGAAATCGATGCAGGAGGCCGCGATGTGGCTGGCCCACTACGAGAAGTTCTGGCACGAGCAGCTCGATGCGCTCGGCCGGTATCTCTATCACCAGGAGGAAGTCCACCCATGGCCCAGAGCCCCCTCGAGGAAAAGCCCAGCCTCAGCATCACCCGCCAGTACCCGGTCGCGGCCGAAAAAGTCTGGCGGGCATGGACCGACCCGCAAGCGCTGAGCCGCTGGTTCGGGCCGGGCGAGCCGGATTCGGTGACGCGCGCCGAACTCGACGTGCGTCCCGGCGGGCGTTACCACATCGCCTTCCACACGCCCGACGGCGAGCGGCACGATGTGTCCGGCGCCTACCAGGACGTGGTGGAAAACCGCAAGCTTTCCTTCACCTGGGCCTGGAAGACCACGCCGGAACGTGTGTCGCTGGTGACGATCGAACTGCGTCCCACCGCACAAGGCTGCGAGCTCAACTTCCGGCACGAGCGCTTTTTCGACCGCCAGGCCCGCGACAACCACGAACGCGGCTGGACCGGCACGTTCGCCAAGCTCGACGAATTTCTCACCGCCTGATTGCACCAACCCCCCACGAAGAAAAGGAGATCATCATGGCCCGCTATGTCGATGGATTTGTCGTCCCCGTTCCCACCAGCAATCTCGATGCCTATCGCGCGATGGCGCGCAAGGCCGGCAAGGTCTGGAAGGAATACGGCGCCCTCGAATATGTCGAGTGCGTCGGCGACGACGTGAAGCCGGGCAAGGTCACTTCGTTTCCACAGGCCGTCAAACTCAAGGCCGGCGAAACCGTGGTGTTCTCGTGGATCGTCTACAAATCTCGCAAGCATCGCGACAGCGTCAACGCCAAGGTGATGAAGGACCCGCGCCTGGCCCCGATGATGGATCCCAAGACCATGCCGTTCGACGGCAAGCGCATGTTCTGGGGCGGCTTCAAGACGCTGCTGGAACTTTGAAGCGCCCCAGTGGCGCGGTCACTTCCTTGCCGCCGCCGACGCTTCGGTGTCGTACATACCCCAGAACCGGACCACGCGGCCGCCGCGAACGGTGAAGATATGGACCCAGTCGGACTCGAAGACCTTGCCGCTGGGAACGGCCCGGGTCCGCTCCCAGCCGAGAACCGTCACGTTTTCGCCTCCGACGATGAACTCGCGTGGCTCGAACGCCTGGATGTCGTCGGCTTGCGGAATGCTCGCGAACCACTTCGCGACGTCGCTCTTCGTCCGCCAGGTGCCTGTGTAGGGCATCCCCTTGGAGCCGCAGAATTTCCAGTCGATGTCGTCGGCTACGAAGTTCATGACCGCGGGGATGTCGCCGCGCCCGAATGCGCCATACGCCGCTTGGACCACCTCAAGCGGTTGAGCGGATGTGCTCATGAATGTCTCCTTTCTCGACAGTACGCCAACCGATGCGAGGTGCTTTCGCGTCCAGCGTGGCGATGAAAATATATATGGCTCCTCGAGCCGCCAAGCAGCCGCGTTGTTCGCGGGCGTAACTCTTGGGTTAAATTGGGCTTTTCTCTCGAATTGCCCATCATGAGCGACTCTTCCAATCCGCCGCTGAGGTCTCCATGAGAATTCCCGACCAAGCTAGCGGCGTCTACGTCATCGCGCCGACGCCTTTCAACGCCGACGGAACCGTCGACTTCGGTTCGATCGACCGGCTGACCGATTTCTACGCCGAAAGCGGTGTCGCAGGCACGACCGTGCTGGGCCAGCTCGGCGAGGCACCGAAGCTCGAGCCGGTCGAGGCGCTGCAGGTCGCCGCGCGCTTCATCCAGCGCTCGAAGACCCCGACCATCGTCGGTGTCTCCGCGCCCGGTTTCGCGGCCATGCGCGCGCTGGCCCGCGACGCGATGGAGGCCGGCGCCGCCGGCGTGATGATCGCGCCGCCCAACACGCTGCGCACCGACGACCAGATCGTCGGCTACTACGCGCAGGCGGTCGCCGCGCTCGGCGCCGACGTCCCGTTCGTGATCCAGGACTATCCACTGACGTTCACCGTGGTGATGACCCCGTCGGTCATTCGCCGCATCGTCAACGACAACCCGTCGTGCGTCATGCTCAAGCACGAGGACTGGCCGGGCCTTGAGAAAATCTCGACGCTGCGCGAATGGGAGCGCAAGGGCGAGCTGCGGCCGATCTCGATCCTGTGCGGCAACGGCGGCCTGTTCCTGGATTTTGAGGTCGAGCGCGGCGCCGACGGGGCGATGACGGGCTACTGCTTTCCCGACATGCTGGTGGAGCTGGTCCGGCTGTGCGCGCAAGGCGAGCGCGAGCGCGCGCACGACCTGTTCGACGCGCACCTGCCGTTGCTGCGGTACGAGCAGCAGCCCGGCGTGGGGTTGGCGGTGCGCAAATATGTCCTGATGCGCCGCGGCCTGCTCGCGTGCGACGCGCAGCGCAAGCCCGCATCGGCGCTGTCGGCCAAGGCCCGCGAAGAAGTCGACTACCTGCTGGCGCGGCTCGCGCGCAAGGACGCACGGGCGAAGCTGGCGGCGTGACTGGCGCTATGGCCGCTTTCCGAACTCCGCGGTATCGGTGGTCCACGCCTGCGCCTGGCCGCTGAGCGAGAAGCCCAGGCCCGGGCGGTCCGACAGCCACATGCGGCCATCGCGCAGCGCCATCTGCTCGTTGAACAGCGGCCCCAGCCACTCGAAGTGTTCCAGCCACGGCTCCTGCGGAAACGCGGCGGCCAGGTGCAGGTGGATTTCCATCGCGAAGTGGGGTGCCAGCTTGCGGCCCTTGAAATCGGCCAGCGCCATGATCTGCAGGAACGGCGTGATGCCGCCCACCCGCGGCGCATCGGGTTGTACGAAGTCGCTGGCGTTGCTCGTGATCAATTGCGCGTGCTCGCCGAAGCTGGTGAGCATCTCGCCAGTCGCGATCGGCGTGTCCAGCGACGCGGCCAGCTCGGCATGACCTTCGAAGTCGTAGGCATCCAGCGGCTCCTCGATCCAGGTCAGGTTGAATTCCTCCAGCCGTCGGCCCACCCGCTGCGCCGTGGTGCGGTCCCATTGCTGATTGGCATCGACCATGAGCGGGAAATCGGGGCCCAGCAGCTCGCGCACCGCTTTGACGCGCTTCAGGTCGGTCGCGATATCGGGCTGGCCGACCTTGATCTTGATTCCGCCGATGCCGCTCTCGCGCGAGATCGCGACGTTCTTGAGGACTTGGTCCAGCGGCGTGTGCAGGAAACCGCCCGAGGTGTTGTAGCACTGGACCGAATCGCGATGGGCGCCCAGCAGCTTGGCCAGTGGCAGCCCGGCCCGTTTGGCCTTCAGGTCCCACAGCGCGATGTCGAACGGCGCGATCGCCTGCGTCGTCAGGCCGCTGCGCCCCATCGATGCGCCGGCCCAAAGCAGCTTGGTGAATATCCTGGCGATGTCGTTCGGGTCCTCGCCGATCAGGTTGGGCGCGATTTCCTTGGCGTGCGCGTACATGCCCGGTCCGCCGGCCCGCTTGGAGTAGCCGAAGCCGATGCCTTGGTGGCCATCGCGGGTGCGGATTTCGGCGAAGACGAAGGCGATCTCGGTCAGCGGCTTCTGGCGCCCGGTGAGCACCTTGGCGTCGCTGACCGGCGTCGCAAGGGGCAGAAAGCAGAGCGACAGCTTGACCGATGCGATGCGGTCGCCCGTATCGGCCGCGGTGCGGGCGCCGGGTGCCGCCTTGGCGTAGGAGACGGTGTTGGATTCGACTCGGCTCATGGACGGACTCTCCTTGATGTCATGCCGGACCCGATCCGGCATCAGGGTTGTTCCGGCTCGCGTTGTTTTTTTGCGCGGATGTACATGGCAACGCCGCATCTTCGCACTTGCGGCGGATTGCCAAATCCGCCGGAATTCCGTGGTTGGGAAGCTCGGCAGTCACGCTTGGCAACTACTGATGCGCTTGTATCCGAGCCAGTACAAATTGGTGTGGCACTCTCGCTTCGTCCACCAACCGCCGCGCCGACCGATGAACCTCGTAGTTGCCTCCCATCATGACCGTCTTCACATGCGATTCGATGTCGAGGGCCGATGGCGCAATGGCGATGCGCTGAAGCTGGCGTACATGGTCAAGGCGGCCGTCGCGCGGCTACGGCAGGACCACGTGCTGATCGACCTGCGGCGCGTGGACACCCCGCCGGACGCCGACGGCAAGTTCCTCATCTGCGATCGGCTGCGCCGGGCCTTGACGCACAAGACGCGGGTCGTGCTGGTGGCGACGACCGAGCTGGTCGACGACGACAATGTGCCGCAAGGGCTGCCGCTTTGCCCCGACATCGCGCTGTTCGGCGCCGAAGGCGAAGCCATGCATTGGCTCGGCTTGCAGTAGCCATAAAAAATCCCTCGGTGTTGAGCCGAGGGATTGAAGAGCCGGGGGAAGAAACTTGAAGAAAACCCGGCTGAAAGGTTGGAGTCAGGAACGCGGCTGGGGTTCCTTGGGAAGCACAAGATGCATCGCCGTTGTCCTACAAATACATCGCGTTGCATTCCGCTGCAAATTGAAATGACAAAACACAAGGGCGCGAAACCCCGCGGCCCTAAGGTTCAGTTCAAGCGCCCTTCGTCCACTCTGAACGGAACCCCGAACATGCTGTCTCCCAATCACCACTCGGCCAGCGACTACGCACGTGAATTTGTCACATACGGCGATGCTTCGGCGTCCTCGATAACCCTAGAGACGTCTTGCCGCCTCGAGAGTCTGTAGGATTGATCCGACAAGAGGCCTGAGCCCGGCGCGTTGTTTCTGCAAGCGGCTAGAGCAACAACAAAAACCAAGCCCGCGGCGGCCTGCCGATTGAGCTTCTCCCCGAATTTTTCAGTATCCCGGAAGACCGGTGTTCGCGAGAAGCGCGGCCAAGGTATTCCCGTCAAGAAGGACAACCATGTCGGAATTATCGGCACCGCAGCCCACTCCCGATCCCGCCGCCGGCGAGCCGCCATCTCCTGATTTGTGGCCGACCCTGAAGCGAGTCGCGGGGCGCCTGCAGGATTGGTTCGCGATCCAGTCGATGCCGGTCAAGGTATTGATCGTTGCCGTGGCCGTGCTGATTCCGCTCACCGCCCTGTACTCCTTCAGCCTGAACCAGAAGCAGGCCGCCGTCGCGGAGCAGCTCAAGACCATGACCGCCGGCGAGCTGCCGCCCGGCGGCATGGCGGTCTTCAACCCGAAGCTGCCCGTCGTGTTCGGGACCGGTTCGGTGCTCGGCTTTCTCGAAGGCAACCCCATCGAGCACATCACTGTCATCTACAAGCCGCTGATGTGGAACGTGTCGGAGCGCTTCATCCTGGTGGAGGCGCAGGGCAAGCAGTACGCCTATTACCCGAGCGACATGGAAACGAAGATCTTTGCCGACAAGGCCGTGACGGCGGGCTGGGGTGCCAAACTGAGTTTCGTGCCGCGGGCCGATCTCGACAAGGCCAGCATGGACATGCTCGAGCGTCTCGACCAGCGTTTTGCCGGTGCCCGCCCGCAATCGGAAAAAGACGGCTGGAAAGCCGGAGTGAGCGGCGTCCTGTCGGCGGCGCTGACGCTCGGCCTGTTGGGCTTCCTCGCCTTCCACATGAAGGGCCAGTTCAAGTCGCTCAAGTTCCTCGAGCCGGCGCAGGTGCACGGCTCGATCACCGACCTGGTCGGCATGGATGACATCAAGGCCGAGGTCGCGCAGATCAAGGACCAGTACCAGCGCCGCGCCGAATACGCCGAATACGGAATCAGCAAGCCGTTCAACGTGATGTTCAGCGGCCCGGCGGGCACCGGCAAGACCAAGCTGGCCAGCTACCTGGCCAAGGAACTGAACCTGCCGATCCTGTTCCATTCGGCGGCGAATCTCGAGACCGGCTATGTGGCCGGCGGCTCCAACACACTGTCGCGCATCGTCTCGATGGCCAAGCGCCGCAAGCGCTGCATCGTTTTCCTGGACGAGGCGCAGGACCTGTTCATGAAGCGCGGCGGCCACCGCAAGTTCGACGACGACACCCAGAACACGCTGCTGGCCGTGCTGGACGGCGTGCGCAGCAAGAGCGAGGCCGAGATCATCTGGATCGTGGCCAGCAACTTCAACAGCGAA
>DATNBX010000307.1:0-11427 GCA_035571795.1 Ramlibacter sp.
TGGGCGGGGAACCGTCCTACGCGGCCCGCCTGGCCAGCAGCATCGCCAACGGCGACCTGACCGTGCATGTCGACGTCAAGGGCGGCGACCAGCGCAGCCTGCTGTACGCCATGGGCGAGATGGCCACGAGCCTGCGCCAGCTGGTCGGGGAAGTGGCGAGCGGGGCACGCGTGGTGACCGACACCAGCGAGCAGATCGCCCAGGGCAACGTGGACCTGTCGCAGCGCACCGAGGAGCAGGCCTGCACGCTGGAGGAAACCGCCAGCTCCATGGAGGAGCTGACCAGCACCGTGATGCAGAACGCCGAGAGCGCCAAGCAGGCCAACCGGCTCGCGCACGGCGCGTCGGACGTGGCGCGCAAGGGCGGCGAGGTGGTCGGCCAGGTGGTCAGCACCATGACGGCCATTTCCGATTCGTCCCGCAAGATCGCCGACATCATCGCGGTGATCGACAGCATCGCCTTCCAGACGAACATCCTCGCGCTCAACGCGGCGGTGGAAGCCGCGCGGGCCGGCGAGCAGGGACGCGGGTTCGCCGTGGTAGCCGCCGAGGTGAGAAACCTGGCGCAGCGCAGCGCGGCGGCGGCCAAGGAGATCAAGGCCCTGATCAGCGACTCGGTCGACAAGGTCGATGCCGGCACCCGGCTGGTCGATGCTGCGGGCAAGACGATGGACGAGATCGTCGGCTCGGTCAAGGGAGTGACCGACCTGATCGCCGAGATCGCCGCGGCCAGCCAGGAGCAAAGCACCGGGATCGAGCAGGTCAACATGGCGGTGACGCAGATGGAGCAGGTCGTGCAGCAGAACGCGTCGCTGGTCGAGCAAGCCACAGCGGCGACCGAATCCATGAAGGACCAGGCCCGCGCGCTGATGCAGACCGTGTCGCGCTTCAAGCTCGGCAACGAGCAGCGGATGGCCTACGAGAACGTGCACAGCGCCGAGCCGCGGCCCGCCTCCCGCCTGGCGGCCCAACGGTCGCCCAGATCCCGGCCCGAGCGGGCGACCCCGCTGCGGGGCGCCACCGTCACGGCGTTGCGAGCGCCGCAGGCACCCAGCCAGGGGAATGGTGAGTGGCAGGAGTTCTAGCCACGGAACCGGACTTCGTTCTCACCGACCGCGATTTCGCGCGGGTGCGGCGGCTGATCTACGACTATGCCGGGATCAAGCTGAGCGAGCACAAGCGCAACATGGTCTACAACCGGCTGGTGCGGCGCGTGCGCTCGCACGGGCAGGTAGCGTTCGCCCCCTATCTCGACCTGGTCCAGTCGGAGGGCTCCACCGAGCGCGAGGCATTCGTGAATGCCTTGACGACCAACCTCACGTCGTTCTTTCGCGAACCCCATCATTTCGAATTGCTGGCCGCGCGGGCGGGCCAACACGCGAAGGCCGCATCGAGGCCGATGCGCATCTGGAGCAGCGGCTGTTCGACCGGCGAGGAGCCCTGGTCGATCGCCATGGTGATGCGCGAAGCGGGCTGCGCCGCCGACATCCTGGCCACCGACATCGATTCTGAAGTGCTGAGCGTCGCCCAGGCCGGCGTGTACCGGGCCGAGCGCATCGAAAGCATGCGGCAAGACCGGGTGCGGCGGCACTTCCTGCGCGGCATCGGGGCCAACGAGGGACTGGTCAGCGTGCGGCCGGAGCTGCGCACCATGCTCAGGTTCGCCCAGCTGAACCTGCAGGCCCCGGCGTGGCCGGTGCGCGAACCCTTCGATGCGATCTTCTGCCGCAACGTGGTGATCTATTTCGACCGCGAAGTGCAACTGCGACTGGCAGCGCGCTTCGCCGCCATGCTCGCGCCGGGCGGCCTGCTGGTGATCGGCCACTCTGAAAGTTTTCCGGCGGGGCATCCGGCTTTTCGCACCTGCGGCCGCACTGCCTACGAGCTGCGTCCCGGCTGACGGGGACGCACCTGCACATGCACCACGGCATTCCCATCCGCTATTTCGACCGCGACTTCAAGCTGGAAGCGGTCAAGATCCTGCCGGGGCAGTACCACGCCGCGGCCGGGGCGGTGGGCATGAGCACGGTGCTCGGCTCCTGCGTTTCGACCTGCCTGTGGGATCCGGCCCGGCGCATCGGGGGCATGAATCACTTCATGCTGCCCGGCGACAACGGCACGGCCGGCTCGCCGGTCACGAAGTCGGCGCGCTTCGGCGTGTACGCGATGGAGCTGCTGATCAACGACATGCTCAAGCTCGGGGCCGAGCGGCGCCGGCTGGTGGCCAAGGTGTTCGGCGGCGGCCGCCTGCTGCGGGGTTTCGGCGCGCTCGACGTGGGCGGCAGGAATTGCACTTTCGTGCTGGACTTTCTCAAGACCGAAGGCATTCCGGTACTGGCGCAGGACCTGCTGGACAACTATCCGCGCAAGGTGCATTTCTCGCCCGAGAACGGCAAGGTGCTGCTCAAGAAGCTGGACCGCATGCGCGACGACACGGTGCAGCGGCAGGAACTGGAATACCTCAGGTCGCTCGGCAGCGATCCCGGCGCCGGCGCGATCGAAATCTTCGCGAGGCCCAAATGATCAAGGTCCTCATCATCGACGACTCGGCAGTGATGCGCGCCTTCCTGAGCGGCGTCGTGAACGGCCAGCCGGACATGAACGTCGTCGCCACCGCCGCCGATCCGGTCGTGGCGATCGAACAGATCCGCCTGATGGCGCCCGACGTGATCACGCTCGACGTCGAGATGCCGCGGATGAACGGCATCGAGTTCCTGCGCAAGCTGATGGTGGTGCGGCCGCTGCCGGTGGTCATGATTTCATCGCGCACCCGGCAGGGCGCCGATGTCACCATGCAGGCGCTGGAACTGGGCGCGGTCGACTTCATTGAAAAGCCGTCGGACCTCGGCCAGTTCGAAGCCAGCGCGGCCGAGATCGCGGACAAGATCCGGTCGGCCAACTCCGCCAAGGTGGGCCAGCGCCGTCCGCGCGCCGCGGCCCCGCCGGCCGCGCCGATGCGGCGCGCACCGGGGCCACCTGCGGTCGACCGCGTGATCGCCATCGGCGCCTCCACCGGGGGCGTCGAGGCGCTGCGGGTCGTGCTTGCGGAGTTGCCGCCCGCGATGCCGCCGGTGCTGATCGCCCAGCACATGCCGGCCGGTTACACCGAGTTGTTTGCCCGGCGCCTGGATTCGATTTGCCGCATCGACGTGAAAGAGGCGCAGGACGGCGAGTCCGCGTTCAATGGTGTCGCCTATGTCGCGCCGGGCGGCCGGCACTTGTCCCTGGTGCGCGGCGCATGCGGTTATTCGCTGCGGGTGACCGACGACCCGCCCGTCAATCGGCACCGGCCTTCGGTGGACCGGCTGTTCCGGAGCGTGGCCCAGGTCGCGCTCAGCCGTGCGATCGGCGTGATGCTGACCGGCATGGGCGCCGATGGTGCCGACGCCATGCTGGATTTGAGCGTGGCCGGCGCCCACACGATTGCCCAGGACGAGGCCAGCTGCGTCGTGTTCGGCATGCCCAGGCAGGCCATCTCGGTGGGCGCGGTGCGCGAGGTCGTGCCGCTGGGACAAATCGCCCGGCGGCTGGTCGAACTCACGGGAGCCTGACGGCCAGCCGCAAGCCGGCGCGGCAAGCAGGCTCGGCTACCGCCCGAAAGTCCTTGCCGCGTGGGCTGCGCCGCGCGGGCCGTAGCCGCCGCCGGTGCGGTTCGAGCGTCCGCTGCCATTGCCGCGGCGCCCGCGCCCGCCCATGCTGTCGACGCTGGTGCGCAGCGGGTCGGGCTGGCCGTCGCCATGCCTGACAGGCGCGTCGCGCTGCACGAAGGGGCTGGCAATGTTGTGTGCGCCGTCGCGCGGCTGATCCTCCAGATCGCGCCGCGGCTGGTTGCCGTTGCGGCGTGGTGCCTGATTGCCATAGTCCGGCTGCGCCGGCCCCGCGCCGCGCGCGGGCCTGTGCGGCTGCGCGCGCTGGCCCTGCGGCTGGGGCGTGCCGTTGCGCGATCCGTCGCCCGAGCCGTTGCGTGCCCCGTTACCGGAGCCGTTGCGCGACCCGCGCCCGCCGTCCGCGCTCTTGCTGTCCCGGATGCGCTGCATCATTTCGCTGCGCGCCGCCTTGGCGGCGGCGGCCATCACTTCGCGGCTGGGCGGCTTGCCCAGGCCGCCCCAGATCGTCTGGCGGCCCATCGCGATCGGCTCGGCGCGCTCGCCGGGCTCGGGCGCGAAGCCCTCGATCACCTGCGCCGGAATCTGGCGTTTGGTGAAGCGTTCGATTTCCTGCATGAACCCTTCCTCGTCCAGGCACACCAGGCTGACGGCGGCGCCGTCGTTGCCGGCCCGGCCGGTGCGGCCGATCCGGTGCACATAGTCTTCCGGCACGTTCGGGATTTCGTAGTTCACCACGTGCGGCAGGTCGTCGATGTCGATGCCGCGCGCGGCGATGTCGGTGGCCACCAGGGCGCGGATGTCTCCGCTCTTGAAACCCGACAGCGCCTGCGTGCGGGCGGTCTGGCTCTTGTTGCCGTGCAGCGCCATCGCGTTGATGCCGTTCTTGCAAAGGAATTCAGCCACGTTGTTGGCGCCGAACTTGGTGCGGGTGAACACCAGCACCTGGCTCCAGTCGTGTTCCTGGATGATGTGGGCCAACAGCTGTTTTTTCTTGGCGCGGCTCACCGGGTGCGTGACCTGGGTGATGCTCTGCACCGTGGTGTTGCGCGGCGTCACCTGGATGCTTTGCGGGTTGCGCAGCAGCCGGTCGGCCAGCTCGCGGATCTCGTCGCTGAAGGTGGCGGAGAACAGCAGGCTCTGCTTTTCCTTGGGCACCAGCGCCAGGATCTTCTTGACGTCGGGCAGGAAGCCCATGTCGAGCATGCGGTCGGCTTCGTCGAGCACCAGGATCTGCACGGTGTCCAGGTGCAGGAAACCCTGGCCGATCAGGTCGAGCAGTCGCCCGGGTGTGGCCACCAGGATGTCGACGCCGCTCTTGAGCTTGCTGATCTGCGGATTCATCCCTACGCCGCCGAACACGACGGTGGAGGTCAGCTGCAGGTACTTGCCGTAGGTGCGGATCGATTCCTCGACCTGTGCCGCCAGCTCGCGCGTGGGGGTCAATACCAATGCGCGGATGCCGTAGCCGCCGAACTTGTTCTTCGCGCTGCGGCTCATGGTGAGCTTGTGCAGCATCGGCAAGGTGAAAGCGGCGGTCTTGCCGGTGCCGGTCTGGGCGCCGCCGAGAAGGTCCTGGCCGGCCAGCACGGCGGGAATCGCCTGGGCCTGGATCGGGGTGGGGATTTCGTAGCCTTGCTCGCGCACGGCCTTGAGAATGGCGGGTGCCAGTTTTAATTCTTCAAAAGTCATTCGATGAGGCGCCATCCATGGCGCTTGGGAATCGGCCTGTACGGTGCCGTGCACCGAGCCAGTCAAAGGCAGATGAGGTTCAAGTGGGTGGGAGCCGGCGGACCTTGTTGGCGTCTGCTTCGTCCCCAGCGTGATGCTGAGGTTGCGGGCAACTGGAGTCCGCAACAGGGCGCATTGTCGCACGGATGGGCGATGCCTGCAGGGATATCCCTGGGACGTCGCAGTTACCGTCACTTACATGCGCAGCGGCATTAGGGCCGGCGCTGTCGCTTTTGCCCCGCGCCGCAGCCGCGCCACGAGGGAAAAGACTGGCGCCTGTCCAGTTGCCGGACAGATAATTGCTTTGCCTTATAACAAGTTCCATGGCTCACCTGCTGAAGCTTCGACTCGGCGTCTCCGAGGATCCAACCGCCTTTCCACCCTCGCTCAACGATTGCGTGGATGCCTTGCTGCAGCAGGCCGAGCTGTTGATGACGGACGTGCTCGAGGGGCTGGTCGCGGCCGCGACGCCGTCCAGCACACGGCGTTTGGCCGGCTTCCAGCAGCCCGGCAACAAGGCGGCGATCCAGAGCTTGGCGGCGAATGCGAAGGCAGTCTGCGCCTCATACCGCGGCGAACTCGCCCGCATCGCGTATGAGGGTGGCGGCAAGGAACAGGTGCATGGCGAACTGCTGCGGTTCGAGGACCTTCGCCTGTTCGAGGACGCCCAGCTGGACCAGAGCATCGAAGTCGCCCGGGCCCAGCAGGAGGTGTCGCTCGCCGTCGACGATGTGCTGCCCGATGTGGACGCGCTCATCAGCACGCTGCTGGGCTGGCGCACCATCCAGCCCGGCCTCAATCCGCTGCGGCCCGACACCTTCGTGCGGGCGCTGCAGTCCTGCCTGGCCCTGCATGTGCAGGACGCAAACGTGCGCGAGGCCCTGATCGTTCCGGCGGCCGGGTTGTTGGGTGCCAACCTGCGCAAGCTCTACCGCGAGTTGTCGGATGTGCTGCGATCCTGCGGCGTCGAACCGGCCGTGCCGATCGGCGGCACCCTGGTGCGGGGCGGGGGGGCCCGGGGCGCCCCGGTGGCCAATTCGATGACCAAGACCCTGTTGACGCTGGACCGGCTGCGCAAGCTGCTGGCCGGCGACTTCGATGCCCAGGCGCCCCGCGAATTCCTGCACACGGTGCCCGCGTCGATGGCGATGCTGCAGGACATGAAGCAGGTCGATGCGCTGGTGCAAAAGCTGGAGCGGCGGCCCAAGCCCCCGGCGCCGGCGGCGGCGCCCGACATGCTGGCCGACGCGCCGGCGGTCATGCGCGAAGCCGCCGCGCCCCGGCTGGGGCTGCAACTCGGCGAGGAGGTGGTGCGCCTGATGTTCGACAACCTGGCGCAGGACCAGCGGCTGCTGCCCGAGTTCAAGCGCCAGCTCAAGGCCATCGAGCCCGCTGTGCTCAAGCTCACGCAGCAGGACTCGCGCTTCTTCAGCGATCGCACCCATCCGGCGCGGCAGTTCCTGGATCGCATCACGCAGCGCAGCCTGGCCTTCGCGGCCGAGCAAGACCCGGGCTGGCACCGGTTCCTCGCGACGGTGGAAGATTCGGTCCGCTGGCTCGAGAGCAAGGTGATCGATGCCGAGACTTTCGGCGAACTGATGGATCATCTGCAGGACAGTTGGGTCGATCACGACCAGGCGGTGCGCCAGCGCCGCGAAGAGGCCGCACGCGCCTTGCTGCACGCCGAGCAGCGCAACCTGCTGGCGCAGAAGCTGGCGGTCGAATTCGAGAAGGCGCTGGAGGGGCTGGAAGTCGCGGACTTCGTCGGCGATTTCCTCAAAGGCTCCTGGGCCCAGGTGGTGGCCGAAGCGCAGCTCAGCTGTGCCGATGGGTCCGATGATCCTTACGGCTACCGGGCGCTGGTCGACGACCTGGTCTGGAGCGTGCAAAAGAGCACCGCGATGCGCGGCCGCGCCCGCCGCCTGGTGCAGATGATCCCGGAGCTGCTGACCAAGCTGCGCGAAGGGCTGAACCGCATCGAATACCCGCCGGAGCTCACGGCCCGTTTCTTCAACAACCTGATCACCATCCACCGCGCTGCCGTACACGAGGGCCGCGACGCCATCAGCAAGGCGGCGGCCGACGCGGCCGAAGCGCAGGAATCGGAATTCAGCGACAGCATGCAGGAAGCCGCCGCCATCTGGCTGGACAGCCGCGAGGCCGCTGAATCAGGTTACCTGGCGGACGAGGCCCTGTCGCCCGGCAGCCCCGCCAGTCCCGATGCGATGGCGGAAGAGCCGGCGGCGCCGGCGCGCGCCGCCGAGATGCGCACCGGCACCTGGGTCGAACTGTTGGTCAAAGACCAGTGGCTGCGGGCCCAGCTCACCTGGGCCAGCCCGCATGCCACCTTGTTCATGTTCACCTCGCTGTCCGGGTCCGCCCATTCGATGTCCCGCCGCACGCTGGACCGGCTGCGCTCGCAAGGCCAGATCAAGGTCGTGGCCGAGCGAAATGTGGTCGACGAAGCGCTCGACCAGGTTGCCAAGGCTGCATTGAAGAACAGCCTCGACGGCAAGAGCTGAGGCGGTGATCCGCCCTGTGGGGTGGCGGCGTTATCCCTCTCCTGGCGGGGGGAGGCGAGGGTGGCGCATGCCCGCGATCGGTACACGCCGATAATCGAGAGTTTGCACCGCAGCTCCTCGAAGCGACACCACAATGGCTCAATACGTTTACATCATGAACCGCCTCGGCAAGATCGTGCCGCCGAAGCGCCACATCCTCAAGGACATCTCGCTGTCGTTTTTCCCCGGCGCCAAGATCGGCGTGATCGGGCTGAATGGCTCCGGCAAATCCACGCTGCTGAAGATCATGGCCGGCGTCGACAAGGAATTCGAGGGCGAGGCCACCCCGATGCCTGGGCTGAGCATCGGTTACTTGCCGCAGGAACCCAAGCTGAACCCGGAGCACACGGTGCGCCAAAGCATCGAGGAGGCGATGGGCGAGGTGCTCGCGGCCAAGGCCAAGCTCGAGGAGGTCTATGCGGCGTACGCGGACCCCGACGCCGATTTCGACACGCTGGCCGCCGAGCAGGCCCGGCTGGAAGCCATCATCGCCACCTCCGGCACCGACTCCGAGCACCAGCTGGAGATCGCCGCGGACGCGTTGCGGCTGCCGCCGTGGGAGGCCGTGATCGGCGTGCTCTCGGGCGGCGAGAAACGCCGCGTGGCGCTGTGCCGGCTGCTGCTGTCCAAGCCCGACATGCTGCTGCTGGACGAACCGACCAACCACCTGGACGCCGAGAGCGTCGAATGGCTGGAAGTGTTCCTCAAGCGCTTTCCCGGCACCGTCGTGGCCATCACCCACGACCGCTACTTCCTGGACAACGCGGCCGAGTGGATTCTCGAACTCGACCGGGGTGCGGGCATTCCGTGGAAGGGCAACTACAGCACCTGGCTGGAGCAGAAGGAAGCGCGCCTGGAGGCCGAGCAGAAGTCCGAGGACGCGCATACCAAGGCGATGAAGAAGGAGCTGGAGTGGGTGCGCCAGAACCCGAAGGCGCGCCAGGCCAAGAGCAAATCGCGGCTGGCCCGGTTCGAGGAACTGTCCGATTACGAATACCAGAAGCGCAACGAAACGCAGGAGATCTTCATTCCGGTGGCCGACCGGCTGGGCAATGAAGTGATCGAATTCGTCAACGTGAGCAAATCGTTCGGCGATCGCATGCTGATCGACAACCTGAGCTTCAAGGTGCCTGCGGGCGCGATCGTCGGCATCATCGGCCCGAACGGCGCCGGCAAATCGACGCTGTTCAAGCTGGTCGCCGGCAAGGAACAGGCGGATGGCGGCGAAGTGAAGGTCGGCTCCACCGTGAAGATGGCCTTCGTCGACCAGCACCGCGACGAGCTCGCCAACCAGAAGACCGTGTGGGAGGATATTTCCGGCGGGCTGGACATCCTGAACGTCGGCAAGTTCCAGATGCCCAGCCGGGCTTACGCCGGCCGCTTCAACTTCAACGGCGGCGACCAGCAAAAGCGGGTGGGCACGCTGTCGGGCGGCGAGCGCGGCCGGCTGCACCTGGCCAAGACGCTGATCGCCGGCGGCAACGTCCTGATGCTGGACGAGCCGTCGAACGACCTCGACGTGGAAACACTGCGGGCCCTGGAAGATGCGCTGCTGGAATTCGCGGGCAGCGTCATGGTGATCAGCCACGACCGCTGGTTCCTCGACCGGATCGCCACCCACATCCTGGCTGCCGAAGGCGATAGCCAGTGGACTTTCTTCAACGGCAACTATCAGGAATACGAGGCCGACAAGGTCAGGCGCCTGGGTGAAGAGGGCGCCAGGCCGCACCGCATGCGCTATAAAGCATTGAAGTGAACATCCAGTACCAGGCGTTGTACCGCGCCTGCATGAAAGAGGCGGCGGCCCAGGGCCGGACGCTGATGCAGCGGCTGGTCCGCAGCGCGGCCGCCTCCATGCCGCACCGCGCCGCCAGAACGCCAGGCGAGCACGAGCGCCAGCTGCTCAAGGACGCTGCCCGTACGCTCATGAAGCATGAGAACGCGCTGTGCGAGGCGTACCCGCAGGCGCTGCTGTCGGAGTTCGCGCAGGCGATCTCGGGCGATCACCGCAGGTCCGCCCCGCTGAGTTTCGACGAGCTGGAACTGATGGGCGACGACCAGATGCAGCAAAGCGTGGACCTCATGCGGCTGCAGCAGATCGTGCTGGCGACGGTGGAGCCGGAGCTGACGGAACTGAACGCCCTGATTTGCGCGGTGCAGGGGATGACGAGCGTGCAGGCCGACCGCAATCCGCTGCGGCCCGAGGTCTATGTGCGCAGCCTGCGCACGGTCACGATGCAAAGCCCCGTACCGATGGCCGTGCGTTCGCGCTGGATGGATGGCCTGGGCGAGGCACTCGGGCCGGAATTGGCGCGCGTGTACCAGGAACTGTGCGTGCTGCTACGTTCGAAGGGTATTCCCGAAGCGAGCTTTCAAGCCATCCCGGCGCCCGATGACAAGGCGCCGGCGCAACCCGCCCCGGTCCCGGCGGGCGCCGCGGCGCGCGCGAACACCTTGCTCAACGTCAGGGAACTGCGGCGGCTGCTCTCGGGCGAGCTGGACGGCCCGGCCGCCGGCGACCGGGCCGGCGAGGCGACCCCCGACTTCTCGCTCACGGTGCCCGCGGCGTTCGAGGCGTTGCAGGAAATGAAGCAGGTGGACAGCGTCATGAAGCGCTTGCGGGAGCGCCATGCCGCGGACTCGCGCAGCCAGGCGCCGCTGCAGGCAGCGCGCGGGGCAGGGCAGGCGCTGGGACAGGAGGTGGTCAACCTGATGGTCGAGAACATCGCCAGCGATGCGCGGCTGCTGCCGCCGGTGCAGCAGACCGTGCGCGATCTCGAACCGGCCCTGCTGCGCCTCGCGCTGAGCGATCCGCGTTTTTTCAGCGACCGCAAGCATCCGGCCCGCCGCCTGCTGGAGCAGGCGACGCAGCGCAGCCTGGCCTGGCAATCGGTCGATGCCCCGGGTTTCGCCGCCTTTCTCGAGCCGTTGCAGGAGGCGGTGGACGCACTGGTGACCACGCAGGTCAGTGGGGCCGAGCCGTTCGAGTTCGCGCTCAAGACGCTGGAGGAGGCCTGGGGCGACCAGCAGCAGCGTGATCGCCAGCACCGCGAAAAAGCCGTGCGTTCCCTTTTGAAAGCCGAGCAGCGCAACCTGCTGGCCGACAAGATCACCAAGGAGATGCGCGCCCGCGCCGACCTGGCAGCGGCGCCGCGCGAGATCAGCGCCTTCATCCTCGGGCCCTGGTCCCAGGTGATGGCCCAGGCGCGACTGGCGGATGAAACCGGCGCCGCCGATCCGGGCGGGTTTGCCGGCGTGGTGAGCGACCTGCTGTGGAGCGCCCAGTCGAAGATGGCGGGCGCCAACGCCGCGAAGCTGGCCAAGCTGGTGCCCGAGATGGTGGAGAAACTGCGCCACGGGCTGGCCACGATCGACTATCCGGCACCGGCAACCGGGCGCTTTCTCGACTATCTTGCAGCCGGGCACTTGGCGGCATTGCGCCCGGGCGCGCAGCCGGGCCGGCCGCCGGCGCTATCGACCAGCATGACGCGTGCCGAGCTGGAAGCGATGTTCGGCGGCGACGAGGAAGG
>DATNBX010000308.1:0-2480 GCA_035571795.1 Ramlibacter sp.
ATGGCCCATGTAGATGCGCAGGTAATGCAGCTGGTCGACCTGGTCGGTGCCCCACACGTCGGTCAATAACTGGCGGTGCGTGATCACTTTGCCCGGAAAGCGCGCCAGCCGCTCGAGCAGGCGAAATTCCAGCGGACTCAAATGAACCGGTTCGCCGCGCATGCGAAGCTGGCGGGCCTCGCGGTCAAGGGCCAGGTCGCCGATCTGCAGCAGCGGTGCCGGCTGCGGCGCAACCGCGGAGCGGCGCAGCATCGCGCGCACCCGCGCCAGCAGTTCGCCCACGCCGAACGGCTTGGTCAGGTAATCGTCGGCGCCGGCGTCCAGCGCGGCGATCTTCTCCGTCTCCAGCAGGCGGGCCGACAGCACCAGGATAGGCGCGGCCAAGCTGCGGCGGACCTCGGCGATCAGGTCGACGCCGTCGGCATCGGGCAGGCCCAGGTCGACGATGAGGAGTTGCGGAGCGCCCAGCTTCAACTCGTGCCGGGCCTGGGCCGCGCAGGAGGCCCATGACGGCAGCAGACCGGCCGCGCTCAAGCTGGCGGCGACGAACTGCGCGATCGATGCATCGTCCTCGACGATCAGGACCGCCGCCTTATCCATGAGGCTGGGTTTCCTCGGCGGCCGCCACCGCCGGCAGGTCGAAGCGGAACTCGGTGCCCGGCTCGCACGGGCGCGCCTCGATGCGCCCGCCGTGGGCTTCCACGATCGCGCGGCAAATCGCCAGCCCCAGCCCGGCGCCGCCGCTCTTGGCGCTGCCGGCGCCTTGCCGGTAACGGTCGAAGAGACCGGCCACGTCGCTGGCGGCCAGGCCCGCGCCATGATCGCGAACGGCAATGAAGATGCCGTCGCGGCTGCGCCCAGCCTGCACCAGGATGTCCGGCTCGGGGCCCGAGTGACGCACGGCGTTGTCCACGAGATTGGCGATGACCTGCACCAGCAGCCCGGCCTCGGCCTGTACCGGCGGCAAGCCGGGCGAGACGCGCAGCTGGATGCGCGCCCCGTCCCAGCGCCGCCGCATGCGCGCCACGGCCGCGCCGAGGATTTCCTCCGCCGATTCCCATTGGGTTCGCAACTGCCACAGCGGCTGGGCCAGGCGCGCCATCTGCAGGATGTTGTCCGCCATCAGCGTCATGTCGCGCGCCTCGTTCTCCAGGTTGGCGAGCAGGCGCGTGCGCTGGGCCGCGGGCATGGCCTCACCCTGCGTGCGCAGCGCACTGGCGCTGCCGACGATGCCCGCCAGCGGCGTGCGCAGGTCGTGCGACAGCGAGGCCAGCAGCGTGTTGCGCTCGGCCTCCGAGCGGGCGCTTTCGTGGGCCAGCAGCGCCGACTGCGCGGCCCGTTCGCGTTCCACCGACAAGCCGATCTGCCGCACCAGGCTTTGCCAGTGCAACAGCGTGTCCTCCGTGGGCCGGCTGCCCGAGGGCAACAGCACCTGCACGGCGCCGCCGGCACCGCGCCTGGCCAGCGGCGCGCACCACAGGGGCAGGTCGGGCCAGTCGGGGCAGCCGCGGCCCAGCGGCCGGCCATGGTCGATGGCCCATTGCGCCGACATCGGATGAAAGCCGGTTTCCGCGGCGGGAACACCGTGGCAGCGCAGCGCGGGGCTGTCGTCCTCCCGCAGGAAAACGGCGCAGGGGTGGTGCAGCGTTTCGGCCAGCCACTGCGCCGCGCGCTTCGCTGCGGCCACAGGGTCGCTGGTTTGCGCCAGCGCTTCGCTCAGCGCATGCAACTGGGCTGCCCGGGTTTCGCCCAGCTCGGCCCGGGCGCGCCGCTCGCGCAAGTTGGCGATCAGGGTGTTCACGGCCAGCGACAGCGCCAGCAGCACTGACAGCGTCCACCAGTACTCGGCGCCATCGATGGTGAACGATCCCCTTGGCGGGACGAAAAAATAGTTCAGCGCCGTCACGCACATCAGGGACGCCGCGAGGCTGGCCCAGCGGCTGAGCAACATCGCCGCAAGCGCCACCACCACGAGGTAGACCATGGCCAATCCGGCCACGGACATTTGAGTGTCCAGCCACCAGCAGGCACCGGTGGCCAGCGCCGTTGCCGCGGCGGCCAGTGCGAGTTGCGTCGCGGCGGGCCGCTCGGTCAGCGGCGCGCGGTGGTGACCCTGAACCAGGGCCGGTGATGGCTCGGCCATGAGGAATGGTACTTCCAGGAAGGCACCTGTCGTTTACGCCTTTTTTATAGCCGTCCCGAAAAGCTCTTCACAGTTTTTACGCATGGTCGCCCAGACTTCCTCGTCGGTCATTCATGGAGAAAAAGCGATGATGGATCTCGTCTTTGTTGCGATGCTCGCGGGCCTGTGGGGCCTGATGGTGCTGCTGGTCAAGGGATTCGAGCGGCTCGAACGCCCGCAAGGAGACCGGCCATGATCTCGCTGGAAGCCGTCTACGGGCTGGTGGGCATGTGCTCCGTCCTGCTGCTGGCCTACCTGGTCTATGCGCTGATCCGCGCGGAGGATTTCTGATGAGCTC
>DATNBX010000309.1:0-5477 GCA_035571795.1 Ramlibacter sp.
ACCCTGCCGGGCGGCACCGCGCCGAAGGCGCAGGTGCTCGGCTACTCGGTCGGCGGCAAGAGCGGCACCGCCTACAAGCAGGAGGGCGCGAGCTACGCGACCAAGAAGTACCGCGCCTGGTTCGTCGGCATGGCGCCGATCCAGCACCCGCGGATCATCGTCGCGGTCATGGTCGACGAGCCGACGGCGGGCAAGTACTTCGGCGGCGACGTCGCCGCGCCGGTGTTCAGCGCCACCGTGCAGCAGACGCTGCGCATGCTGGGCGTGCAGCCGGACATGAACGTCAAGCCGCAGATCGTGGTCGAGGCAGTGGAGGAGTCGTTCTGATGCTCGAACTCCACAGACCCCAGGAGGCAGCCGGCTGGCTGCACAGCCGCGTTACCGGAACGCTGCACTGCGACAGCCGACAGATTGGCCTGGGCGATGGCTTCGTCGCGTGGCCGGGCGCGGCAACCGATGGGCGCAAATTTGTGCCTTCGGCGATCGCGCAGGGCGCGCTTGCCTGCCTGGTCGAGCAGGAGGGCGTCGAAGCTTTCGCTTTCGATTCGCCGGCGATCGCCGCCTATCCGCAGCTGAAGGCCGCCACCGGACCGATCGCGGCGGCGTACTTCGACGCTCCCACCGAGCGCTTGGCCGTACTGGCCATCACCGGCACCAACGGCAAGACATCCACGGCCTGGTGGCTGGCCCAGGCGCTGTCGAATCTGCAGCCATCCGCCATTCCCTGCGGTCTCATCGGCACACTCGGCACAGGTCGGCCGCCCGATGTCGACTTCGTGGGCCTGACCACGCCGGATCCGGTGCTGCTGCAGCGCCAGTTCCGACGCTTCCTCGACGACGGGCTGCAGGCCTGCGCGATCGAGGCTTCATCGGTCGGCATCGTCGAGCGGCGACTCGACGGGACGCACATCCGCGTGGCGGTCTTCACCAACTTCAGCCAGGACCACCTGGACTACCACGGCACGATGGAGGCGTACTGGGAAGCGAAGGCGCAGCTGTTCCGCTGGCCGGGCCTGCAAGCTGTTGTCATCAACATCGATGACGATAAAGGCCTGGCGCAGTCCCAGTCGTCCGAAACCGCCCTGGACCTGTGGACCACGTCCTGCGAACAGGCGGCCCGGCTGCAGGCCATCGACATCGATTACGGCGAGCACGGGCTGCGCTTCGTGGTGCAGGAAGGCGAGCAGCGGCACCCCCTGGAAACCCGGCTGATCGGCCAGTACAACGTGTCCAACCTGCTGGGGGTGATCGGCGCCATGCGCGCGCTCGGCGTGGAACTGCGGCAAGCCGTGCAAGCCTGCGGCAGCCTGTTGCCGGTTCCCGGCCGCATGGAGCGCCTGAGCGAGCCCGGCAAGCCGATCGTGGCCGTCGACTACGCACACACACCCGACGCGCTCGACAAGGCACTGCAGGCGCTGCGGCCGCTGGCGCAGCAGCGCGGCGGCAAGCTCTGGTGCGTGTTCGGCTGCGGCGGCGACCGGGATCCGACCAAGCGTCCGCTGATGGCCGCTGTGGTGGAGAAAAACGCCGACCGCGTCGTGGTTACCAGCGACAACCCGCGCAGCGAGAAGCCCGAGAACATCATCAGCCAGATCCTGCTGGGGCTGTCGCACAACGAATGCGTTCAGGTGCAGGCCGACCGGGCGCTGGCGATTGCCGAAACCGTGGCAGCCGCCGCACCCGAGGATGTGGTGCTGCTGGCCGGTAAAGGCCATGAGGATTACCAGGAAGTGGCGGGGGCCAAGCATCCGTTCTCCGACAAGGTCCATGCGCAAGCCGCGCTGGATGCGAGGAGGTCGGCATGAGCACGAAGGGCGAGGGGCCCCGCATGCGGGGATCGACCAGGGCGAATGGCGCACGCGGCCGACGCCAGTGGGCTTGTCTGAACCTTGATCGTTCGGAGGTCGCAGCATGAGCAGCATGTTCACGCTGGCGCAGGCGCTGCCATGGATCCCCAGTGGCACCCTGGTTGGCGACGGCGGCGTGGTTGTGGAGCGCGTGCACAGCGACACCCGCACGCTGCAGCCCGGCGACCTGTTCGTCGCGCTCAAGGGCGAACGTTTCGACGCCAACGATTTCCTCGCGGATGCGCAAGCCAAAGGCGCGGTCGCCGCAATCGCCCATCGCGGCAAACTGCCGCCGGGCGTTCCAGGCATCGAGGTCGACGACACCAAGCTGGCGCTCGGTTCGCTCGCCGCCGCCTGGCGCACGCTGTTCGCGCTGCCGGTGATCGCGGTGACCGGCAGCAACGGCAAGACCACGGTCACCCAGATGATCGCGTCCATCCTGCGTGCCTGGCAACCCGACGCGATGCTGGCCACACAGGGCAATTTCAACAACGATATCGGGCTGCCGCTGCAACTGCTGCGGCTGCGCTCCGAACACCGCATTGCCGTGCTTGAACTGGGCATGAACCATCCGGGCGAGATCGCCTACCTGGCGGGCATCGCGAGGCCTACGGTGGCCCTGGTGAACAACGCGCAGCGTGAGCACCAGGAATTCATGGCCACGGTGGAAGCGGTGGCGCGCGAGAACGGATCGGTGTTCGCCGCTCTCGGCCCCAGCGGCGTGGCCGTGTTCCCGGCGGATGAAGAGTTCACGGCGCTGTGGCTGCAACTGGCCCGTTCGCGCGCCTGCATGATCTTTGGCAGCGAGAACGCCGACATCGTGCCCACCGGGGCCCAGTGGCAGGGCGGCCATTGGCAGGTCGACGTGAAAACGCCGGCCGGGCCGGTGGCTTACAGCCTGCACATCGCCGGCCGCCATAACGTGCGCAACTCGCTGGCGGCGGTGGCCTGCGCATTAGCCGCCGGTGTGCCGCTGGCAGCGATCGCCCAGGGCCTTGAAGCCTTCGAGCCGGTCAAGGGCCGATCGCGCGCGCTGGTGGTGAAGCTGGGGGGACGCACGATCACCCTGGTCGACGACACCTACAACGCCAATCCCGATTCGGTGCGCGCGGCCGTCGACGTGCTGGCCGAACTGACCGGCCCGCGACTGCTGGTGCTGGGCGACATGGGCGAAGTCGGCAACCAGGGGCCGCAGTTCCACGCCGAGGTTGGCGAGCACGCGCGCAGTGCCGGCATCGAGCAGCTGTTGACGCTGGGCGACCAGTCGGTGGCGATGCAAGGCCGCCATTTCGAAGCCATCGAGCCGCTCAGCGCCGCCGTGCTGGCGCAGCTGCCTTATGTTTCCAGCGTGCTGGTCAAAGGATCGAGGTTCATGAAAATGGAACGCGTGGTCGAGGCGATAGTGGCCGAGGCGCAGCGGCAAGCGGGGTCCGGCCATGCTGCTTAGCGTTGCTCAATGGCTGCAATCCCAGTCGCCCGAGTTCGGCTTCCTGCGCGTATTCCAGTACATCACCTTCCGCGCCGTGATGGCGGCCATGACCGCGCTGCTGATCGGCCTGATCGCCGGACCCTGGGTGATCCGCCGGCTGGCCCACCTGAAGATCGGGCAGCCAGTGCGCGGCTACGGCATGGATACGCACTTGACCAAGCACGGCACGCCGACCATGGGCGGCGTGCTGATCCTGCTGGCGATCTCGGTGTCCACCTTGCTTTGGTTCGACCTCACCAACCGGTTCGTCTGGATCGTGCTGGTCGTCACGCTCGGCTTCGGCGCCATCGGCTGGGTCGACGACTGGCGCAAGGTGGTGCGCAAGGACCCCGAAGGCATGCGTTCGCGCGAAAAGTATTTCTGGCAATCGCTGATCGGACTGCTCGCCGCCCTTTACCTCGTGTTCAGCATTTCGGAAAGCTCCAACATGAGGGTGCTGCAGCTTTTCTTCACGTGGGTGCGGTCCGGTTTCGACGTAGACCTGCCGCCCAAGGCGGGCCTGCTGCTGCCGTTCATCAAGGAAGTGAGCTACCCGCTGGGCGTGTTCGGCTTCGTGATCCTCACCTACCTGGTGATCGTCGGCGCCAGCAATGCCGTCAACCTCACCGACGGGCTGGACGGGCTGGCCATCATGCCGGTGGTGATGGTCGGCTCCGCGCTGGGCGTATTCGCCTATGTCACTGGCAGCGCCGTCTATTCGAGGTACCTGTTCTTTCCGCACATACCGGGCACGGCGGAGCTGCTGATCTTCTGCGGCTCGATGGCCGGCGCGGGCCTGGCGTTTCTCTGGTTCAACACGCATCCGGCGCAGGTATTCATGGGCGACGTCGGCGCGCTGGCGCTGGGCGCGGCGCTGGGGACCATCGCGGTCATCGTGCGCCAGGAGATCGTGCTGGCCATCATGGGCGGGATCTTCGTGGTCGAGGCCATCTCGGTCATGGCGCAGGTGATGTACTTCAAGTACACGAAGAAGAAATACGGCGAGGGCCGCCGCATCCTGCGGATGGCGCCGCTGCACCATCACTTCGAAAAGACCGGATGGACCGAGACCCAGGTGGTCGTGCGCTTCTGGATCATCACCATGCTGCTGTGCCTGCTCGGGCTGTCCACCCTGAAACTGAGATAACGATGATCGACCTCAAGGACCAGCCTGTTCTCATCCTCGGTCTCGGCGCGTCCGGGCTGGCGATGGCGCGCTGGTGCGCGCGCTGCGGCGCGCAGGTGACGGTGGCAGACACGCGCGATGAGCCGCCGCAGCTGCAGCCGCTGCGCGAGCAGCTGCCGCAGGCGCGCTTCGTCGGCGGGCCGTTCAGTGCCGGCTTGGTCGCCCCGGATACGCGGGCCGTGTTCCGCAGCCCCGGCCTGTCGCCCGGGCAGGCGGCGGCGGTGACCGAGGCTGCCGGTGGGCGCGGTGTTCTCACGGGTGGCGAGCTGAGCCTGTTTGGGCAAGCCCTGGCCGACTTGCGCGGGCGCGAGCACTATGCGCCCGCCGTGCTCGCAGTGACCGGCACCAACGGCAAGACCACGGTGACGGCGCTGGCGGGCCAACTGGTCGAGCGCTCAGGCCGGACGGTGGCCGTGGCCGGCAACATCGGCCCCACCTTGTTGGACACCCTGGCCGAGAAGATCGATGCCGGCGCATTGCCGCAGGTGTGGGTGATCGAGCTCTCGAGTTTTCAGCTCGAGACAGCGGGCGATTTCGAGCCGACGGCAGCGGCCGTGCTGAACGTCACGCAAGACCACCTGGATTGGCACGGCACGATGGAAGCCTACGCCGCGGCCAAGGCGCGCGTGTTCGGCAGCAACGCACTGATGGTCCTCAATCGCGAGGACCCTATCGTCATGAAGATGCTGCCCGGTCCCGTGCGGGTCAAGGGCGGCAGGATGGAGCAGCGCCCCTGCGTCGCGTTCGGCGGCGACATGCCGCAGCGCCCGGGCGATTTCGGCATCGAGGTGGTCAACGGCATGGCCTGGCTGGTGCGCGCGCTCGAAGCGGACGAGACGCAAAAACGCCGGCCGCGCGTTGTACCGGGCCAGCTGCCGGCAACGTCGGCTGCGGCCGAAGAGGAACTGCATATCCAGCGGCTGATGCCGGCCGACGCGCTGCGCATCCGCGGGCGCCACAACGCCGTCAATGCGCT
>DATNBX010000310.1:0-8540 GCA_035571795.1 Ramlibacter sp.
TTGATCAAGATGATGATCGCGCCGATCATCTTCTGCACGGTGGTCGTCGGCATCGCCGGCATGGAAGACATGAAGAAGGTGGGCAAGACCGGCGGCCTGGCGCTGCTCTACTTCGAGATCGTGAGCAGCTTCGCGCTGGTCATCGGCCTGGTCCTGGTCAACGTGATCCAGCCCGGCTCCGGGATGAACGTGGATGTCTCGACGCTGGACACCAAGGGCATCGCCGCCTATACCGGGCCCGGCAAGATGGGCACCACCGTCGACTTCCTGCTGGGCATCATCCCGACCACTCTCGTGGACGCGTTTGCCAAAGGCGAGATCCTGCAGGTGCTGATGATCGCGGTGCTGTTCGGTTTTGCGCTGCACCGGTTCGGCGGCCGCGGCACGCTGGTGTTCGACGTCATCGAAAAAGGCTCGCACGTGCTGTTCATCATCGTCGGCTACATCATGAAGCTGGCTCCGATCGGCGCCTTCGGGGCCATGGCCTTCACCATCGGCAAGTACGGCCTGGGCAGCCTGTTTTCGCTGGGCAAACTGATGGGCGCGTTCTATCTCACGTGCCTGCTGTTCATCTTTCTGGTGCTGGGTGCGATCGCCCGGTTGCACGGTTTTTCGATCTGGAAATTCATCAAGTACATCAAGGAAGAACTGCTGATCGTGCTGGGAACGTCCTCCTCCGAGTCGGTGCTGCCGCGCATGATGGAGAAGATGGAGAACCTGGGCGCCACCAAGTCGACGGTGGGCCTGGTGATCCCCACCGGCTATTCCTTCAACCTCGATGGCACTTCGATCTACCTGACCATGGCCGCCGTGTTCATCGCGCAAGCCACCAACACGCCGATGACGTTGACGCAGGAGCTGACGCTGCTGGCCGTGCTGCTGCTGACATCGAAAGGCGCGGCGGGCATCACGGGCAGCGGTTTCATCGTGCTTGCCGCCACCTTGTCGGCGGTCGGCACCGTGCCGGTGGCCGGGCTGGCGCTGATCCTGGGCATCGACCGCTTCATGTCGGAAGCGCGGGCCCTCACCAACCTGATCGGCAATGGCGTGGCGACGCTGGTGGTCGCGAAGTGGACCGGCGAACTCAACACCGAGCAGCTGGCCGCCCGCCTGGACAACGAAGACTGGGTGGCGGCCCAGGAACCTGAAGCGCTGCTGGACGCCAAGACCGAGCACCTGCATCTGCCGCCAGAGTCCTCGCCGGTCATCTGAATCGGGCCCCTTGACCGGCGGTGCACACCGCCGAGTCGATTTCTTCGACGCCGCGGACAAGCCGGTGTCCGACAGCCGCGGCGCTGCCACTACTGCTCAATAAGCGCCCGAAGGCCTGTTCCCACTGCTATTGCGAGGTCACCCATGAACCAGCTTCTGAGCCGCTTGTCCACCACCGCCACCCACATGATCCGCACCGATCACGCGCACGTGATGGGAACCTTCCACGATTACGACGTCGAGGCGCCGCCGCGCGTGAAGCGGGCGCTGGCCGACCGCGTTTGCATGGCACTGGAGATCCACGCGCAGCTGGAGGAGGAAATCTTCTATCCGGCCATGCGCGCGATCGCCGATACGGAGTTCGTGGGCAAGAGCGTCCCCGAGCACCAGCAGATGCGCGAGCTCATCGCGCAGTTGCGCGGCCTGGAACCCACCGACAGCACGTTCGACAGCACTTTTTTCAAGCTCATGAACGTCGTCATGCACCATGTCGCGGACGAGGAAACGCTGCTGCTGCCGACCGCCGAACGGGTGCTGGCCGACCGGCTCGCCGACCTCGGCGCGCAGATGACGAAGCGCCGGATGGAGCTGGCCCTGCCGCGCACCGGCCAGCGGGTCGGCGCCGCCGCGCGCTCGATGAGGCCCGGCACGCTGATCATGGGCGCCACCGCGCTGCTGGCGTGCAGCTACCTGCTGGCGCGGCCACGGGGCCGGCGCCTCAGCCTGCCGCACCGTACCGCCCACGCGCTCGGCCGCTAGTCTTCGAACTGAGGGTGCAGCTGCCGGATCCGGTTCATCGCCATTGCCGCGGCTGCCGTGCGCGTTTCGACGCCAAGCTTGGCGAACACCCGCTCGAGGTGCTTTTTCACCGTCGCGGGACTGGCCCCCAGGATGTCGGCGACGTCGCGATTGATCTTGCCCTTCACGACCCAGTACAGCACCTCTGCCTCACGGGCCGTGAGCTTGAACGACAGGCTCATGGCTTCGATCACCGCCGTGTCCGAGACTTCGCGCATCACGATCAGCCAGTCGCCGGCTTCGTCACCGTCGCTGCCGATGCGCTGGTGCAGCCGGAACGTGAGGCGGCGCGCCCCCAGTTGCGCCGTCAGGCGCGGCGGTTCGATCTGCTGCTGCGCTTCCTGCAGGTGCCGTCGCAGCCAGTCGACCACCGGCTGCGGCGCCTGCGGCGCGCTGGTGCCGTAATAGGCCAGCAGCAGCTCGCGCGCCAGCGGCGTCTGCCACATCAGCCTGCCGTCGCTGGCGCGCACGGTGATGCTGGCGTAGCCGAACGCGTCCAGCGCATTGCGCGTTTGCCGGGCCTGGCGTGCGCCCTGCACATGCACGCCCATGCGTGCCAGCACTTCCTTGGGCTTGATCGGCTTGGTGACATAGTCCACGCCGCCGGCTTCGAGCGCGGCCACCAAGTGCTCGGTTTCAGTCAGGCCGGTCATGAAGATGATCGGGATGTGCGCGGTCGCCGGCGCAGCCTTCAGGCGCCTGGCGACCTCGAATCCATCCATGCCGGGCATCATCGCGTCCAGCAGCACGATGTCGGGCAGCGCCTGGGCCGCGCGCTGCAGGGCCGCTTCGCCGCCGGTGGCCACCAGGACGGTGTAGCCCGATTCGTCCAGCGCATCGTGCAGCACCGCCAGGTTGTCGGGCACGTCGTCGACGATCAGGACCACGTCGCTGTTCGCGCGGTCCAGGTCCAGCCGGCCGGTCATCGCGGCTTCTCCTGGAGCGCGCCCCCGCAGCGGGCGAGCTCACGGCTCATCGCTTCGAACTGGAATTGCCTGGCCAGGTCGCGCATCGCGGCGGCGAAGTCCGCGCACTCGGGCTGGAGCGAAGCGATCTCGTCGAGCTTGTTCATGATGCCGCGGTAGTAGCCCAGGTCCACCATGTCCTGCAGTGCGCGCAGCGACAACGGCGTGGGCCAGCGCCAAGCGGTGGCCGCCTTGGGCGGCGCTGCTGCAGCAACGGCCGGCTCCTCCAGCCAGCGAAGAGCGAGCTGCCGCTGCAGCCAGTCGAGCAGCTCGCTGTGGCGCACCGGCTTGAGGATGAAGTCCTCCGGCGGGATGCCGGCGTCGTTGTCCAGGCCCTTGTCGAAAGCGTTGGCCGACACCACCGCGATTCTGGCCCCCACGCTTTTCACTTCGTGTAATGCGCTGCCCCCCGAGGGGGCTTCCCCGCCTTGGGGCGGCCCAGCGGCGGTGATTGCCTTCACCCGCTCCAGCCGGCGCAGCCTGCGGATGGTTTCCCAGCCGTCGATGCCGGGCATCGCCAGATCCATCAGGATCGCATCGGGCTGCAGCCCGGCGGCCAGCAGGTCGAGCGCATCGTGGCCGCTGGCGGCGGTGCGCAGCTCGAAACCCAGGGGCTGCAGCAATTGCACCAGCAGCTCGCGGTCGGCCTCCTCGTTGTCGACCACCAGGATCTTGCGGCGCGCCCCTTCGTAGCCGCGGCGGGGCCGCTGCTGCGCGAGCTCGCGCGCCACCACCGGGTGGCTGACTTCAGGCAGGAACAACTTGATGCGAAACACCGAACCCGCGCCCGGCGCGGTGGAGACGGTGAGCTCGCCGCCCATCAGGTCGGTGAGCATCTTGGCGATCGTCAGGCCCAGGCCGGCGCCCGGCGCGGTCTGGCTGGCGCTGCTGCCGCGCGCGAACGGCTCGAAGATCTGCTCCACTTCCTGCGGCGTCAGGCCCGGGCCGGTGTCCTCGATTTCGATGTGCGCCATCTCGCGCGCGTAACGCACGCGGAAAACTACCTGTCCCTGCGCCGTGAACTTGATCGCGTTGCCCAGCAGGTTGATCAGGATCTGGCGCAAGCGTTTCTCGTCGGCGCGCACCACCTCCGGAATCGCGCCTTCGGTGTCGAAGCGAAATGCCAGCCCCTTGGCGGCCGCCTGCAGCTCGAACATGCCAGCCATCTCGTGCACGCAATCGGCGAACCGCATCGGCTTGATAGCCAGCGTGAGCTTGCCCGATTCGATCCGCGCGATGTCCAGCGTGCCCTCGATCAGCTGCAGCAGATGCTCGCCGCCGCGCTTGATGACGTTGACGGCCTGCTGCCGGTGCGCCGGCACGCCGCTGTCCTCCCCCATCAGCTGGGCGTAACCGAGAATGCTGTTGAGCGGCGTGCGCAGTTCGTGGCTGATCGCGCTGATGTAGCGGCTCTTGGCCTGGTTGGCCTGGTCGGCCGCGAGCCGCGCGCTTTTCAGCGCCTCGTCGGTGCGCTGGTGCGATTCGATCTCGCGCATCAGCAGGTGGGTCTGGCGGTTCGATTCTTCCTGCGCCACCTGCCGGCTCTTGTGCGCCAGCACCAGCCACCAGGCCACGATGCCGGCGATCACCAGCAGCGCCATGTAGGCCTTCAGGAAGCCGGATCGCAGCGCCGCTTCGGCCGCGTCGGCGCCATTCAGCAATTGCGCCACGGCCCGCACTTCCTGGTGATAGAGCAGCCCGAACAGCGCCGCCAGCAGCGGCACGATCACCAGCATCAGCAGCAGGAAATGCGCGAGGCCCTTGTCCAGGAATGGCCAGACGCGCCGGGGCAAGAGCCAGCGCAAGGCGCCCGACCATTGGGTCGCCAGGCTGGCCCGCGGCTTGCACAGCTCGCCACAGCGGGCGTCCAGGGTGCAGCACAGGGAACAGATCTGGCCCCCATAGGCCGGGCAATGCGCCATGTCGGGGCCTTCGTACTCGCGCTCGCAGATCACGCAGCGCTTGAGCGCCAAACGATTGGCATTGCGGATCGAGTCCGGGACGGCGAGACCTTCTTTCCTGCCGCGCGCGAGGTAGTACCGCCCTTTCGTCGCCCACGCGATCAGCGGCGCGCTGACGAAGGCGACGCCCAGCGCGATCAGCGCCGAGAACGCCTGCGCCGCGGGGCCGAACAAACCCAGGTACGCGGCAATCGACAGCGCCGACGCCAGCGCCATGGCGCCAACGCCAACCGGGTTGATGTCGTACAGGTACGCCCGTTTGAACTCGATGCCCGGCGGCGACAGGCCCAGCGGCTTGTTGATCACCAGGTCCGCGACCACGGCCATCATCCAGGCGATCGCCACGTTGGCGTACAGCCCCAGTACGTCGCCCAGCGCCTGGAACACGTTCATCTCCATCAGCATGAAGGCGATCAGCGTGTTGAACAGCACCCACACCACCCGTCCGGGGTGGCTGTGGGTCACGCGCGAAAAGAAATTCGACCAGGCCAGCGAACCGGCATAGGCGTTGGTAACGTTGATCTTCAGCTGCGACACGACGACGAACAGCGCGGTGGCCGCCACCGCCCAGCCGTAGTGCGGAAAGACGTACTCGTAGGCCGCCAGGTACATCTGGTTGGGATCGACCGCGCGGTCCGGCGGCACCATGTGGGTGATCGCCAGGTACGCGAGCAAGGCGCCGCCCAGCATCTTCACGACGCCCAGCACGACCCAGCCCGGCCCGCCGGCCAGCACGCCGAACCACCAGGCTTTGCGATTGGCCAGCGTGCGCTCCGGCATGAAACGCAGGTAGTCGGCCTGCTCGCCCATCTGCGTGATGAGCGCAATACCCACTGTCAGTGCGGCACCAAACAAGTGCAGATCGAAATTTGGGCTCTGGCCCCTCTCCCCAGCGTAGTGCGTCACTCCGGCGAACGCACCAGGATCGCGCGCCAGCACATACACGAAGGGCACCACCAGCATCACCAGCCACAGCGGCTGGGTCCAGATCTGCAATCGGCTGATCGTGGAGATCCCGTGCGTCACCAGCGGAATCACCACGAGGGCGCACACCAGGTAGCCCCAGCTCGGTGGAATGCCCAGTGCCAGCTCCAGCGCGTAGGCCATCACGGCCGCTTCCAGCGCGAAGAAGATGAAAGTGAAGGACGCGTAGATCAGCGAGGTGAGGGTGGAGCCGATGTAGCCGAAGCCGGCGCCGCGCGTGAGCAGGTCCATGTCGACGGCGTAGCGCGCCGCGTAGACGCTGATGGGCAGGCCCGCCAGGAAGATGATCAACCCGGTCGCGAGGATCGCCCAGAAGGCGTTCAGGAAGCCGTATTGCACGAGGAGGGTCGCGCCGACCGCCTCCAGCACCAGGAACGAGGCGGCGCCGAACGCCGTATTGGCGACGCGGAAGGTGGACCACTTGCGAAACCGCTGCGGCGTGTAGCGCAGCGCGTAGTCCTCCATCGTTTCGCTGGCCACCCACCGGTTGTAGTCGCGACGCACCTTGGCGACGCGTTGCGGCGCCTTGAGCGGTAGCGGCAGGATCGGAATGGTTCGGCTCACGGTGCGCAGGTGCACGTTCCGTGCCATTGGGGCCCGGCACGAGCCTTGCACTAAGATGGGCCGCCGATACTTCTTCAACCCGCCGCAGCCATGGAACTGACCCCCCGCGAGAAGGACAAGCTGCTCGTCTTTACGGCCGCGCTGCTGGCGGAGCGGCGCAAGGCGCGTGGGCTCAAGCTCAACTATCCCGAAGCGGTGGCCTTGATTTCCGCCGCCGTCATGGAAGGCGCGCGCGACGGCAAGAGCGTGGCCCAGCTGATGAGCGAAGGCCGCACGATCCTGACGCGGGGTGATGTCATGGAAGGCGTGGCCGAAATGATCCCCGACATCCAGGTCGAGGCCACCTTTCCCGACGGCACCAAGCTGGTCACGGTGCACCAGCCGGTGGTCTGAAGATGACGCCCGGCGAGCTTTTCACCGATCCCGGCGACCACCCGCTCAACCCGGGCCGGCGCACGCTCACGCTGGTCGTTCGCAACAGCGCCGAGCGGCCGATCCAGGTCGGATCGCACTATCACTTCGCCGAGACCAATGGCGCGCTGCAGTTCGACCGCGAGGCGGCGCGCGGCATGCGCCTGAACATCGCGTCGGGCACCGCGGTGCGCTTCGAGCCGGGCCAGCAGCGCACAGTCGAGCTGGTCGACCTGTCGGGCGAGCGCATGGTGTTCGGTTTCCGCGGCCTCGTGCAAGGGAAACTCTGATGGCAACGATCGGAAGGCGCGCCTACGCCGAGATGTTCGGCCCGACGACCGGCGACCGCGTGCGCCTGGCCGACACCGACCTGGTGATCGAGGTCGAGGACGACTACACCTTGCGCGCCGGCGGCTACGGCGAAGAGGTGAAATTCGGCGGCGGCAAGACCATCCGCGACGGCATGGCGCAGTCCCAGCGCACCCGCGATGGATCAGGCAGCGGTCCCGAGGCCGGCGGCGCGATGGACTGCGTCATGACCAATGCCCTCGTCCTCGATCACTGGGGCATCGTCAAGGCCGACATCGGCATCAGGGACGGCCGGATCGCCGCCATCGGCAAGGCCGGCAATCCCGACACCCAGAGCGGCGTCGACATCGTCATCGGGCCAGGCACCGAAATCATTTCCTGCGAAGGCAACATCGTCACCGCGGGCGGTATCGACTGCCACATCCACTTCATCTGCCCGCAGCAGATCGAGGAGGCGCTGGCCTCGGGCGTCACCACCATGATGGGCGGCGGCACCGGCCCGGCCACCGGCACCTTCGCGACCACCTGCACGCCCGGGCCATGGAATATCGAGCGGATGCTGCAAGCCGCCGACGCGTTCACCATGAACCTTGGGTTTCTCGGCAAGGGCAACGCCAGCCTGCCGGCGGCGCTGCGCGAGCAGATCGACGCCGGCGCCATCGGCCTGAAGCTGCACGAGGATTGGGGCACGACGCCGGCGGCGATCGGCAACTGCCTGGATGTGGCGGAGGAAACCGACACCCAGGTGGCGATCCACAGCGACACGCTCAACGAGTCCGGCTTCGTCGAGAACACCATCGCCGCGACCAAGGGCCGCGCCCTGTGCGCCTTCCACACCGAGGGCGCGGGCGGCGGCCATGCGCCCGACATCCTGCGGGTCGTCGGCGAAGCCAATTTCCTGCCGTCGTCGACCAACCCGACGATGCCTTATACGGTGAACACGCTGGACGAGCACGTGGACATGCTGATGGTGTGCCATCACCTGGACCCGGCGATCGCCGAGGACCTGGCATTCGCCGAAAGCCGCATCCGCAAGGAAACGATCGCGGCCGAGGACGTGCTGCACGACCTGGGCGCGATCAGCATGTTCAGCTCCGACAGCCAGGCCATGGGCCGGGTCGGCGAAGTCATCATGCGTTGCTGGCAGACTGCCCACAAGATGAAGCTGCAGCGGGGCAAGTTGCCGGGCGACAGCGAACGCCACGACAACTTCCGCGCCCGGCGCTACGTCGCCAAGTACACGATCAACCCGGCGATCTCGCACGGCATCAGCCACGAGGTCGGCAGCATCGAGCCCGGCAAGTGGGCCGACCTGGTGGTGTGGAAGCCCGCCTTC